>NZ_CP159405.1:0-300000 GCF_040500525.1 Azospirillum formosense | reverse complement strand
CGGAAAGCCGGGAGGCGAAACCGATGGCCTCGTCGGAGATGTCGACGCCGGTCACCCTGGCGCCAAGAGTCGCGAGACTCAAACTGTCCTGCCCGGCGTTGCACTGAAGGTGCAGGAGATCCATGCCCGCAATGTCACCAAGCAGAGTCAACTCTTCGTCGTAAAGCGTGCTGCCGCCCTTCCGAAAGAAATCGGCCTGATCGCCTTTGTGGCTGTTGTGCGCAACGGTTGCTGCGTTCCAAGACCTGCGATTGGCCTCGTGCATCTCATGCGGCATGGATATCCTCGCAATCTCCGGGCGAGCGCCACGCAACCACACACCGGCTCCCGCCGCAACACCGGACCGCTCGGAGGCCGCCCGCGCTGGCGGAACTCTCCGGCATCGACGTTTCCCCTCCCCCCGAAAAAATGTTCGTCCCTTCCTCAAAATCGGCTTGCGCGGAGCGCTGATATATTAATATGCTCTCCCTCAAGGAACAGCACGGAACGGCCCCGGATGGGGCACGGGCCGGCATATGGGAGGACCGCAATGGCTTCGACCTCCAGGCCCGCCCTGGACGCCCAACCGCCCGGAACCGCTTCGGGGACCGCGCCCGGGAAAGCGCCCAAAGCCGTCGTGGGAACCGCCAAGGAACCGCGCCTGTCCGCCCGCGCGACGGCCACCGCGGAGATCTACCGGTCGCTGCGCGGGGACATCGTGGCCATGCGGCGCAAGCCGGGAGAGCCCATCGTGGAGAAGCACGTCGCGGAGTCCTTCGGCGTCAGCCGCACCCCGGTGCGCGAGGCCCTGCTGCGGCTGGCCGACGACGGGCTGGTCGAGATCTTCCCGCAGTCCGGCACCTTCGTCGCCCGCATCCCGGTGAACGCCCTGCCCGAAGCGGTGGTGATCCGCACCTCGCTGGAATGCACCGCGGTCCGCTACGCCGCCGCCCGTGCCGCGCGCAGCCAGATCGCAGCGCTGCGGGCCAACATCCTGCTTCAGCAAGAGACCATGGCGGCGGGCGATCTCGACGGCTTCCACGAAGCCGACGAGGCGTTCCACAGCCTGATTTCCGAGATCGCCGGCTTCCCCGGCCTGTGGAACATGGCGCAGCAGGTGAAGATGCAGGTGGACCGCTACCGCCGCCTGACCCTGCCGGAGCCGGGCCGCATCCCGCATGTGCTGGCCGAGCACACCGGCATCGTGGACGCCATCGCGGCGCGCGACCCGGCCGAGGCGGAGCGGCTGATGACGATCCATCTCGGCGCGCTTCTGGAGTCCGTTCCGAACACCCAGGGGGCCAACCCCTTCTTCTTCTCCGGCGCGCAGCCGGACACCCCGTCGAAGACGAAGACAGAAAGCACCCCGTCATGACCAACTCCTTCGACCTCACCGGCAGGACCGCCCTGGTCACCGGGGGCAACGGCGGCATCGGGCAGGCCATCGCGGTCGCCCTGGCGCGGGCCGGCGCCGACATCGCCGTGGCCGGGCGCACCCCGCCGGACGAGACGCGCGCCCTGGTCGAGGGGCTGGGCCGCCGCTTCGCCGCGATCCCCGCCGACCTGTCCAGCATCGCCCCGATTCCCACGGTGATGGAGGAGGCCGTGGGCACGCTCGGCGGGCTGGACATCCTGGTCAACAACGCCGGGCTGATCCGCCGCGACGACCCGCTGGACTTCACCGAGGCCGACTGGGACGCCGTTCTGGACGTGAACCTGAAGTCGGTCTTCTTCCTATGCCAGGCCTTCGGGCGCTACGCGCTGGGCAACGGGCGGAAGGGCAAGATCATCAACATCGCCTCCATGCTGTCCTTCCAGGGCGGCATCCGCGTGCCCTCCTACGCGGCGTCGAAGAGCGGCATCGCCGGGATCACCCGGCTGCTCGCCAACGAATGGGCCGGCAAGGGCATCAACGTGAACGCCATCGCGCCGGGCTACGTCGCGACCAGCGTCACCAGCGCGCTGCGCGCCGACGAGCGCCGCAACGCCGAAATTCTGGCCCGCATCCCCGCCGGACGCTGGAGCGAGCCCGCCGACATGGGCGGACCCGCGGTGTTCCTGGCCTCCGATGCGTCCGATTACGTCCACGGCACGATCCTGCCGGTGGACGGCGGCTGGCTCGCCCGCTGACGGGTGGCCGGCACTAGTAAAGGGAAGACGAGGATGAGCACGGACGTTTTCGTGATCGACGAGGCGGTGGCGTGGCAGGACCTGGGCGCCGGGGTGCGCCGCAAGATCCTCGGCCACAACGACGCCATGATGATGGTGCGCGTGGAGTTCGAGACTGGGGCCATCGGGCCGCAGCACCGTCACCCGCACGTCCAGTGCGCCGTGGTCGAGAAGGGCTCCTTCGACGTGACCATCGAAGGCGTCACCCGGCGGCTCGGCACCGGCGACGGCTACATGGTGCCGTCCAATGCCCTGCACGGCGTCGTGGCGCTGGAGCCGGGCGTTCTGCTCGACATCTTCACCCCCCCGCGCGAGGACTTCCTCGCCGGATGACATCACCTGCTGACCGGCGCGCGGGAACACGCGCCGGGCGGCTCCCGGACCCGACCGTCCAAACCAAAGAACCAGCCTGAAGCTGCCGAACAATCGCCAGGAGGACACGCTATGCATCTTTCGACCCGCGGTATCCGCGCCGCCCTTCTCGCCGCCTGCGCGGCCTGCACCCTGCTCGCCACCCCGGTCATGGCCCGCGATTTCCGCTCCGCGGACATCCACCCGGCCGACTACCCGACCGTCGAGGCCGTGAAGTACGTCGACAAGCTCCTCAAGGAGCGGACCGGCGGCAAGCTCGGCGTGAAGGTCTACCCGAACGGCGCGCTCGGCACCGAGAAGGACACCATCGAGCAGCTGAAGATCGGCGGGCTCGACATGATGCGCATCAACGTCGCTCCGCTGAACAACGTGGTGCCGGAGACGATGGTGACGGCCCTGCCCTTCATCTTCCGCTCCACCGAGCACATGCGCGCCGTCCTGGACGGCCCGATCGGCGACGAGATCCTGGCCGCCATGGAAAGCCAGGGCATGATCGGCCTGGCCTTCTACGACAGCGGCTCGCGCAGCATGTATTCGGCCGCCAAGCCCTACAAGACGCTGGCCGACATGAAGGGCGCCAAGATCCGCGTCCAGCAGTCCGACCTGTTCGTCGCCATGATCCAGGCGCTGGGCGCCAACGCCACGCCGATGCCCTTCGGCGAGGTCTACACCGCGCTGAAGACCGGCATCGTCGACGCGGCGGAGAACAACTACCCGTCCTATGAGTCCTCGCGCCACTTCGAGGCGGCCAAGTACTTCACCCTGACCGAGCACGCGATGGCGCCGGAAGTGCTGGTCTTCTCCAAGGTGTCGTGGGACCGCCTGTCCAAGGACGACCAGGCCGCCATCCGCAAGGCCGCCAAGGACTCCGTCCCCTACATGCGCAAGCTGTGGGACGAGCGTGAGCAGAAGTCCAAGGACGTGGTCCTGAAGGCCGGCGCCCAGATCGTCGAGGTCACGAACAAGCAGGAGTTCATCGACGCGATGGCTCCCGTCTACAAGCAGTTCGCGAGCACGCCGAAGCTGGACGGCCTCGTGAAGCGCATCCAGGACACGAAGTAAGAACAGTCGAACGCGGCGCTTCCCTTCGGCAGACCGAAGGGCGGCGCCGCGTCATTCGAGGGGAGCCGGCGGCATGGATGTCGAGCTGCAAGCAATGGATCACAGCCCCCCGCAGAGCGCGGGCCTGCTGACGCGGGTGAACGCGCGGCTGGCGCGGTCGGGGATGTGCGTGGCGATGGTCGGCCTGATGGCCATCGTCGGTGTGGTGTTCTATCAGGTCTTCGGCCGCTACGTGCTGAACAACTCGCCGACCTGGGCGGAGAGCCTGGCCATCGTGCTGGTCCTCTACGTCACCCTCATCGGCGCCGCCGTCGGGGTGCGCGACGCCGGCCACATCGGCCTGGAATCCTTCCTCGTCATGCTGCCCGACGCCATCCGCCGCAAGGTCGAGATCGTCATCTACGCCCTCGTCGGCGTCTTTGGCGCCTGCATGGCCTACAACGGCTGGCTCCTCGGCACCTCCGTCGCCCCCTACTACATCCCCAACCTGCACGTCTCCGAAGCCGTCCGCTACATCCCGCTCGTGCTCTCCGGCGTCCTGATCGTGCTCTTCTCCATCGAGCACATCGTCGCCATCATCCGCGGCGAGGAGGTCGCGCCGTCATGGAACTGACCATTCTCGCCGTCACCTTCTTCGGCTTCCTCGTCTTGGGCATCCCGGTCGCCTTCGCCATCGGCCTGTCGGCGCTGTGCACCATCCTCTACGAGGGCCTCCCCGTCGCCGTCATCTTCCAGCAGATGATGTCCGGCATGAACGTCTTCTCCTTCCTCGCCATCCCCTTCTTCGTCTTCTCCGGCGAACTGATGCTCCACGGCGGCGTCGCCGACAAGATCGTCGCCACCGCCAAGAACATGGTCGGCCACATCCGCGGCGGCCTGGGCATGTCCAACGTCGTCGCCTGCACCCTCTTCGGCGGCGTCGCCGGCTCCCCCGTCGCCGACGTCTCGGCCATGGGTGCGGTGATGATCCCGATGATGAAGCGCGAGGGCTACCACGCCGACTACGCCGTCAACGTCACCACCCACGCCGCCCTGGTCGGCGCGCTGATGCCGACCAGCCACAACATGATCATCTACGCCCTGGCCGCCGGCGGCAAAGCCTCCATCGGCGCGCTGATCGCCGCGGGCATCGTCCCGGCCCTGCTGCTGATGGTCTGCAACCTGGGTGCGGCCTACTACGTCGCGGTCAAGCGCGGCTATCCCCCCGGCACCTTCCCGGGCTGGTCGATCCTGGGCCGCTCCTTCGCCGCCGCCGCCCCCGGCCTGCTCATCGTCGTGATCATCCTGGCCGGCATCACGTCGGGCGTCTTCACCGCCACCGAGTCCGCCTCCATCGCGGTGATCTACGCGCTGCTGCTCACCACCTTCGTCTACCGCACGCTGACCTGGGACCATTTCCTGGCGGCCGCCGCCAAGACGGTCAAGACGACCGGCGTGGTCCTGCTGCTGATCGGCGTCTCGACGATGTTCCAGTACATCATGGGGCTGTATCAGGTGGCCGAGATCACCGGCGAGCTGATGGCCGGCATCTCGACCAACCCGCTGGTCATCTTCCTGCTGATCAACATCATCCTGTTCCTGCTCGGCACCTTCATGGACATGGCGAGCACGATCCTGATCTGCACGCCGATCTTCCTGCCCATCGCCATGCAGTACGGCATGGACCCGGTGCAGTTCGGCATCGTCATGCTGATCAACTGCGCGCTCGGTCTCAACACCCCGCCGGTCGGCACCACCCAGTTCATCGGCTGCGCCATCGGCGAGATCTCGGTCGGCCAGGTTATGCGCTCCATCCTCCCCTTCTACGGTGCCCTCTTCGTCACCCTCCTCCTCGTCACCTATGTCCCGGCCTTCTCCCTCTGGCTTCCCCATCTCTTGATGCGCTGAGGCACGCAGGGTCACGAAAAAGGGCCGCGCCGGCATCCCCGGCGCGGCCCTTTTCATGTCGGCTTTCGGCGGATCAGCCGGCTTCGGCGTTCGACGAGTTCTGCCACAGGTTCAGCCCGCCATCGACGGCGTGGCGGTCGATCTCGGCCAGTTCCTCCGGCGTGAAGGCGGTGTTCTTCAGCGCGTCGAGCGAGTTGTCGAGCTGCTCGACGTTGCGGGCGCCGATCAGGGCGGAGGTCACCCGCGGGTCGCGCAGCACCCAGGCGATGGCCATCTGGGCCAGCGTCTGGCCGCGCCGCGTGGCGATGGCGTCCAGGGCGCGCACGCGCTCCAGATTCTCCGGCGACAGGAAATGCGCCTTCAGCGTGCCGCCCTTGGCGGCGCGGGCGTCGGTGGGCTGGCCGTTCAGATACTTGGTGGTCAGCATGCCCTGGGCCAGCGGCGAGAAGGCGATGCAGCCGATCCCGGTCTCCTCCAGCGCGTCGAGCAGCCCGCCCTCGATCCAGCGGTTCAGCATCGAGTAGGAGGGCTGGTGGATCAGGCAGGGCGTGCCGAGGTCCTTGAGGATCGCCGCCGCCCGCCGGGTCATCTCCGGCGAGTAGGAGGAGATGCCGACATAGAGCGCCTTGCCCTGCCGCACGGCGTGGTCGAGCGCCCCCATCGTCTCCTCCAGCGGGGTGCGCGGATCGACGCGGTGCGAGTAGAAGATGTCCACATAGTCGAGCCCCATGCGCTTGAGGCTCTGGTCCAGGCTGGCCGTCAGGTACTTGCGCGAGCCCCAGCTTCCGTAGGGGCCGGGCCACATGTCGTAGCCGGCCTTGGTGGAGACGATCAGCTCGTCGCGGTGGGCCTTGAAGTCGGTCGCCAGGACGCGCCCGAAATTCTCCTCCGCCGAACCCGGCGGCGGGCCGTAGTTGTTGGCGAGGTCGAAATGGGTGACGCCACGGTCGAAGGCCCGGCGCAGCACGGCGCGCCCGGTCTCGAACACGTCGGTGCCGCCGAAATTCTGCCACAGCCCCAGCGAAATGGCCGGCAGGTCGAGCCCGCTCCGCCCGCTGCGGCGGTAGGTCATGCCCGTGTAGCGGGCCGGATCGGCGCGGTAGTACGATTGCATCGCGGTCTCCTGGCTGTCTTGCGCGGTGTCGGGAGGACTGTGACTGATATATTAGAAATCGGCCGCAGTCCAAAGCCAAGAGCGCAAGGCAGCCTTCAGACCGGCTCGGCCGCGTCCTCCGAGGGGGCGGTGAAATAGAGCGGGTTGGCCTTCTGCGCGTCGGCGATGGTGACCTGCAGATAGTCCAGATGCAGGTCGATGGCCTTGGCCGCCGCCTCCGGGTCGTTGTTGGCGATGGCCTCGATGATGACCGAATGCTCGGCGATCACGTCCGGCACGCGGCCCAGCACCGGCAGGGTCAGCAGCCGGTAGCGGTCCACCTGCACCTTCACCTGCTGCGTCAGGCTCCAGAAGCCGGGATAGCCGGCGGTCTCGGCCAGCAGCGCGTGGAAGGTCTCGTCGGCTTGGTGGAAGCCTTCGAAATTCTGGGCGGCCTCCATCTCGCGCTGGAGTTCCAGGTTGGCGCGCAGCTTGGCGATCTGGCTGCGGGTGGCCCGCTTGGCGGCGTAGCGGACGGTCGCCTCCTCCAGCGCCTTGCGGATGGCGATGGCTTCCGGCAGGGCGCCCAGCGGGATGCGGGACACGAAGGTGCCCGACTGTGGGAAGATCTCGATCAGCCCCTCGTCCGCCAGACGCAGCACGGCCTCGCGCACCGGGGTGCGGCTGACGCCGTAATCCTGGGCGATCACCTTCTCCGCGACCGGCTCGCCCGGCTTGCGGCGGAGCGAGACGATCTCGTTGCGCAGGTCGCGGTAGATCGTCGCGGCCACGGTGGTGCCGCGCTGGGCCGGGCGGGCGACCGCCGCCGCCGTGCGGCGCCGGGTCCGC
This sequence comes from Azospirillum formosense, assembly GCF_040500525.1. Taxonomy (NCBI): domain Bacteria; kingdom Pseudomonadati; phylum Pseudomonadota; class Alphaproteobacteria; order Rhodospirillales; family Azospirillaceae; genus Azospirillum; species Azospirillum formosense. The sequence goes on along the minus strand of NZ_CP159405.1, from coordinate 292,589 downwards.
GCCTTGACGCCCGCCGCCTGTTCCGAAACCGCCGTCGATGAATCCACCGTCGATGTCTGCGCCGCCTTTTTCAACACCCGCTCCTGCCAGGACTGTTCAAGGGCGCCGGCGCTCCGGAATGCCGGCGTCGAACCCGCTGGTTGACGCCGCGGACGGTCGGCCCTTCATTGCAATATACTAATACCCGGCGGGGTGGGTCAAACGCCTTGGCCCCGCGCGGCGTCCCGGTTCCGCGCCGGTTTGTCCCATCGGGAAGCGCGTTGCGCCATCCAAAAGTATACTAGTATATTGATGAAAGCTCCACCACGGAGCGCACAGCGCAAGGACGTTCACCGTGGACCGCAAACGCATCGCCCTCGTCGCCCACGACGCCCGCAAGCCCGACCTGATCGGCTGGCTCGGCGCCAACATCCACGCGCTGGAGGGGAACGTCTTCTGGTCCACCGGCACCACCGGCCGGCTGGTCCGGGAGGCCCATCCCCAGTTGGACATCACCTCGCTGAAAAGCGGTCCGCTGGGCGGCGACCAGCAGATCGGCGCGATGATCGCGGAAGGCCGGATCGACCTGCTGGTCTTCTTCGTCGACCCGATGACCGCCCAGCCCCACGACGTGGACGTGAAGGCGCTGACCCGCCTCGCCACGCTCTACAACATCCCGATGGCCTGCAACGAGGCGACCGCCGACATGGTGATCTCCTCCCCCCTCTTCACCAGCGGCTACCGCCCGCGGGCCGTGGACTTCGCCGCCCACGATTCGCGCCGCCTCTGAGGGGCACCCTCTTGAATTGCGCGTTCCGGCGACAGAATTGTGGGCGGGACGCACAAAGTCCTTGCATTCGGAACTGATATATTAATATATTCCGATGTGCGGGACATGACCGGCGCGGCACCGCGCGCCATACCCGAACCACCCATTCAAATGGGCACCGGACTCCCGTCCGGCATCCCTCTTTCCGGAGATGAACGATGCTCCACCCCGACCGCCTCTTCCCCAGCGATCCCACGCAGCGCGACATCGCGCGCCGGCTGTACGCGGAGGTGGGCCACCTGCCGATCATCAGCCCGCACGGCCACACGGACCCGTCCTGGTTCGCCAAGAACGAGGCGTTCCCGAACCCGGCGGCGCTGTTCGTGGTGCCCGACCATTACGCCTTCCGCATGCTCTACAGCCAGGGCGTGACGCTGGAAAGCCTGGGCGTGCCGCGCAGGGACGGCGGGGCGGTGGAGAGCGATCCCCGCAAGATCTGGCGCCAGCTGGCGCAGAACTGGCACCTGTTCCGCGGCACCCCGACGCGCATGTGGCTCGACCACGCCTTCGAGACGGTGTTCGGCGTGACGGAGCGGCTGAGCGGGGCCAGCGCCGACCGAATCTTCGACCAGATCGACGCCTGCCTGCAGAAGCCGGAATTCCTGCCGCGCGCCCTGTTCGAGCGCTTCAACATCGAGCTGCTGGCGACCACCGAGTCGCCGCTCGACACGCTGGAGCATCACCGGGCCATCCGCGAGAGCGGCTGGAAGGGCCGCGTCATCACCGCCTTCCGCCCGGACCCGGTCGTCGATCCGGAGTTCGAGGGCTTCCAGGCCAACGTCGAGACACTGGGCGCGCTGTCCGGTGAGAACACCTCGACCTGGGCCGGCTATCTCGCCGCCCTGCGCAACCGCCGCCAGTATTTCAAGGAGGTCGGCGGCGCCACCTCGACCGACCATGGACACGCCACGGCGACCACCGCCGACCTGTCGGACGCCGACGCCGAGCGGCTGTTCGAGAAGGCGCTGCGCGGCACCATCACGGCGGCCGAGGCGGAGATCTTCCGCGGCCAGATGTTGACCGAGATGGCCAAGATGAGCCTGGACGACGGGCTGGTCATGCAGATCCATCCCGGCAGCTTCCGCAACCACAACCCGGGCGTCTTCGAGCGCTTCGGCCGCGACAAGGGCGCCGACATCCCGACCGGCACCGAGTATGTGCGGGCGCTGAAGCCGCTGCTCGACCGCGTCGGCAACGAGCGCGACCTGACCATCATCCTGTTCACGCTGGACGAGACCAGCTACGCCCGCGAGCTGGCGCCGCTGGCCGGCCACTACCCGGCGCTGCGCGTCGGCCCGGCCTGGTGGTTCCACGACAGCCCCGAGGGCATGCGCCGCTACCGCGAGATGATCACGGAGACGGCCGGCTTCTACAACACGGTCGGCTTCAACGACGACACGCGCGCCTTCTGCTCCATCCCGGCCCGCCACGACGTGGCCCGCCGCGTGGACTGCGCCTTCCTGGCCCGCCTCGTCGCCGAGCACCGCCTGGAGGAGGACGAGGCCGCGGAGCTGGCGGTGGATCTCGCCTACACGCTGGCGAAGAAGGCCTACAAGCTCTGACGTGAAACCTCTCTCCCCTTGGGGAGAGGGTGGCGCCAACGGCGCCGGGTCAGGGGGTTGCGCTTGTGCCGGACGTCCCGCCACGCGCATCCCCCTCACCCTGACCCTCTCCCCAGGGGGAGAGGGAACATTAGGGAGTGAAAGGAATCCCGATGGCATCGCTGACCATCCGCCTGCACCCCGCGGACAACGTCGTCGTTGCCGGCGCCGACCTGCCGGAGGGCACCCGCCTGCCCGACACCGAGGTCGTCGCCCGGACCACGATCCCCTCCGGCCACAAGGTCGCGGTGCAGGCCATCGCGCTCGGCGAGCCGGTGCGCAAGTACAACCAGGTCATCGGCTTCGCGACCGCGCCCATCGCGCCGGGCGACCATGTCCACGTCCACAACATCGGCGTGGGCGACAGCTTCGAGCGCGACTACGCCTTCGGCGCCGACGTCCACCCCACCGACCTCATGCCGGAGGCGGAGCGCGCCACCTTCCAGGGCATCGTCCGTCCGGACGGGCGCGTGGCGACCCGCAACTACATCGGCATCCTGACCACGGTGAACTGCTCGGCCACCGCCGCGCGGATGATCGCCGACCAGTTCCGCGGCGACGCGCTGGCCGCCTACCCCAACATCGACGGGGTGGTCGCGCTGACCCATTCCTACGGCTGCGGCATGGGTTCCCAGGGCGACGCCATCGACGCGCTGCGCCGGACCATCGCCGGCTACGCCCGCCACCCGAACTTCGCCGCCGTGCTCGTGCTCGGCCTCGGCTGCGAGGTGAACCAGATCGACAAGCTGGTGGAGGTCGAGGGGCTGACCGTCGGCGACACGCTGCAGACGCTGGCCATCCAGGACAGCGGCGGCACCGCCGCCACCGTGCGGGCGAGCGTGGAGCGCATCCGCGCCCTGCTGCCCCGCGTCAACGACGTGACGCGCGAGACCGTGCCGGCCAGCCACCTGATCCTGGCGCTGCAATGCGGCGGGTCGGACGGCTATTCCGGCATCACCGCCAACCCGGCGCTCGGCCACGCCGTGGACCTGCTGATCCGCAACGGCGGCACCGCGGTGCTGAGCGAGACGCCGGAGGTCTACGGCGCCGAGCATCTGCTGACCCGCCGCGCCGTCAGCCCGGCGGTCGGCGAGACGCTGGTCGAACGCATCCGCTGGTGGGAGGACTACACCAGCCGCACCGGCGGCGAGATGAACAACAACCCGTCGCCCGGCAACAAGAAGGGCGGCCTGACCACCATCCTGGAGAAGTCGCTGGGCGCGGTCGCCAAGGCCGGCACGACCAACCTCGTCGAGGTGGTGCGCTACGCCGAGCCGATCACCGGGCCGGGCCTCGTCTTCATGGACACGCCGGGCTACGACCCGGTGTCGGCCACGGGCCAGGTGGCGGGCGGCGCCAACGTGCTGTGCTTCACCACGGGCCGCGGCTCCGTCTTCGGCTGCAAGCCGACGCCGTCGCTGAAGCTCGCCACCAACACGCCGCTCTACCGCAGGATGCCCGACGACATGGACATCGACTGCGGCCCCATCGCCACCGGCGACGCCACCATCGAGGAGGTCGGGCGGGCGATCTTCCAGCTCATCCTCGACACCGCGTCGGGCCGGAAGACCAAGAGCGAGGAGCTGGGCTTCGGCTCCGACGAGTTCACGCCCTGGCAGATGGGCGCCGTCATGTGAGCGAAAGGGCTTGCGCTCTTAGTGATATACTAGTATAAGTGTTTTCGTTCGGTTATCCTTTGAAACCCAGTCGGCAGGCCGCGCCACGCGCGTGGTTCCGCCGAGTGACGTTTCTCCAAAGTGCGACTTCAGACCGCCGGGGCCATCTCCGGCGGTCTTTTCTTTTCGGGGTCCGGCGATCCGACCGCGGCGCGCAGCCAGTCCCGGAAGGCGGTGAAGCCCGGCTCCCGGTGCCGCGCCGGCCGCGAGACCAGATACCACGCCCGCCCCATCGGCACGGCCAGCGCGAAGGGCGTGACCAGCCGGCCCGCCGCCAGATCGTCGGCGATGTAGAGCCGCGCGCCCAGCGCCACCCCCACCCCGTCCGCCGCCGCCTGCAGGGTCATGGCGTAGCTGCCCAAGGACAACCCCTTCACGGCCGGCGGCGCCAGCCCCGCCGAGGCGAACCAGTGCGGCCAGTCGTCCGCCCAGTGCGACACCGAGAGCAGCGTCGCCGACAGCAGATCCTCCGGACGGCGCAGGCTCCGCGCCAGGGCGGGCGCGCAGACCGGCAGCATGTCGGCGGTGAACAGCTCCTCCACCTCGTAGCCCGGCCAATGCCCGTCGCCCAGCAGCAGGGCGCAGGTCCAGTCCTCGCGGATCGGCGCGCCGGCGCCGCCGGTGGCGATGCGCACCTCCACGTCGGGGTGGCTCTCGTGGAAGGCTGACAGGCGCGGGATCAGCCAGCGCACCGCGAAGGTGGCGCCCACCCCCAGCGTCAACACCGGGCCGTCGCGCATTGCGGCGACCCGCTCCACGCTGTCGGCGATCGCGTCGAAGGCGCCGGTCAGGCCGGGTTGCAGCGCCCGCCCACGGTCGGTCAGCTCCAGCGCGTTGGCCCGCCGCTCGAACAGCGGGAAGCCCATCCGCTCCTCCAGCAGGCGGACCATGCGGCTCACCGCGGCCTGCGAGACGTTCAGTTCGCCCGCAGCCCCGGTGAAGCTGCCGTGCCGGGCCGCGGCCTCGAACGCCCGCAAGGCGTTCAGCGATGGCAGGCGCCGCATCCGACCCCCTCCCCATTCACCCCAACATTTCCTGGGGGTCAGCATCAGACAATCCCGTTTGCGGCGCAAGCGTGCCGGGAGCATCATGCCGACCACAGCCAAAAAGAACTTTCGGATGAGCGGGATGCTGACGGTTCCCCTGACACTCGGACTCGGCCTTGCGGCGCTGGTGACCTCGTTCCTGTCGGGGCTGTTCGGCATGGCCGGCGGCATGGTGCTGATGGGGCTGCTGCTGGTGCTGCTGCCGGTGTCATCGGCCATGCTGCTGCACGGGATCACGCAGATGACCGCCAACGGCTGGCGGGCGTGGCTGTGGCGGCGGCATGTGCAATGGGGGATCGTGGCCCGGTTCCTGTTGGGCGGGGCGGTGGCGGTCGGCGTCTTCACCCTGATCCGCTACGTGCCCGGCAAGGCGGAGGCGCTGATCGTGCTGGGGCTGTCGCCCTTCATGGCGATGGCGGTTCCGGCGCACTGGTCGCCCAACGTGTCGCGGCGCGGCCACAGCACGCTGGCCGGCCTGCTGTGCATGGGGGTGCAGCTGATCGCCGGCATCTCGGGGCCGCTGCTCGACGTCTTTTTCGTGAAATCCAGCCTGTCGCGGCAGAGCGTCGTCGCGACCAAGGCGACGATGCAGGTCTTCGGCCACCTGTTCAAGACGGTCTATTTCGGCTCCCTCGTCGCGGCGTCGGAGACGGAGGCGCTGGACATCACGGTGACGCTCACCTGCATCGGCATGGCCGTTCTGGGGACGAACCTGTCGCGCCGCGTGCTCGACGCCATGAGCGACGCTCAGTTCCGCAGCTGGAGCCAGCGTCTGGTCGCCCTGACCGGCACCGTTTATCTCGGCCAGGGGCTGTTCCTGCTGGTGGTGGGGTAGGTTCCGGGGGCGTTTGCCCCCACCCCGGCCCTCCCCCGCTTCGCAGGGGAGGGAGATTTCGTCCCCTCCCCTGCGATAGCGGGGGAGGGTTAGGGAGGGGGCAAGGCGCTCACCTCCCCATCACCCCGGCGGGGAAAAACCGCCGCGAACCGGTCTCCGCCTCTTCCGGGTGGAGCGCCGAAATTTTGCGTGCCCGGGTGGTGGCTGACAGGTTCATGACAGGTTCGCCTGTTAAACAGTTGGAACAACCAACCACCGTTTCCGGAACCTCCACCATGGCGACCGAATCCGCAGCCCGAAAGCCGGCGGAACCCACGGCGAAGACCGCATCGGCGGACCAGCGAACCCCGCTTTTTTATGGCGCCGCCTGCGGCGCGGGGGCCGGCGGCTCCGTCCTCCTCTACGAGGCGCGCCCGCAGCACCCCGCCGCCAAGGCACCGTAAGGCGCACCAAGCGCCGTTCTAAAAAACAAAAAAGTCCATTCGGAGGAAACACCATGAGCCTCGGCAACCCCGCCAAGGGGATGCTGGCGGCGGCCGTGCTGGCCGCTGCCGCCCTGTTCGCCGCTCCCGCGTCGGCGGAGATCAAGAATCTGGAGATCATCGCCCCCGCCAACGCCGGCGGCGGCTATGACCAGCACGCGCGCGCCATGCAGCAGGTCCTGCAGGACCACAAGCTGGCCTCCAGCGTCCAGGTGGTCAACATTCCGGGGGCGGGCGGCACCATCGGCCTCAGCCAGTTCGTCACCGCCAAGAAGCGCAACCCCGGCCTGATGATCTCCGGCCTCGGCATGATCGGGGCGATCCTGATCAACAAGTCGCCGGTGTCGCTCGATCAGGTGACCCCGCTGGCCCGCCTGACCGGCGAGTACCAGCCCATCGTCGTTGCCGCGGACTCGCCCCTGAAGACGCTCGACGACCTCGTGAAGAAGTTCAAGGCCGATCCCGGCTCCGTCTCCTGGGGCGGTTTCGCCGTCGGCAGCCCCGACCACATCCTCTACGGCCTGCTGGTCAAGGCGATCGGCGGCGACGTGTCCAAGATGAACTACATCGCCGCCGGCGCCGGCGGCGAGATGATGGCCTCGGTGCTGGGCGGCCACATCACCGTGGCGACCGGCGGCTACAACGAGATGGCCTCGCAGCTCCAGGCCGGAAAGCTGCGCGCGCTGGCGATCTCCTCCCCGCAGCGCCTTCCCGGCATCGACGTCCCGACCTTCAAGGAGCAGGGCGTGGACGTCGAGCTGGTGAACTGGCGCGCCGTGATGGCGCCGGGCAACCTGAAGGCGTCGGAGAAGCAGGTCCTGGACGACGCGGTCGGCGCCATGGTCCGCACCGACGAGTGGAAGCGCATCGCCGAGGAGCGTGGCTGGATCGACCTCTACCTGCCGCCCGACCGCTTCGCCGCCTTCGTGAAGGACGAGCGCACCCGGATCGAAGGCGTGCTGACCGAGCTGGGCCTCGTCAAGTGACCGACAGCCGGCGGCGGGCCACCGGTTTTCAAAACAAACATACCCCAAAAACAAAGCCATGGAGCGAAGCGTCATGACCATCCGCATGCCGGGCGCCGTGAAGGGCGTCCTGACCGCCGCCGTCCTCGCCACGGCCGCCCTCGCCGCCACCCCGTCGCTGGCCGAGATCAAGGGGCTGGAGATCATCGCCCCGGCCAGCCCCGGCGGCGGCTGGGACCAGCACGCCCGCACCCTCCAGCAGGTTCTGCAGGACCAGAAGCTGGCGTCGGGCATCCAGGTCGTGAACATCCCCGGCGCCGGCGGCACGGTCGGCCTCGCCCAGTTCGTCACCGCCAAGAAGCGCACGCCGACGATCCTGGTCGGCGGCCAGATCATGCTGGGCGCCATCGTCACCAACAAATCGGCGGTAACGCTCGATCAGGTGACCCCGCTGGCCCGGCTGACGGGCGAGTACACCGCCATCGTCGTCCCGCCGGATTCGCCCATCAAGACCTTCGACGACCTGATCAAGAAGTTCAAGGCGGACCCCGGCTCGGTGTCCTGGGGCGGCGGCTCGGCGGGCGGCAGCGACCAGATCCTGGCCGGGCTGATCGCCAAGGCGGTCGGCGTCGATCCCAACAAGGTGAACTACGTCGCCACCGCGGGCGGCGGCGAGCTGCTGGCCTCGGCGCTCGGCGGCCATGTGACGCTCGGCATGGGCGGCTACAGCGAGTTCGCCCCGCAGTTCCAGGCGGGCAAGCTGCGCGCCATCGCCGTCTCCGCCCCGCAGCGCCTGCCGGGCTCCGACACGCCGACCCTCAAGGAGCAGGGCGTCGATCTGGAGTTCGTGAACTGGCGCGGCGTCTTCGCCCAGTCCTCCGCCAAGCCGGCCGAGTTGAAGGAACTTCAGGAGGCCGTCGCCAAGGCCGTCGCCAGCGACGAGTGGAAGCAGGCCGTGAAGCAGCGCGGCTGGATCGACCTCTACCAGCCCTCCGCCGAGTTCGCCTCCTTCCTGAAGCAGGAGCGCGCGCAGATCGAAGGCACGCTGAAGGACATCGGCCTCGTGAAGTGAGGACCGAAGCAGGTGGGCGCGGTCGCCGCGCCCACCGGTCCGCAAAAAACAGTCTGGGAGGATGAAGCGATGACCACCGGTCGGAGCATGCGCGCCGGAGAGGCGGTGCTGGGCGGCGGGCTGATCGCCCTTGGGGGCCTGATCGCGGTCGAGACCATGCTGACCCCGAGCGTCGGCCGGGCGGTGGTCGGCCCCGCCCTGTTCCCCTACCTGATCTCGGGCGGCCTCGTTTTGGTTGGCCTGTCGCTGCTGCGCGAGGCCTTCGCCGGGGCCGTCGCCCACGCCGAGGGGCTGGAGCTGGACCTCTGGGCGGTGGCGCTGGTCGCGGCGGGGCTGGCCGTCCAGTTCCTGCTGCTCGACACGCTGGGCTGGATTCCCTCCACCACCATCCTGTTCGCCGCGGTCTCCCGCGCCTTCGGCGGCCGGCGGCTTATGGTCAATCTCGCCATCGGGCTGGCCCTCGCCGCCTTCACCTTCGTGGCCTTCAATTACGGGCTCGGCCTGAACCTGCCCGAGGGCAGCATCGTCGAACGGCTCACGTCCCCCGACGCCGAGTAAGGACGCCGGACAAGCCCAGCCTCGGGACCCCGCCTCGGGTCCCCCGCTTCGGGAAGGAAACTGCACAATGGACACCCTTGCCGCCCTGGGCCACGGCTTCCTCGTGGCGCTGACGCCCTACAACCTGCTGTGGTCGGCGATCGGCGTGACGGTGGGCACCGCGGTCGGCGTGCTGCCCGGCATCGGCCCGGCGCTGACCGTGGCGCTGCTGCTGCCGGTCACCTACGGGCTGGAGCCGACCTCCGCCTTCATCATGTTCGCCGGCATCTATTACGGCGCGATGTACGGCGGCTCGACGACCTCCATCCTCCTGAACGCGCCGGGCGAGTCCGGCAGCATCGTCACCGCCATCGACGGCCACGCCATGGCCCGCCAGGGCCGCGGCGCCCAGGCGCTGGCGACCGCCGCCATCGGCTCCTTCATCGCCGGCACCATCGCCACCGCGGCGCTGACCTTCGTCGCCCCGCTGATGGTCAAGATGGCCCTGCTGTTCGGCCCGGCCGAGTATTTCGCGCTGATGGTTCTGGCGCTGACCACCGTCACCGCGGTGCTGGGCAGCTCGCTGGCCCGCGGTCTGGCGAGCCTGTTCCTCGGGCTGGCGCTGGGTCTGGTCGGCATCGACATGCAGACCGGTCAGGCGCGGCTGGCCTTCGGCGTTCCGGAGCTGCTCGACGGCATCGACACGGTGGTCGTCGCGGTCGGCCTGTTCGCGGTGGGCGAGACGCTCTACGTCGCCTCCCGCCATCGCTTCGAGACGGAGGAGATCTACGCGCTCAAGGGCTCCAAATGGATGAGCCGCGAGGATTGGGCGCGCTCCTGGAAGCCGTGGCTGCGCGGCACCCTGCTGGGATTCCCCATCGGCACCCTGCCGGCCGGCGGCAGCGAGATCCCGACCTTCCTGTCCTATCTGGTGGAGAAGCGTCTGGCGAAGAAGCCGGAGGAGTTCGGCAAGGGCGCCATCGAGGCCGTCGCCGGCCCGGAGGCCGCCAACAACGCGTCGGCCGCCGGCGTGCTGGCGCCGCTGCTCTCGCTCGGCCTGCCGACCTCGGCGACCGCCGCCATCATGCTCGCCGCCTTCCAGCAATACGGCCTGCAGCCCGGCCCGACGCTGTTCGACAACAACCCCGAGCTGGTCTGGGGCATGATCGCCAGCCTCTACATCGGCAACGTGCTCCTGCTGGTGCTGAACCTGCCGCTGGTTGGCTTCTGGGTGAAGCTGCTGCTGATCCCGCGGCCCTGGCTGTACGCCGGCATCCTGGTCTTCTCGTCGCTCGGCGCCTACACGCTGAACAACAACGTCATCGATCTGGTCATCCTGTGGGTGATCGGGCTGCTCGGCTTCGGCATGCGCGTGCTGAACGTGCCGGTGGCGCCCTGCGTGGTCGGTCTGATCCTGGGGCCGCTGGCCGAACAGCAGTTCCGCCGCGCGCTGGCGATCAGCCAGGGCGACCCCTCGGTCTTCCTGACCCACCCGATCTCGGCGGCCCTGCTGATCATCGCCGCCCTGCTGGTGATCGGTCCGATGGTCCTGCGCTACCGCGGCAACGGGGCGGGCAAGAGCGGCAGCGCCTCGCCGTCCGGCAGCCATCCCGCGACCTAAGACCGCCATCCCTCGAAGGACATTTTCATGGAAAGCGTGGATCTCTGGTCGCAGCTCGCCGCCCTCGGACAGGTGGTCGCCATCGACCTCGTGCTGGCCGGCGACAACGCCATCGTCGTCGGCATGGCGGCCGCCGCGGTGCCGCTGGCCCAGCGCCGCAAGGTGATCTTCTGGGGCATCGGCGCCGCCATCATCCTGCGCATCTTCTTCGCGCTGATCACCACCCAGCTCCTCGCCATCATCGGGCTGACGCTCGCGGGCGGCGTGCTGCTGCTGTGGGTCTGCTGGAAGATGTTTCGCGAGCTGCGCTCCCACGGGACGGACGAGGTGGCGCCCGACGAGGCGATGGACGCCCCCGACACGCCGGTCGGCGTGTCGGGAAACGCCGCCGCCGGGGCGGCGGTCGGGGGCGTCACGGTGGGGGCCGCCATCTGGCAGATCGTGGTGGCGGACGTGTCGATGTCGCTCGACAACGTGCTGGCGGTGGCCGGTGCAGCCAAGGACCACCCCACCATCCTGGTCATCGGCCTGCTGCTGTCCGTCGTGCTGATGGGGGCTGCGGCCAACATGATCGCGCATGTCCTGCACAAGCACCGCTGGGTCGGCTGGGTCGGTCTCGCCATCATCACCTATGTGGCGCTCGACATGATCTGGCGCGGCAGCAACGAAGTCCTCATGCACACCTCCTGGCTATCGTGACGGAGCGAATCCGATGATCAAGAAGGTTCTCGTTCCCCTGACCGGGCGGCCGCTGGACCGCCGCGCCATCGCCACGGCCTTTCTGCTCGCCGACCGCTTCCGCGCCCATGTGGAGGGGTTGAGCGTCATGCCGCAGGTCGAGATCCGCACCTCCGTGGAAAGCGCCGCGATCCCCAAGGCGCTGGTCGAGCAGCTCATCCGCATCGGGCAGGAGGATCAGGCGCGGGTGGTCGATACCGCCCGGGAGCTGTTCGAGGAGTTCCGCGGCCGCTTCGCCGCCGCCGAGGCGGACAGCCTGACCGGCGGCGTCGCGGGCGCGGAGGGTCCGACCGCCTCCTGGCAGCAGGCGACCGGCCCTCTGGCCGAGACGCTGGCGGAGGAGGCCCGGCTCGCCGATCTGGTGGTGATCGCCCAGACCTCCGACGGGACCAACGCCATGGGACCGGCCATCGAGGCCAGCCTGTTCGGCTCCGGCCGTCCGCTGCTGCTGGCGCCGGCGGGCGAACCGGCGTCGGTCGGCTCCGCGGTGGCCGTGGCCTGGGACGGCGGGGCGGCCGCCGCGCGAGCGGTCGCGGCGGCGCTGCCGCTCCTGCAGCGCGCCGGCAAGGCGGTCATCCTGTCGGCCGACGTCGCCGACCCCGGACGCGCGTCCGACCCCGACCGCCTGTCGGCCTTTCTGGCGCTGCACGGCGTGGCGGCGTCGATCCGCCGGGTCGCGGCGTCCGGCCGGGCGGTCGGGCGGGCCTTGCAGGAGACGGCGGCCGAAGCCGGCTGCGACCTGCTGGTGATGGGCGCCTATGGCCACAGCCGGGTCCGCGAACGGGTGTGGGGCGGCGTGACGCTCGACGTGCTGCGCGAACCGCCCGCCATTCCCATCTTCATGGCGCACTGATTTGTGCATTACGGTGCCCCGGCACCGGGAGGCGGACCATGCGCATACTTGTCGTCGAGGACACCGAGGATCTGGCCGACGCCATCGTCCACCGGCTGCGCAAGCTGGGCTACGCCGTCGACTGGGCGCCGACCGGGGACGAGGCGGAGGAGCTGCTGCGCCAGGAGGCGTACCAGCTCGTCCTGCTCGACATCATGCTGCCGGGGGTGGACGGGCAGACGCTGCTGAACCGCCTGCGCCAGCGCCGCGACGCCACGCCGGTGCTGGTGATGACCGCCCGCTCCCAGGTGAATGTCCGGGTCGACCTGCTCGACCTCGGCGCCGACGACTTCATCGTGAAGCCCTTCGACCTGCGGGAACTGGAAGCCCGCTGCCGCGCCCTGCTGCGCCGCTCGCACGGGCTCGCCTCCTCGCGCACGCAGTTCGGCAATCTGGTCTTCGACGCCGCGGCCAAGAAGGTGCTGGTCGACGGTCGCCCCGTCGATCTCGGCGGCCGCGAGTTCCGGTTGCTGGAGCTGTTCCTCAGCAACCTGAACACCGTCCTGTCCAAGGAGGACCTGATGGACCGGCTGTTCAGCCTCGACCAGCCCACCGCGCTGAACGCCATCGAGTTGTATGTCTCCCGCCTCCGGCGCAAGCTGGAGGGCGCGTCGGTGGAGATCCGGACGGTTCGGGGGCTGGGGTATGTGGCGGAAGTGTGTGCCGAAGGCTGAGGGATTCTCGCTGCGGCGACGGCTGTTCATCCGGCTGCTCGGCGTTCTGGCCGTCCTGACCGCCGGGCTGTTCCTGTTCATCAGCGCCTACGCCCAGCGCGCCGCCGACGCCGCCTTCGACCGGCTGCTGATGGCGTCGGCGCTGTCGATCTCCGACACGGTGCGGGTGGAGGACGGGCGCTTCTCCGTCGACCTGCCCTACTCCTCGCTTGGCATCCTGGCCCAGGCGCGGCGCGACCGCGTGTTCTACCGGATCACCGCCCCGGACGGCGAGCTGGTCACCGGCTACCACGACCTGCCGGTGGCCCCCGCCAAGGCCGGGGTCGCCGGCGCGGCGGGCGGCGATTCCGCCACCCGGTTCGAGAACGCCACCTTCCGCGGCATGCCGGTGCGCGTCGCCGTCCTGAAGCGCTTCGCCACGCAGCCGGAGCTTGGCGGCTGGGTCACCATCGCCGTCGCCCAGACGCGGGAGGAGCGCGGGGCTCTGGCCCGCGACATCCTGGCGAACGCCTTCCTGCCCATCGCCTTCACCGTCGTCGCGGCGGGCGGGCTGATCTGGTTCGGCGTGCGGCAGGCGCTGGCCCCGCTGGGCTCGCTGGAGCGGATGATCCGCGAGCGGCAGCCCCACGATTTCTCCCCCATCGCCATGCCGCCGCCGCAGGAGGTCTCCCAGCTCGTCCAGGCGATCAACCAGCTCATGGCCCGGCTCCAATCCAACCTCGACACCATGCAGACCTTCCTGGCCGACGCCGCCCACCAGATCCGCACGCCGCTGGCCAGCCTGCGCCTGCAGGCCGAACTCGCCATCGACGAGGACGATCCCGACGCGCTCCACCGCATCGCCCAGCGCGTGCACCGCAACGCGGTGGAGGCCAGCCAGCTGACCAGCCAGCTCCTCAACCACGCCATGGTGATCCACCGCAGCGAGGCGCTGAAGCCCGAGGACGTCGACCTCGGCGCCCTGCTGGAGCAGGTGTTCCAGCGCGCCCGCGCGGTGGCCGGCGACACGGCGATCCGCCTGGACATCGACCGCGCGGCGGAGACGGCCACCGTCCCCGGCGACGCCATCAGCCTGCGCGAGGCGCTGACCAACCTGCTCGACAACGCGGTGAAGTACGCCGGCCCGTCCGGCCCCATCGACCTGACCCTGACCCAGCGGCCGGACGGGCGGGGCCTGCGCGTGGAGATCGCCGACCGCGGCCCCGGCGTGCCGGACGCCGAGAAGCGCCGCGTGCTGGAGCGGTTCGGGCGCGGCAGCTCCGCCGCCGGGGTGGCGGGCAGCGGGCTGGGCCTCGCCATCGTCACCTCGGTGGTGGAGGCGCACGGAGCGGATTTGTCCCTGCTCGACCGCCCCGGCGGCGGACTGATCGCGCGCATCGACTTCCCGACGGCGGACGGCGGCACCGCCGCGGCAGGAGCGGGGGCCGCGCGGGCCCTGCTGCCGTTGCTGCTCCTCGCCGCCCTGCTCTGGGCGCCCTGGGCGCAGGCGGCGCAACTGCTCACCTACCCCGCCCCCGGCGGCGAGCGGGAGCGGCTGCGCATCCATTCCGCCACCGACCGGCAGGCCATCGAGCCGCTGGTCCTCGACTTCCAGCAGCTCCACCCCGACGTCACCGTCGAGTACAAGGACATGGACACCGCCGACCTCTACGCCGAGGCGGTGACCGTTCCAGCGAAGGGAGCCGCGGCGGAGACTCCCGACCTGCTCATCAGTTCCGCCTCCGACCTGCAGGTGAAGCTGGTCAATGACGGCTACACCCAGCCTCACCGCTCCGCCCTGACGGACGCGCTGCCGGACTGGGCGAACTGGCGGGACGAGGCGTTCGGCTTCACCTTCGAACCGGCGGTGATCGCCTACAACCGCGACCTGCTGCCCGACGCCCAGGCGCCGCGCACGCGCCCCGCGCTGATCCGGCTGCTGCGTGACGACCCGGCACGCTTCAGCCGGCGGGTCGCCACCTACGACACCGCCACCAGCGGCATCGGCTATCTGCTGGCCTCCCACGATGCCCTGCTGTTCGGCCAGTACTGGCAGCTCGTCGCGGTGATGGGCAACGCCCAGGCGCGGCTGGCCTGCTGCTCCGGCGAGATCCTCGACATGGTGGAGCGGGGCGAGGTGCTGATCGCCTACAACGTCCTCGGTTCCTACGCGCGGGCGCGGGCAGCGGCGGGGGCGCCCATCGGCATCGTGGTGCCGGAGGACTACACGCTGGTCATCTCCCGCGTCGCGGTGATCCCCCGGACGGCGCCCCGCCCGCAGCTCGCCGGGGCGTTCATCGACTATCTGCTGTCGCCGCGCGGGCAGGAGGTGGTGGCCGACCGCTCCGCCCTCTACGCCATCTCCTCCGGCATCAAGCGGGAGGCGTCGGCGTCGGGCCTGCGCTCCAGCACGGCGGCGCCGCTGCACCCCATCGCCCTCAGCCCGGCCCTGCTGGTCTTCCTCGACCGGCTGAAGCGGGAGCGCTTCCTCCAGCAATGGCAGTCGGCGATCCTGCTGCCCTGAGCCGGGAAAGGCCCCGCACTCCACCGCATCCTCCGGCGAAAATCGACGCCCCACCCCCATCCGTTTGCGGATTCGCAAAGGCGGCGCCGCGCCCTCTCCCTAGCCTGGGGGGACGGCCCGCCCCTGCTCTGCCCCCTCCGCACCCATGTCCGCGGGCCGAACCACGGACGAGCATGATGAGCGTTTCCACCACCGAGCCGCAAACCGCCACCCGCCCCGCGGAACCCGCGCGCAAGAGCAGCCTTTACGCCAGGCACAACAAGATCTATCCGAAGTCGGTCGCCGGCGCCTTCCGCCGGCTGAAATGGCTGACGCTGATCTGTCTGCTGAGCCTCTATTACATCACCCCCTGGATCCGCTGGGACCGCGGCCCCAACGCGCCGGACCAAGCGGTGCTGGTGGATATGCCGGGCCGCCGCCTGTACGTCTTCTTCATCGAGCTGTGGCCGCAGCAGGTCTATTACCTGACCGGCGCGCTGATCCTGGGGGCCATCGGCCTGTTCCTGGCGACCGCGCTCGCCGGGCGCGTCTGGTGCGGCTACGCCTGCCCGCAGACGGTGTGGAGCGACCTGTTCCTGTGGGTGGAGCGCCGGATCGAGGGCGACCGCGGCGACCGCATCCGCCTCGACCACGCCCCCTGGTCGCCGGCCAAGCTGGGCAAGAAGGCGGCCAAGCACGCCGCGTGGCTGCTCATCGCGCTGCTGACCGGCGGGGCCTGGGTCTTCTATTTCAACGACGCCCCGACCCTGGCGCTGGAGATGCTGCGGTTCGAGGCGTCCTCGACCGTGCTGCTGTTCGTCGGGCTGTTCACCGCGACCACCTATCTGCTGGCCGGCCACGCGCGCGAGCAGGTGTGCATCTACATGTGCCCCTGGCCGCGCTTCCAGGCGGCGATGCAGGACGAGGAGAGCCTGACCGTCACCTATGAGGACTGGCGGGGCGAGGGCCGCGGCCATCTGAAGCGCTCGCAAAGCTGGGAGGAGCGCAAGGCGAAGGGGCTGGGCGACTGCATCGACTGCGGGGCCTGCGTCCATGTCTGCCCGACCGGGGTGGACATCCGCAACGGCCCCCAGCTCGCCTGCATCGGCTGCGGCCTGTGCGTGGACGCCTGCAACGACGTGATGGCGAGGATCGGGCGGCCCGGCGATCTGGTCCGCTTCGATTCCCTGAACGCCCAGATCGCGCGGGCCAACGGCGCCAAGCCGGCGTTCAAGCCGGTCCGCCCGCGCACCATCATCTACACGCTGCTGCTGGTCGTCGTCGGCGGGATGATGGCCGCCGGGCTGGTGCTGAAGCCGAAGGTGGACGTGAACATCCTGCGCGACCGCGCGCCGCTGTTCGTCACCCTGTCCAACGGCGAGATCCAGAACGCCTACACGGTCAAGGTCCTGAACATGACGCGTGCGGCCCAGAGCTACCGCCTGTCCGTCAGCGGGCTTCCCGGCGCCGCCCTGTCGGTGGCCGGCGGCGAAGACGCGGCGGCGGACGGCTCCGTCCTGATCCAGGCCGATCCCGACAGCGTGGCGACCCACCGCGTGCTGGTCCGCGTGCCGAAGGAGGCGCTGCGCCAGCCATCGACCCCCACGGCCTTCGTCGTCACCCGCCAGCCGGACGGGCTGACCGTCCAGCACGAGACCGTCTTCCTCGGTCCCTGATCCCGTCATTCCCGGCCACCAAGGAGATCGCGCCATGCATTTCGACACCACCACCTACATCGCCCTGGTCGGCGCCGTCAGCGTGTTCGTCGTGACCATCGGCGTCTTCGCCTTCCTGCTGACCCGCAAGGGCAAGTGACGGCCTGCGCAGGAGAGGCCGGCAACCTCCTCCCGGACGCCCGCCGCCGTCCGGGAGGAGGTTGCCGGCCGCGCCGGACCTGTTGCATAACCGCACGCGACGGAAGAATGTCCCAAGACCGGCGTCGTGAAGGGGCCATGGATGGAAGTGCTGAAATTCGCGCCGGAGGATTTCGCCCACGAACTTCTGGCGCTCGAAGTCGCCAAGCTCATCAAGGACGAGACGCCTCCGGCGGAGCCGCTCACCTTCCACGCCTACTGGGACGGCGCGCTGAACGAGAAGCACCTCATCTCGATCAAAAGCTGCTACCTGTTCAATGTCCGTGGCCGCGCGAACAAAATCATCCTGTGGACGCGGAACGGCGTCGAGAACGCGCATCGGGACGACATCGGACAATACGCCGAGATCCGCGCCTTTTCCGAGCGCGACGAATGCCGCGGGACCTTTCTCGAGGGGAATGATTTCGGGCGGTCGCTCGACGCGTCCTTCTACTCCGACATCGTCCGCTACATCCTGCTCTACAAATACGGCGGTGTGTGGTTCGACCTCGACTGCCTGTTCCTGAGGAGCGTCACGCCACTCCTGAACCAGTTTCCCGGCAAGATCCTGGCCTACCGCTGGGAACAGCAGAGCTATCCCAACGGCGCGCTCTACATCTCCCCCACGCCCCGGTCGGAGGCGATGAGGGGCAACATCGAGTTCATCCGGAAACGGGGGCGCGGCTGGGGTTTCCAACAGGCCGGTCTGGTGTACGACACGCCGATGGACATTCTGGTGCTGCCGTGCCCCTGGTTCGACGCCGGATGGATCGACAATCCCGTGCTGCACTTCAGGGATTTCCTGAGGGCGTCGCCGGTCGCCTTCGATCTCGACAGCTTCTTCCCCGGCGCCTTCTGCTTCCACTGGCACAACAAGTGGCACGACGTCATCGAGCCGGAGAGCCCGATGGATCGCCTCGCCCGTGACATCGACCGCCAGCTGTCCGTGGGGCGGTGAGCGCTGCCGCGATCATCGCCCTCCGCCCTTGTTGAAGCCCCGACGCCGGACCGGAAACCACGGAGCGGGGACCCATCATGACCACCAAGCTGACGGGAAGCGCCGACCGCCTGGAGGTGGGCGGCTGGGCAGCCAGCAGCAACGTCTGGAATCCGGGCGGCTACCGCAACGGCAAGGACTTCACCCAGTCCATCGCCATCGACGAGGCGACCTTTCCCAACGGGACGGTGATCAGCTGGAACTGGCCCTACGACAGCCGGCGGGCCCTGACCTACGAGAATTACCCGGTGCGGGCCTACCCCGAGCTGACGCACGGGGTCAACCCGTGGAACGACGCGCCATCCACCAGCAAGGTCCTGCCGGCGCGGATCGCCGACCTGCCGAACTTCGACGTGACTTACAAGGTCGGACTGACCGGTGCGCCGGACCTCTACAACGTCGCCGTCAGCCTGTGGATCGGCGACGACCCGAAGAAGGGGATCGAAGGGGTGACCGACGAGGTCATGGTGTGGCTGCACAGCGGTTACTTCACCCCCGCCGGTGAGCCGGTCGCGACGCTGGGCGACGCGCAGGGGAAGGCCACGCTGTGGAACAAGCCGGTGTTCAGCGGCGGGGTGGACGGCAACCCGATCGACTGGGAATACACGGTCCTGCAATACGGCGACGACCGGCTGGCCGGGACGCTGGACCTGGACGGGCTGCTGGACGAGCTTCAGGGACGCGGCATCGTCAACGAGACGGACTGGATTCTG
Organism: Azospirillum formosense; assembly: GCF_040500525.1. Classification (NCBI taxonomy): domain Bacteria; kingdom Pseudomonadati; phylum Pseudomonadota; class Alphaproteobacteria; order Rhodospirillales; family Azospirillaceae; genus Azospirillum; species Azospirillum formosense. The sequence continues at coordinate 273,597 of NZ_CP159405.1, read as the reverse complement.
GGTTTCCAGTTCGGCGCGGAGGTGGCGGCGGGCGCCGGATCGATGACGGTGGAGCAGCTGGCCGTGGATTTCGCAGCGCCTCCGGCGCCGGTCCTGACCTCGACCCCGGCCCCGGCTCCGGCGATGGTTGCAACGCCGCCGGAACCGGTGATCGCGGTGCCGCCGTCGGTGTAGGGGTGAGCGGCCATGCCGGCCCCCCACCCCCGATCCCCGACGGATCAGCCGGCCAGCGACTTGCCGGCGGCGCCCAGATCGGCGAAGGCCTCGTCGAGGCGGCGGACCATGCCCTGCTCGCCCAGGCGCAGCCACTTGCGCGGGTCGTACAGCTTCTTCAGCGGCTTGCCCGACTGCGGGTCGATCTGATGGCGGAAGGCCGCCTGATTCTCCAGCACGAAGCCGCCGATGGACTCGGCGAAGGCGAACTGGGTGTCGGTGTCGATGTTCATCTTGAACACGCCGAAGCCGACCGCCTGGGCGATCTTCTCCTTCTCCGACCCCGAACCGCCGTGGAACACCAGGGCCAGCGGCTTGGCACCGCCGCCGTGACGCTCCGACACCAGGGCCTGCGAGGCGCCGAGGATTTCCGGGCGCAGCTTGACGTTGCCCGGGGCGTAGACGCCGTGCACGTTGCCGAAGGAGGCCGCGACCGAGAAATGGCCGATGGGCGACAGCTCCTCGTAGGCGCGCAGCACGTCCTCCGGCTGGGTGTAGAGGTGGGCGTTGTTGGCGGCGTCCAGATCCTCCGACCCGATGCCGTCCTCCTCGCCGCCGGTCACGCCCAACTCGATCTCCAGGCTCATGCCCAGCGGGGCGAGGCGCTTGAGGATGCGGGCGCATTCCGACAGGTTCAAGTCCAGCGACTCCTCAGACAGGTCGAGCATGTGCGAGCTGAACAGCGGCCGGCCGGTGCGGCGGAAATGCTCCTCGCCATGGCCGATCATGCCCTCGACCCAGGGAATCAGACCCTTGTTCGCGTGGTCCGTGTGCAGGACGACGCAGACGCCGTACTGCTCGGCCAGAAGATGGACGTGCTGGGCCGCCGACACGGCGCCGAGGATGCGCGCCTGGAGCGCGTCCTTCATGCCCTCGCCGGCGTAGAAGCGGGCGCCGCCGTTGGACAGCTGCACGATCACGTCGGAGCGGTTCTTCGCCGCCGCCTCGAGGACGGCGTTGATCCCGTTGGTGCCGACCACGTTGACCGCCGGCAGAGCGTAACCGCCGTCCTGGCAGGCGGCGATCAGCGCGCGGTAGTCCTCTCCGGTCACGACGCCGGGCTTCAGTCGGGTCGGGGCAGACATGGGTGAATTCCTCCCTCGGAAAAATACTGCCTTGAGACGTTGGTTCAAACGTCGGTTCGATCGTTCGGCCAAGCCCCATATGGGCATGGGACCGGCGAACGCCACGCGCTCTTTTTGCCACTTCCCGCGCCGGAACGCTGCAAAAGACTTGCCGCGAAAGCCACTCCGGGCCTGTGACGAAAGGACCCGCGACAGCCGCCAGGCGCCATCGCCGTCGAGATCTGAAGAACGAGATCTGAAGAAGGAGACCGGGACCATGGACGCTCACTGTGTCTGGAAGACGGACGCGCAGCTTGGCGAGGGGCCGGTCTGGTCGCCGGCGCGCAACGCCCTGTTCGCCGTGGACATCCGGGGGTCGCGCCTGCTGCGCTACACCCCCGCCGATGGCCGGGGCCGCGCCTGGCCGCTGGAGGAGGCCGCCTGCTGGCTGGTCGAGCGGGCGGGCGGCGCCGGCTTCATCGCCGGGCTGCGCTCGCGCCGGCTGGTCGGCCTGACGCTCGACGGCGACCGGCTCTCGGTGGGGGCCGAACTGCTGCGGCTGGAGGAGGACCGTCCCGGCAACCGGCTGAACGACGCCATGGCCGACGCGGCGGGCCGCCTGTGGGTGGGCAGCATGGACGACGCGGAGCGGGAGGCCTCCGGCGCCCTCCACCGCGTCGGGCCGGACGGCTCCGTGGAACGGGTGGACACGGGCTACACGGTCAGCAACGGCCCCGCCTTGTCCCCGGACGGGCGGACGCTCTACCACACCGACAGCCCGTCCCGGACCATCTACGCCTTCGCCCTGGCCGCGGACGGCGCCCTGTCCGGCAAGCGCGTCCACATCCGCTTCGGCGAGGAGGACGGCTATCCCGACGGCATGACCTGCGACGCCGAGGGCCATCTCTGGGTCGCCCACTGGAGCGGCGGGCGGGTCAGCCGCTTCCGGCCGGACGGGACGCTGGACCGGGTGGTGCGGCTGCCGGTGTCCAACGTCACCTCCTGCGCCTTCGGCGGGCCGGGGCTGGACCAGCTCTTCATCACCACCGCCGCCCAGGACGCGCCGGACGGGGAGCCGCTGGCCGGCGGGCTGTTCGCCTGCACGCCCGGCGTCGTCGGCCTGCCGCCGGGTCAATTCGGCGCGCCCTGACCAGGGCATGGGTCCCGTCCGCCGGTCTTGCCAGCGGATTTGATATACTAGTATAACTCTTGAGCTGAACAGCAGCCGTCACCGCATGGCGGAAGGATCGCGCGCCGCCGTGGCGGGCCCTTCCGCCAAGTGATAGATCTGTGCGGACACCGCAGCGCAACCGGCGCCACCCGGGCGGCGGGGTCCGCAACCGTGCCGAAGCCATTCTCCCACAAGGGAAAAAGGGCTTTAGCGGGTGCAGCAAACTGCTTTACAGTTGCACGCCGATCCTTTCGACGGTTCCACCTTCGCACAGCCGGAGCGACCCACGATGACCACCGACGCCGCCCTTCATTCCACCGCTCCGGTCAGCGACACCGAAACCGGCACCGACGACAAGGATTTCCCGCTGCGCGAGGACATCCGCCTGCTCGGCCGCCTGCTCGGCGACACGGTGCGCGAGCAGGAGGGCGACGGCGTCTACGGCGTCATCGAGAGCGTGCGCCAGGCGTCGGTCCGCTTCAACCGCGACGACGACGATTCCGCCCGCCGCGAGATGGCCGAGATCCTGAACGGCCTGCCGCGCGACACGATGATGTCGGTGGTGCGCGCCTTCTCCTACTTCCTGCACCTCGCCAACATCGCCGAGGACCAGCACCACATCCGGCGCACCCGCGACCACGCCATCGCCGGCTCGCCGGCGCGGGAGGGCACCCTGCCCTACGCGCTGGAGCGGCTGGAGGCCGCCGGCGTCGGGCCGGACCGGCTGGCCGGCATGCTGGAGATCGCCCAGGTCAGCCCGGTGCTGACCGCCCACCCGACCGAGGTCCAGCGCAAGAGCATCCTGGCGCTGGAGCACAAGGTGGCCTCCCTGCTGGACACGCGCGACCGCTCCCGCCTGACGCCGGAGGAGGCGGAGGCCAACATGGACGCGCTCCAGGAGGCCATTCTCACGCTGTGGCGCACCCGCATGCTGCGCCCGCAGCGCCTCGCCGTGATCGACGAGGTGAAGAACGGCATCTCCTACTACACCGACACCTTCTTCGCCGAGCTGCCGAAGCTGTTCTGCCGCTTCGAGGATCTGCTGGCCAAGCGCTTCCCCGACCGGGACTGGTCGCTGCCGCCTTATTTCCGCATCGGTTCCTGGATCGGCGGCGACCGCGACGGCAACCCCTTCGTCACCGCCCCGATCCTGCGCGAGGCGATGCGCCTGCAATCGACCGCCGCGCTCGACCACTATCTGACCGAGATCCACGAGCTGGGCGGCGAGCTGCCGCTGTCCGAGCTGCTGCTCGGCACCTCGCCGGAGCTGGAGGAACTGGCCAAGCGCTCCCCCGACCATTCGCCGCACCGCGCCGACGAGCCGTTCCGCCGCGCCCTGACCGGCATCTACGCCCGTCTGGCGGCCACCTTGCGCACGCTCGACCAGCATGAGGCGCTGCGCAACGCGGTCGGCAAGGGCGATCCCTACGCCACCAGCGCCGAGCTGCTGGCCGACCTGGAGGTGCTCGCCGCCTCGCTGAAGGCCCACGGGGCGGGGCGTCTGGCCGCCGGCCGGCTGCGCCGCCTGATCATCGCGGTGAAGACCTTCGGCTTCCATCTGGCGCCCATCGACCTGCGCCAGAACTCCGACGTGCACCAGCGCACGGTGGCGGAGCTGCTGGCCGTCGCCGGGCGCTGCGCCGATTACACCGCCCTGTCGGAGGACGAGCGCATCGCCCTGCTGGCCGAGGAAATCCAGAGCCCGCGCCCGCTCCATTCGCCCTACCACGCCTATTCGGAGGAGACGGCGGGCGAACTGGCGATCTTCTTCGCCGCCCGCCAGCTGCGCGAGACCTACGGCGCCGCCGCCCTGCCGAACAGCATCATCTCCAAGACGGACGGCGCGTCCGATCTGCTGGAGGTGGCGCTGCTCCTCAAGGAATCCGGCCTGCTGCGCCCGGGAGCGGGGGGCGCCCCGGCGCTCGGCCTCAACATCGTCCCGCTGTTCGAGACGATCGAGGATCTCCGGCAGGCCCCGGCGACGATGGAGCGGCTGTTCACCCTGCCCGCCTACCGCGCCCTGGTCACCTCGCGCGGGGACGAGCAGGAGGTGATGCTCGGCTATTCGGACAGCAACAAGGACGGCGGCTTCCTGACCTCCGGCTGGGAGCTGTACAAGGCGGAGATCGAGCTGGCCAAGCTGTTCGACCGGCACGGCGTGCGCATGCGGCTGTTCCACGGCCGCGGCGGCTCGGTCGGCCGCGGCGGCGGCCCCAGCTATCAGGCCATCCTGGCCCAGCCGACCGGCGCGGTGTCCGGCCAGATCCGCATCACCGAGCAGGGCGAGGTCATCGCCTCGAAGTACGGCCGCCCCGAGGTCGGGCAGCGCAACCTGGAGGTCCTGACCGCGGCGACTCTGGAAGCCACCCTGCTCGACCTGGAGAACCGCGTCGAGCCGGCGGAGTCCTTCTACGCGGCGATGGAACGGCTGTCGGAGCTGGCCTTCGGCGCCTACCGCGGGCTGGTCTACGAGACGCCGGGCTTCACCCAGTATTTCCGCACGGCCACGCCGATCTCGGAAATCGCCACGCTGAACATCGGCAGCCGCCCGGCCTCGCGCACCAAGTCGGACCGCATCGAGGATCTGCGCGCCATTCCCTGGGTCTTCTCCTGGGCGCAGTGCCGCCTGATGCTGCCGGGCTGGTACGGCTTCGGCAGCGCCGTGGAGGCCTGGCTGAAGGAGGAGCCGGACGGGCTCGCCCTGCTCCAGCGCATGAACCGCGCCTGGCCGTTCTTCAAGTCGCTGCTGTCCAACATGGACATGGTGCTGGCCAAGAGCGACCTCGCCATCGCCTCGCGCTACGCCGAACTGGTCGAGGACGTCGAGCTGCGCGAGCGCATCTTCGGCCGCATCCGCGAGGAGTGGCAGCGCACCCGCCGCCATCTGCTGGCCATCGCCGGCCATGACGAGCTGCTGGGCGAGAACCCGCTGCTGGCGCGGTCGATCCGCAACCGCTTCCCCTACATGGACCCGCTGAACCATGTGCAGGTCGAGCTTCTGCGGCGCCACCGCGCCGGCAGCAGCGACGAGCGGGTGCGGCGCGGCATCCTAATGTCGATCAACGGCGTTGCCGCTGGCCTGCGCAACAGCGGCTGAACCCGGGTGGCCGTGCCCCCGCATCCGTCCCGTCGCCTCGGCGGGCCGGACGCGGGGGCGGCGAAACCGTGGAGCGGCCCCGAAAACGGGTTGCCACCCCCGATTTCCCGCTTGCTTTCATATTAATATATTAGTATGCTTCTCTGGTGTTCAAGCGTTGCCGGCCGCCGCTGCGGCGGCCGGGCGATGCCCTGGACGTTTCCTCCCTAGACTCGAAGGCCATCGGGGACCACCCCGGTGGCCTTTTTTCTGCGCACGCTTTGGCTGTGGAGCCTGTTGTCCCGGTGAGGGAAAGGAGGTTCCCATGCATCCGTTTCCGCGCGACACCAGCCCGGACAGCACGCTGGCCCTGCTGTCGGAAGGCTACCGCTTCGTGATGAACCGCTGCGAGCGCCACGGCTCCGACGTCTTCGAAACGCGCCTCATGCTCCGCAAGGCCGTCTGCGTGATGGGGGAGGACGCGGCCCGCATGTTCTACGAGCCGGACCGCTTTACCCGGAAGGGCGCCATGCCCATCACCACCCTGATGCTTCTGCAGGACCGCGGAGCCGCCCAGACGCTGGACGGCGAGGCGCACCGCTGGCGCAAGCGGATGCTGATGGCGCTGATGGAGCCGGAGGCCATACGCCGCCTGTGCGGGGAGGTCGCCACGGAATGGCGCGCCGCCCTGCCGGGATGGGAGACGGCGGGGCGGGCCGTCCTTCTCGACGCCGTGCGGGCGATCCTCTGCCGGGCCGTCTGCCGCTGGGCCGGGGTGCCCCTGACGGAGGGGGAGGCCGGCCCCCGCACCGCGGAGTTCGCGGCGATGATCGACGGGGCCGGCGCGGTCGGCCCGCGCAACTGGCGCGGCCTGCTGCTGCGCACCCGCACCGAACGCTGGGCGCGCGGCCTGATCGAGGACGTCCGCGCCGGACGGCTGGCGCTGACGGAGGGCGACGCGCAAAGCCGTGCCCTGCACGTCATCGCGACCCACCGCGGTCCGGACGGGAATCTTCTGGACACGACGACGGCGGCGGTCGAGCTGATCAACATCCTCCGCCCGGTGGTGGCCATCGCCCACTATGTGGTCTTCGCCGCCCTGGCCCTGCACGAGCACCCTGAACAGCGGACAGCGCTCCAGGACGCCAGCCCGGAGGAGTTGGAGCGTTTCGTCCAGGAGGTCCGGCGCTTCTACCCCTTCTTCCCGCTGGTCGCCGGGCGCGTGCGCACGCCCTTCGACTGGCGCGGCCACCGCTTCGCGGAAGGGACCTGGGTGCTTCTGGATTTGTACGGCACCTGCCACGACCCGCGGATCTGGAGCGATCCCGAGCGGTTCCATCCCGAGCGCTTCCGCGGGCGGGAGCCCGGCGCCTTCACCCTCATCCCGCAAGGCGGCGGCGGCCACCTGCGCGGCCACCGCTGCGCCGGGGAGTGGATCACCATCGAGGTCGTGAAGACGACGGTGCGCCTGCTGACCCGCGAGATGCGCTACGGCGTGCCGGCCCAGGATCTGGCTCTCGACCTGTCGCGCATGCCCGCGATGCCCCGCAGCCGCTTCGTCATCACGGATGTCGCGCCGCGCCGCAAAGCCGACGCGGTGCTGGACCCGCCGGTCGCGTGGTCCCGACACGCACATTGACAATCCATACAATCGCGGGTCTTATGTCTGGAAGGGAGCCCCCCGCCTCCCTGCAAGGATCGCCATGCCGCCGCTTCCCGCCCCCCAAACCGCTTCCCAACCCATCGACTGGGCACCCTCGCTGGAGGACCGCAGCCGGCCCGTCTACATCGCCATCGCGGACGCCATCGCGGCGGACATCGGGACGGGGCGGCTGAGGCCCGGCGACCGGTTGCCGCCACAGCGGATCCTGGCCGACCGGCTGGGCATCGACTTCACCACCGTCAGCCGCGCCTATGGGGAGGCGCGCCACCGCGGGCTGGTCGACGCACGGGTCGGACAGGGAACCTTCGTGCGCAAGACGGGCCATGCCCTCCCACCCTTCGCCGCGGAGCCGCACACCACCGTTGCGACGGTGCCGCTGGCCGTCAGCATGGCGATGAACCAGCCGCCGCAGCCGGAGGAGTCCGCCGCCCTGACCGCCCGCATGAACCGCGGAATCGCCGCGGCCACCGCGGCTCTGGGGTTGCCGGACCTGCTGCGCTACCCGGACGGGGCCGACAGCCCGGACGACCGCGAGGCGGCGGTCCATTGGCTGCGCCACCGCCTGCCCGGCCTGACGGCGGAGCGGGTGCTGGTGGCGCCGGGCACCCAGGCCGCCCTGCTCGCCCTGCTCTCCGCCCTGGCCCGTCCCGGCGACACGGTCTGCGCGGAGGCGCTGACCTATCCCGGCTTCCGCGCCGCCGCCGCCCAGCTCGGGCTGCGCGTGGTCGGAGTCCCGATGGACGCGGACGGCATCGATCCCGACGCGCTGCGCGCCGCGCTCGCCGAGCACCGGCCCAAGGCGCTCTACTGCATCCCGACCTTCCACAACCCGACCACCGCGACCATGCCGGAGGAGCGACGGCGGGCGGTCGCCGCGGCGCTGCGCGACCACGCCGTTCCGATCATCGAGGACGACATCTACGGCCCGCTGCCGGAAACGGCGCCGCCACCGCTGGCCGCCTTCGCGCCGGAGCTGACCTACCACGTCGCCGGGCTTGCCAAATGCGTGTCCCCGGCGCTGCGCATCGCCTATGTGGCGGCGCCCGACGCCCGGCAGGCCCGCCGGGTGGCGGTGGCGCAACGGGCGACCACGCTGATCGCCGCCCCGCTGTCCGCCGCCATCGCCCGGCTGTGGATCGCCGATGGCACCGCCGAGGCCGTGCGCGACGCCATCCGGGCGGAGGCCATGGCCCGCCGGGCGCTCGCCGAATCGCTCCTGCCGGCGGAGCGGATCGTCACCAAGCGGGAGGCCTTCCATCTCTGGCTCACCCTGCCAGACGGTTGGACCGGCGGGGAGTTCACCGCCCATCTGCGCAGCCGGGGCATCTCCGCGGTGGCCGCGGAGGCGTTCGCCACCACCCCGGACGTGCCGGCGGCGCTGCGCTTCTGCCTGGGCGCCCCGCTGGACCGCGACGAGACCCGCCGCGCCCTGGAGATCCTGGCCGACGCCCTGGTCCTGCCCCCCGCCACCGCGGGCGTCATCATCTGAAGCCGGCAAAGCCTGCTTCAGAGTGTCGCATTGCTGGGATCGACCCGCGAAGAATCAGGATTTTCCATACACAGCCTCCATTGAATGCAGTCAATCGCGCTTGCGGAGTCGGCGATTGAAGGCATACAGTCGGCGCCACGCCGCAGACCACCGTTCGGGTGGTGCGGATGTTTGCGCAGAGGCACGCCATGCAGAATCTCGCCCGCTCGTCCAGCCCTCCCCCGCCGCCCTCCGCTCCGGCCCCGTCCACTTCGGGTTCCTCCGCCCCGGCCCCGTTCTACGCACCCCACCAGAAGATCTACCCGAAGGCGGCGCGCGGCCGGTTCCGCCGCATCAAGTCGGCGCTGATGGTGGGCCTGCTGGCGCTGTTCATGCTGCTGCCCTGGCTGCGCTGGGACCGCGGCGCGGGCCTGCCGAACCAGGCGATCCTGTTCGATCTGGACAGCCAGCGCTTCTACCTGTTCGCCCTCGAACTCTGGCCGCAGCACATCTACTACCTGACGGGCGCGATGATCCTGGCGGCGGTCGGCCTGTTCCTGGCGACCGCGCTCGCCGGACGCGTCTGGTGCGGCTACACCTGCCCGCAGACGGTGTGGACCGACCTGTACGTGAAGGTGGAGGAGTGGATCGAGGGCGACCGCGGCGCCCGCATCCGCCTGGACAAGGGGCCGCGCGACGCCGGATGGCTGGCCAAGAAGACGGCCAAGCACGCGGTCTGGCTGCTCATCGCCCTGGCGACCGGGGCCTCGGCCCTCTTCTACTTCGTGGACGCGCCGGGTTACGTCGCGGACCTGCTGCGTTTCCAGCCGGGGCCGGTGGCGACCGGCTGGATCCTGTTCATGACCGCCTGCACCTACGCCATGGCCGGCTTCATGCGGGAGCAGATGTGCGTCTATGTCTGCCCCTGGCCGCGCATCCAGGCTGCCCTGCTGGACGATGAAAGCCTCACCGTCACCTATCAGGACTGGCGCGGCGACGGCCGCGCGCCGCTGCGCAAGGAGCAGAGCTGGGCGGAGCGCTCGGCCGAAGGGTTCGGCGACTGCATTGACTGCAAGGCCTGCGTCCAGGTCTGCCCGACCGGCATCGACATCCGCGACGGCCTGCAGATGGACTGCATCAGCTGCGGCCTGTGCATCGACGCCTGCGACGACGTGATGAGCCGCATCGGGCGCCCCGGCGGGTTGATCCGCTACGACACCCAGGCCGCCCAGGAGGCCAAGGCGGTGGCCCGCAAGCCGGAGCCCTACCGGCTGGTCCGGCCGCGCACCATCATCTATTCGCTGGTGATGCTGGTGGTCGGCGGGATGATGACGCTCGGCGTGCTGCTGGAGCCGACGGTGGACGTCTCCGTCCTGCGCGACCGGGCGCCGCTCTACGTCACCCTGTCCGACGGCGCGATCCAGAACAGCTACACGGTCAAGATCTCCAACATGACCCGCGCCCCGCAGGGCTACCGCCTGACCGTCTCGGGTCCCCGCGGCGCCACCGTGACGGCGGTCGGCGGCGCTGCCGACGGCGCGGCACCGGTGCTGGGCGCCGAGCCCGACACCGTCCAGACCCACCGCGTCCATGTCCGCGCCCCGGCGGGCGCCGTGGTGGCCGGCTCCATGCCGCTGACCCTCACCTTGACCCGCCTGTCGGACGGGGTGGTCCATCAGGCCGAGACGGTGTTCCTGGCTCCGTGATGCGGTTCAGAGGGGACCGTCGCGATCGCGGTCGCGGCGGTCCCGGGGCGGCGCGTGGCCGATGATGGCGCTGAAGCCGAACAGCAGAAGCAGGACGCCCATCACGATCTCGATTCCGCAGATCAGCCGCACTGCCCCCGTCACCGGGTGGATGTCGCCGTAGCCGACCGTGGCGAAGGTCACCAGCGAGAAATACAGCCCCTCCGGAAAGGTCAGGTCGCGGCGCACGCCGTCGATGATGAAGTTCGGCTCCACCATGAAGCGGTCGAGGATGGTGTAGAAGGCGCCGAACATGATGATGCACAGCGAATAGAAGGTCAGGAAGGCGAAGGCCGGCAGCACCAGCCGGGCCGCCTGCTGGAAGAAGCCCTCGAACAGCAGCCCGGCGTCGAGCAGGAAGACGGCGATGTCGCGGGCGACGAGGGCGACGACGACTCCGATGGCGCTCATCGACAGCAGGAAGATCGCCGTCAGCGTCTCCGGCGACACCTCCCGCCCCGGCAGCAGGAAGGTCAGCGCGCCGATGCCCCAGACCGGGGCCATCCACAGAAAGATGCGGTCGAAATGCCCGCCGTCGCGCAGGCGCCGCGACATCACGATGCTGCGGATCGTGTCGGCCCGCCACCACGCGCCCCCCAGGAAGGCGATCAGCGGGATCGCGAAGGCCGCGGCCTGGATGTGCGACGGGATGCTGTGGAAGTTGCTTTCCAGGAAGAAGACGAAGACGCAGGCGTAGACGCCGATGAAGTTCGCCAGCGCCAGGCTGAAGAACTGGCTTCCCGGAAACAGATAGTGGAAGGCCCCGACGACGAGGCCGACCGACCCCAGCAGGGCGAAGGCCAGATCGCCCGACACCGAGCGGATGGACAGGGCGATCATCCCCTGCATCAGGGCGGTCAGCACCGCTCCGGTCAGCCAGGACCGGCGGGCGCGCGGCCGGGACGTATGGGCGGGACCGGCGGCCTTGCTGGAGCGGCGGTCGGGGAGGATCTGGTCCATGCGCGAACCGGTTGTCGGTGGTGCCCACCTTATAGCGCCATGGCCGGTTCCGATGGCAGGACTTTCAACCGCCCTCCCCCAACGGGCTCTGCTTTACGGCGGACCTACCAGCCGCCGGTGGACAGCCAGCGGTCCACCATGTCCAGCCGGTCCCAGCCCCAGAAGGGCTCGTCGTCAACGATGACGAAGGGGGAGCCGAAGACGCCGCGGTCCACCGCCGCGTCGTTCTCGGCGCGCAAACGGTCCTTGACGGTCTGGTCCTGGAGGGCCGCGGCCACCGCCGCCCGGTCGTGGCCGAGCGTGCCGGCGATTTCCACCACCGTCTCGGCGGGGCCGATGTCGCGCCCCTCCCCCCAGTGGGCGTGGTAGAGGGTGCGGGCCAGCAGCTTCGCCTGCTCGGGATGCTCGTCGGTCAGCCAGTAGAAGGCGCGCGACGCGGCGACGCTGTTGGCGGGGGCCGAGTCGGGGTAGGTGAAGGGCGCGTTGGTCAGCCGGGCGATCCGGCCCACGTCATGGACCAGATACTCGCCGCGCAACGGCTGCTGCAGGTTCGGCTTCATGCCCGTCACCTTGAAAATGGCGCCGAGCAGGATCGGGCGCCAGGTGACGGTGCGGCCATGCGCCGCAGCCAGCTCCTCGATGCGGCGGCTGGCGAAATAGCCGTAGGGCGAGGCGAAGTCGAAATAGAAATCGATGGGTTCGGCCATCCGCGCATCCTCCCGGTTCTGCTTTTCCGGAAAGGCTAGCGCGCTCCGAAGGTTCCGTCCAGCCGCCGACCGGCCGATACCCACACGACCCGCCGGAGGGTCAGACCGTCTTAACCTTGGCGTCGAAGACGTAGCCGGCGCCGCGCTCGGTCTTGATGATCCGCGGCTCCTTCGGATTCGCCTCGATCTTGCGGCGCAGCCGCAGGATCAGCACGTCGATGGAGCGGTCGAACACCTCCGCCCCGTCGGCGCGGGTCAGGTCCAGCAGCTGGTCCCGGGTCAGCACGCGCTGCGGGCGCTTCACGAAGGCGGCCAGCAGGCCGAACTCCGCCTTGGTCAGCTCCACCTCGCGCCCGTCCTGGCTTCGCAGGCGCTGGGCGGTCAGGTCCAGCTCCCAATTGGCGAACTGCACGACGGCGCGCAGATCGTCGGGGCTGCGCGGCGGACGCCCCTCGCCGGAGACGCGGCGCAGAACGGCCTTGATACGGGCCAGCAGCTCGCGCGGGTTGAACGGCTTGGTCAGATAGTCGTCGGCGCCCAGCTCCAGCCCGACGATGCGGTCCACGTCCTGGTCCTTCGACGACAGGATGATGACGGGGATGTGCGACTCGGTGCGGATCTGGCGGACCAGCCCCAGCCCGTCGCCGTCCGGAAGCCGCAGGTCGCAGACCACCAGATCGACAGGATCGCTCTCCAACGCCTTCTTCGCCGCGGCCGTGTCCGGTGCGGTGGTCACGCGGTAGCCTTCCGAAGCCAGATAGGACTCCAGAAGTTCGCGCACCGGCTCGTCATCATCGACCGCGAGAATATGCATGGCCGTTACCTCCCGCTCTCTTCATAGCTCACCGCCATGGGTGCACGCAATCGGTTACAAGCCCGTAACAGGCACTCGCCGCACGACCGACGGGTGAATCGGCTGAAACATCTTACCGTGCGATCGAAACGAAAAAGCCGGTTTCCTGAAATCACGCGGTCATCACGGGTTGGTTTATTCCTCTCAGCCGCGAGGCGGAAGACAAAAGCCCGCACCGAAGGGGAATTAAGATGCTCGTGCTCGACCAATGCCTCGAACGGATGGCCCATCTCGACCGCGCCGACCGCCTGCTGAACGAGGTGCGCGTCTACAACCACCGCCTGCCGATCCGCGAAGCGCTGGCCCAGCACCGCGCGCTTCTGAGCGAAGCCCGCCGCCACATCGAATCGGCGCGCACGCCGGTCGGAGAGCCGTGAGCCGGAAACGGGCGCCTTTCAGCAGCGCGCGGTGACCTCGATCTCGATCCGCGCGCGCGGGTCGGCCAGCGGGCAGACCATGGTCGTGCCGATGGGCGGGCGGTCGCGGAACTCCTCCGCCAGGATCGGCTGAATCCGGGGAAAGTCGGCGGAATCCGCCAGATAGACCCGCATCCGCACCACATCCGACAAATCCGCATCCGATCGCCGCAGGGTCCTGCGGATGTTGCGCAAGGTCTGGCGGGCCTGCTCCTCCACATCGACGGCCATCGTCCGGCGCTCCGCATCGACGCCGGAGGTTCCGGACACGAACACCCACCGCCGCTCCGCAGCCCCCGCTCCAATCGTCACCGGAGCCCGCGCGCCGACGTCCGGCCGCCCATCGGGCGCCCCATCGGCCAGACCCCCGGCTCCGCTCCTGCCATCGTCCATGGCGCTTCCATCCCTTATTGTTCGCGGCCTTTACAGTCAGCAAAGCCGTCTTGGCACCTTTATGTCACAGAGCGCCGAAGCCGCACAAAGCCTGACCGGCGGCGGTCCCGCGGCATGTCGGCGCGGTTTGTGCCTTTCCGCCTGCCCAATTCTTTCCCAAATCGAAGCGTAAGCCGGGCCAGGAAGCCGAGGCCCGCCTGTCAGGTCCAGTCGGCCGGGCCAAGAACGCCCAATCGTCCATAACGGGAGAAACCCGCATGTCCGGGATCACGAAAGCCGCCCTCTTCACCCTCGCCGTGCCGCTGCTGGCCGCGCCCGCCCTGGCGGCGGAGCAGCCGCCGGGAGCGCTGGCGCTGAAGCGGGTGCTGCTGTCCACCGGCGGCGTCGGCTATTTCGAGCATGAGGCGCGCGTCTCCGGCGACGCGGCGCTGACCCTGGAGGTGCGCCGCGACCAGGTGGACGACGTCCTGAAGAGCATCGTTGTCTACGACGACCGCGGCGGCATCGGCACGGTGGACCTGCCGGGCCAGGAACCGCTGGAGACCGCCTTCCGCGAGCTGCCCTTCACGCCGGAGGATCTCGCCTCCCCCACCGCCCTGCTGAACGCCATGAAGGGGGCGGAGGTGCAGACCAGCGGCTCCCGCGCGGTGTCGGGCCGGCTGCTCTCGGTGACGGAGGAATACACCCAGCTTCCCAACGGCGGCGGCACCGTCACCCGCAACCGCGTCAGCCTGATGACCGCGGAGGGCCTGCGCCAGCTCGTCCTGGAGGAGACCGATTCCCTGCGCTTCGCCGATCCGCGGGTGCAGGCGCAGCTCGACTCGGCGCTGGCCGCCGTCGCCGGTGCGGCGGGCAAGGAGCGGCGGCGCCTGACCATCCGCACCACCGCCCCGCAGGCGGACGCGGGCGCCGAGCGGACCGTGCGCGTCGCCTATGTGGTCGCCGCCCCGCTGTGGAAGGCGACCTACCGCCTGACCCTGCCCGAATCGGCGAAGGGCAGCGAGGGCGGCACCGGCGACCTGCAGGGCTGGGCCGTGCTGGAAAATCTCAGCGGCGACGATTGGAAGGGGGTTGAGCTGTCGGTGGCCTCCGGCAACCCGGTCACCTTCCGTCAGGCGCTCTACTCCGCCTATTTCGTGAACCGCCCGGAAGTGCCGGTGGAGGTTCTCGGCCGCGTCCTGCCGCCCCCCGACGAAGGGGCCGTGGCCGCCGACGTGATGGCAAAGGCGCAGGATTCGGCCGTCCGCTCGCGCGCCGCCACCGAGTCCGGCGCTCCCACCGCCATGGCCGCCCCGCCGCCGCCGGCCCCGGCACCGGCCATGAGCGCGCCCTTCGCCGGGGCAATGCCCCAGCGCGCGGCGGAGACCACCCCCGCCGAGAGCACGGAGGCGACGGCGCAGGTGCTGTTCCGCTACCCGCAGCCGGTGACCCTGGCCAACGGCGGCACGATGATGATGCCGATCACCGCCCGCGCCATCCCGGCGGAGCGGCTGTCGCTCTACCAGCCCAACACCCAGCCGCGCCACCCGCTGGCCGCGCTGCGCCTCAGCAACGGCGACTCGGGCGAGACCGGCCTGCCGCCGGGCGTGCTGACGCTCTATGAACGGCTGAACGGGGCCGCTGCCTATGTGGGCGACGCGCGGCTCGCCACCCTGCCGGCGGGTGAAAGCCGGATCCTCAGCTTCGCGGTGGATCAGGCGGTGACGGTGGATCGCTCCGAGCAGCCGAGCCGCACCCTGTCCCGCGCCACCCTGGCCGACGGGGTGCTGCAGCTGACCGTGACCGACCGCCAGACCACCACCTACCGGATCGCCGGCGCGGCGGGCGAGGACCGCACCGTCATCGTCGAGCACCCGCGGCGTTCCGGCTGGGAGCTGGTGCAGCCCACCGGCGGGGCCGCTCCCGACCTGACGGCCGACGCCTACCGCCTGCCTGTGGCGGTGCCCGCCGGCCAGACGGTGACCCTGTCGGTGGCGCTGGAGCGGCCGCGGATCGAACGCTTCGGCATCTCGGAGATGTCGCCGGAGCAGGTGCGGGCCTACGCCTCCTCCACCGAGCTGCCGGCCGCGGCGCGCGAGGCCCTGGGCAAGGTCGCGGCGCTGCGCGGCGCCGTCGCCGACAAGGAGCGCCGTGTCGCCGACCTGGAGCGCGAACAGGCGGAGATCGGCAAGGAGCAGGAGCGGCTGCGCCAGAACCTCGCCACGCTGCCGCGCGACAGCGACCTGTTCAAGCGGACCATCGCCAAGATGGGCGAGCAGGAAACCCGCCTGGACGGGCTGTCCCGCGAGCTGGCCACTGCCCGCAAGGAGGCCGACACCGCCCGCAACACGCTGCGCGATCAGGTGCGCGGCATGACCTTCTGAGCGGAGTCGGTCTCGGAACCGGCGGGGTGACGGACCCTCACCAGGGCAGCGGCGACACGCCGAACAGCATCCGGTGCAGGTGCAGCAGCCCGCCGTAAAGCAGCAGAGCCACCGCCGGGCGCCACCAGCCGATCTCCCGCCAGACGAGGCTCTGGCGCCCGGCCAGGATCGCCGCGAAGGGCAGGTTGGAGGTGCGGGCGGCGTAGCGGTCCCACTCCGCCCCCAGCCGCCGCGCCAGCTTCGCGTCGATCAGGACGCTGCCGCCCAGCGCCAGCAGGGCGAGCGTGCCGAACAGGATCAGCGAGGCGAGATCGCCGTTCGGCACCATGTGGGCGACCGCCCACAGCCCGACGCCCCAGAGGAACGGGTTCCGCGTCACCCGCAGGATGCCGCGGACCGGCTCCCGGTCTCCGGTCAGCAGCTTCTCCTGTCCGACCGAGGTCGGGTTCGGGGTGGTGAGCCCGGCGACGAGCAGGACCAGGGCGACCGGCACCAGCAGGACCGGCACCCAGGCCAGCCCGCCGGCGGGCGGCCACACGGGCACGGTGGGCGCCGCGTTGTAGGCCGCCACCAGCCACCAGAAGGCCAGCGCCGAGATCAGCGAATAGAGGCCGAGATAGGGCTTCTCGCCCAGCCGTCCGACCAGCGCCGCGCGCAGCGGCGTGCTGGAAATGCCGAAATGCGTCAGCAGCAGGAACAGCCCCGCGGCGGACAGATGGGCGATGGTGCCGGTCATGCGCGGTCTCCCGGTCGCGTCCTACAGGTCTCGTCAGGCGCCCTTTTCCAGCGTCGTGCCGCTGCAATAGGCCCAGTCGTCGCCGTGCAGGCCGAAGAACAGGGCCACCGGCTGCTTGCCGGAGCGGTCGATCACCACGCGGAAGCGGTTGCCGGTGCAGGCGCCCGCCGCCTGCTTCTGGTAGGGGAGCTTGACGCTCTTGGACGTCAGGCAGGAATCGGCGGCCTTGGGCGGGTTGGCGGTCGCGTCGATGCGCTTGCCGTTCAGCACCATGTAGTAGTTGGTGGCCTGCCCGCCCTTGACCTCGGCCTTCACCTCGATCTTGCCGAATCGGGACTTGTAGAGGCCGGCGTCGGTTTCGCCATCCGGCGCACCGGGGGCGATGGGGCGGAAGGACACGGCGCCGCAGGCCGGCGGCTCCTTCTTCTGGGCGAAGGCCGGCTGGGCCAGGGCGACGGTGGCGGCGCCCGCGATCAACGCGGCACCGAAAAGACGCGACAGCGGCATGCGAACCTCCTGGAGCGGATGAAAGGGGGTGGGACGGGTCAGGCGGGGCCTTGGCAGAACAGGGTTTGCTGCATGATGGCGCAGTCCTTCTCCACCCCGCCGTCGAGCATCGAGATCTCGACGCTGGTGACGGTCAGGGTGCGGCCCGGCTTCAACACGCGGGCGCGGGCGATCATCACCTCGCCCTTGGCCGGCGACATCAGATTGACCTTGAACTCCACCGCCAGGACCTCGCTGCCCGCCGGCATCAGCGTGTAGCCGGCGTAGCCACCGGCGTTGTCGGCCAGCGTGCTGACCATGCCCGCGTGGAAGAAGCCGTGCTGCTGCGTCAGGTCGGCGCGGAACGGCAGGCGCATCTCGCAGAAGCCGGGCTCCAGCCGCGTCAGCTCGATCCCCAGCGTCTTGCAGATCGGCTGGCGCTCGAAGCCGGCGCGGCAGCGCGCCTCCCAGTCCGGATCGCGCGGTTCGAAGGTCTTGGGCACGTCTCGGGTCTCTCTGATTGTGTTCGGGCGGCTCCTACCCTGCGCCAGCCTTACGTTCCGATCAAGCCGAGCTGCGGGCTCGACGCCTCCGCGAAGGCGCGTTTCGGCATGCGCCCGGCCAGACGGGCCGACCGCCCCGCCGCCACCGCGTCGCGCATCGCCGCCGCCATGCGCACCGGATCGCGCGCCTTCGACACCGCGGTGTTCAGCAGGACGGCGGCGCAGCCCAGTTCCATCGCCAGGGCGGCGTCCGACGCCGTGCCGATCCCGGCGTCCAGCACCACCGGCACCGGGCTGCGCGCGCAGATCGTCTCGATGGCGTGCGGGTTGCGGATGCCCAGGCCGGAGCCGATGAAGGCGCCCAGCGGCATCACCGCCGCCGCGCCCAGGTCGGCGAGCTTGCGGCAGGTCACCGGATCGTCGTTGCAGTAGGGCAGAACGGTGAAGCCGTCGGCCACCAGCTCCTCCGTCGCGCGCAGCAGTTCCTCGACGTCGGGATAGAGCAGCTCGCGGTCGCCGATGACCTCCAGCTTGATCCAGTCCACGCCCAGCGCCTCGCGGGCGAGCTGCGCGGTCAGCACCGCCTCCTTGGCGGTCAGGCAGCCGGCGGTGTTGGGCAGAAGCCCGGCGCGGTCGCCGATGACGTCGACGAGGCTTTCCGAATAGCCGTCCAGGCTGATGCGGCGGATGGCGAGGGTGACCAGCTCGCTGCCGCTGGCCTCAAGCGCGTCGAGCATGACCTGCTGGTTCGGGTAGCCGGCGGTGCCGAGAAACAGGCGCGAGCGGAACTCACGGCCCGCTATGGTGAGCGTGTCGTTCATGGGTGTTTCCTTGATGATTGATATGCCCTCTCCCGCCCCGGGAGAGGGAAGGGACCCACGCGAAGCGTGGGAAGGGTGAGGGTACCGCCGAGTATCAGCGCCTTGATCCTTGCACGACCCTCACCCGCCCGCTGCGCGGGCACCCTCTCCCGGGACGGGAGAGGGATTGGGCGCCGCCTGTGGGAATAACGATCAAGAGGCGCAGCGGGCGAGAAGGTCAGCCGCCTTGGACGGGACGGATGATCTCCAGGGCGTCGCCCGCGGACAGGGGAGTCTCCTCCCAGCGGCGGGACGGCAGGACAGCGCCGTTCAGGGCGACGGCGACCCCGCGCGTGCCCGCGGCGATTCCCCGCGCGGCCAGCAGGGCGGCGACGGTGGGGGCGGCGAGGTCCTCCTCCCGCCCGTTCACGCGGATGCGCGCGCTCATGCCGCGGCTCCCTTGGGCTGGGCGAAGCGGTCGAGCGCGAAGGGGCGGATCACCGGATCGGCCTCCCCGGTCAGGATCAGCCGCGCGATCGACTCCGCGGTGACCGGGGTCAGCAGGATGCCGTTGCGGTGGTGACCGGTGGCGTAGACCAGCCCCTCCACCTCCGAGAGGCCGAGGATCGGGGCGTCGTCGCGGGTGCCGGGGCGGAAGCCGGCCCAGCTTTCCTCGATGGGCAGTTCGGCGATGCCCGGCAGGGCGCGCCACGCCCCCTCCAGCAGGGCAAACTGGCCCCCGGCGGTCAGCCGGTCGTCGAAGCCGCGTTCCTCCGTCGTGGCACCGACCAGCAGCCGCCCATCCAGCCGCGGGATCAGGTAGGTGCCCGGCGTCCACACCACATGACGCAGCAGCGGCAGCCGGGCGTCCATGCGCAGGCAGAGCATCTGCCCCTTCACCGGGCGCACCGGCGGACGAACCGCCGGGGGCATTCCG
Source organism: Azospirillum formosense (assembly GCF_040500525.1). NCBI lineage: Bacteria > Pseudomonadati > Pseudomonadota > Alphaproteobacteria > Rhodospirillales > Azospirillaceae > Azospirillum > Azospirillum formosense. Next base: position 254,043 of record NZ_CP159405.1, on the reverse strand, counting down.
TCGATCCAGCCCGACCACGCCCCGGCCGCAAGCACCACCCGGTCGGCTTCGAAAAGCCGGTCCCCGACCTGGACGCCGACGGCGCGGCCGCCGCGGATCTCGATGCGGCTGACCTCGGCGTGCTCGTGCACCACGGCGCCGGCCCGCAGGGCGGCGGCGTGCAGGGCGGCGGCGACCTTGCGGTTGTCCACCTGATGATCGCCGGCGCAGAACAGCGCCCCGGCCACGCCGGGCTGGAGATAGGGCTCGCGCCGCCGCACCTCCGCTCCGCTCAGCCATTCCACGGGCAAGCCGAGCTTGGTCTGGAAATCATGCAGGAAGCGCACCTTCGCCGCGTCGTCGGCGTTCAGCGCGATGACCATGGTGCCTTCGGTGCGCAGGTCCGCCGCCATGCCGGAGGCGGCCTCCAGCTCCGCCGCGAAGGCGGGCCACAGATCCTGCGAGGCGCGGGTCAGCGGCAGAAGGCTCTCTTCGCCGGGCTCGGTCTCCACGCAGGCGGCGAGCATGCCGCCCGCGGCGTGGCTGGCGCCCCGGCCGGCCGCGCCGCGGTCGAAGACCTCGACCCGGCAACCGGCGACGGCCAGCTTCCAGGCGATGGACAGGCCGATCACCCCGGCGCCGATGACGGCGACGGTGGGCTTGGCACAATCGGAACGTGCGGAATGGGAATGAAATGAGGGCGCGGATACCATGCGGCGGCTCCCTTCGCTGGCATTATCCAGACAGGTTCGATGGGTGTGATCTCAGCCGCGCGGGCTCATCCCGCACGGCACCCCAGCCAATGCCCGGATCATCCGGAAGAGAGCCGCCTTTGGCAAGCCCCTTTTCGTTGGTCACAGCAACAAAAGCGACGCCAGCCCCAGGAAGGACAAAAACCCGATGACGTCGGTCATGGTGGTCAGGAAGACCGAACTGGCCACCGCCGGATCGACGCCCATCCGATCCAGCCCGATGGGAATCAGCACCCCGCACAGCCCGGCGACGAACAGGTTGATGACCATGGCGCAGCCGATCACGAGGCCGATCATCGGCTCGAACCAGGTCGCGGCGATGGCCCCCACCAGCGTGGCGAAGACGGCGCCGTTGAGCAGCCCGACCAGGACCTCCTTCCCCACCACGCGGGGCGCGTTGGAGGACGACAGCTCGCGCGTCGCCAGGGCGCGCACCGCCACGGTCAGCGTCTGGGTCCCGGCGTTGCCGCCCATCGAGGCGGTGATCGGCATCAGCACGGCCAGCGCCACGATCTGCTCGATGGTCGCCTCGAACAGCGAGATGACGCCCGCCGCCGCGAAGGCCGTGAACAGGTTCAGCCCCAGCCAGGAAATGCGCGAGCGCGAGGTTTCCAGCACCGAGCGGTAGATCGAGGTATCGCCGACGCCGCCCAGCTTGCCGATGTCGTCCTCGGCCTCCTCGTCGATGATGTGGACCACGTCGTCGACGGTGATGACGCCGATCAGCCGCCCGCCGGCATCCACCACCGGGGCGGAGACCAGGGCGTATTGGCGGAACAGGTTCGCCACCTCCTCCTGGTCCATGGTGGCGGGAATGGTGTCCACCTCCCCCGTCACCAGATCGGCGATGCGGACCGACCGCTTCTGGCGCAGCAGACGCGACAGCGGCACCGCCCCGACCACCCGGTGCATCGGGTCGACGACGAAGATGTCGTAGAAATCCTCCGGCAGCTCGTCGTTGGCGGCGCGGACATAATCGATGGTCTTTCCGACCGTCCAGAACTGCGGCACCGCCACCAGATCGCGCTGCATCAGGCGGCCGGCGGTGTATTCGTCGTAGGTCAGGTTCTCCTGGACCAGCGCGCGGTCGGCGGCCGGCAGATTCTCCAGAACCTCGCGCCGGGTCTCCTCGTCCAGGTCCTCGATGACGTCGACGGCGTCGTCGGTGTCCAGTTCCGCGACGGCGGCGGCCAGCTCCTTCGGCTCGAACAGCTCGACGATCTCTTCGCGCAGATCGTGGTTGAGGTAGCTCAGCACCTCGCCGTCGAAGTCGGGACGCAGGACGCCGATCAGCGCCTCGCGGTCGTCGTGGCCGAGCTGCTCGATCAGATCGGCGATGTCGGCGGGATGAAGCCTGTCCAGCTCGGCCCGCAGCTCGTCGCGCCGGCCGGCGTGCAGCCGTTCGACGACCTCCTCGACGAATTCCGGCTCCACACCATAGGCGCGCTCCTCCTCGCCGTCCTCGCGGGGCGGGTCGGGGCGTTCGGCCGGGTGCGGCACATCGTCCTGGATACGATCCGGTTCCTGGCGGTCGGTGTGCATGGCGGCACCCTCCCTTCACGATGGCAATGCGGCGTGACGGCATGGTCCTGCGATCGGCCGACCATGGCGCACCGGCGTTTGCGGGTTGGTGGGGAGCCCTCGCGGATTCCCGCCGGGGCGACCACCGAATATAGGTGTGCCGCCCTTTTGTCCAGCCCGGCAGACTGGCTCGGGACCTCCGGCCGCTCGCGCAATTGCTTGCGTGGGCTTCACAATTCGTGCACCCATAATGCGCGCGGGGCTTTTGACCTCGCGCAGCCCGAGAAGAACCGACACCACCGGCCAGCGGATGTGACGATGGAGTACGCCTACACCGACGTCGACGGTCAGGAGGGGATCATGCTGTCGGGGCGCTTCACCTACGACGACAGCCGCAAGTTCCACGACCTGCTGGCGGACTGGGACATCGGCGCGCGGCCCGACGTGCGGCTGGACCTGCGCTATCTGACCTTCCTCGACTCCGCGGCGATCGGCATGCTGTTCGTCCTCGCCAACCGCTGCCGCGACGCGAAGGGGCTGGTGACGGTGCACAACGCGCAACCCTACATCGTGCAGACGATGCGGCGCGTGGCGCTCGACCAGTATGTGGAGTTCCGCTGAGGAGGGACCGGGCTGCTTGCCTTGGCCCTAAAACGAAAAAGCCCGCTGTGGTCCGATGGACCGGCGGGCTTTTCGTTTGTTTGCCTGATCCCCCGGTTCAGGGGGGATGGTGCGGTCGAGAAGACTCGAACTTCCACGGCATCTCTGCCACAGCGACCTCAACGCTGCGCGTCTACCAATTCCGCCACGACCGCACAAGGCTGGTAGAACCGACGATGGGGTTGCTCCCGTCATCGGGTGGAGCGGGGGAATAGCAGATCCCCGACAGCCGATCAAGCGGCGTCTCGCGTTTTCTGCAAAGAAAGTTCATAACGTCGGCATGACCGACCTCACCGCCCCCGTTCCGCCCGCCCCCGACGCCATCGGCGATGCCGTTCCCGCCGCCGCTCCCGCCCCGGCCAGGGCGGTGGAATGGCGCATCAGCGACACGCCCGTCCCCTACCCCGACGCGCTGGCCGAGATGGAGGCGCGCGTCGAGGCCATCCGCGCCGGCACCGCGCCGGAACTGGTCTGGCTGCTGGAGCATCCGCCCCTCTACACCGCCGGCACCAGCGCGCGGGAGGAGGATCTGCTGGAGCCGGGCCGCTTCCCCGTCTATCAGGCCGGGCGCGGCGGGCAATTCACCTACCACGGGCCGGGCCAGCGCGTGGCCTATGTGATGCTGGACCTCAAGACCCGCGGCGCCGACATCCGCGCTTTCGTCCAGGATCTGGAGGAGTGGCTGATCCGCACGCTGGCCGCCTTCAACATCCGCGGCGAACGGCGGGAGGGCCGCGTCGGCATCTGGGTGGACAAGGGACCCTATGGCGGCACCCCCGGCCAGGAGGACAAGATCGCCGCGATCGGCGTGCGGGTGCGCCGCTGGGTCAGCTTCCACGGCGTCGCGCTGAACGTCGAGCCGGACCTGTCCCACTTCGCCGGCATCGTCCCCTGCGGCATCAGCGAGCATGGGGTGACCTCCATCGTGGCGCTCGGCCATCTCGTCACCATGGAGGATGTGGACGCCGCGCTGATCGCCAGCTTCGCGGAGGTCTTCGGCGGCGGGCCGGACGGGGAATGACGGCTACCGCTTCGGTCCCCCGGCGGGCTGCCCGTCGTTGAGGACGCGCAGATCCTCGTTGGTGATCGACACGATGGTGCAGCCGGTGCTGTCGCCGTTGCGGAACAGATAGATCAGCTTGCGGTTCGCCTGCTTCTTCGGGTCGTGCAGGTTCAGGCCATGGCCGAAGGCGACCCCCAGGACCTCGCCCTTGAAGATGGCGCGGTAGCGCATGGGCATCTGCTCCCGGAACTGGCGGGCGGCGCAGGACTTGCTCAGTTCCTTCTCGAAGGTGCCGGCGTGCCGCCAGTCCTGGGTGGAGCGGATCGTCACCCATTGCGGCGGCAAGGGGTACTGGACCACCGGTGGCGCCAGCGGCAGGTCGTAGCCGCCGGGCGGCACCGGCGGCATGTGCCCCGGCTCCGTCCGGTCGAGCGGTCCCTTGGCCCAGGCGGCTCCGGTCGTCAGCAAGCCGAGCGACAGAAGCGTGCCGCGCAGGAGCCGGAGCGCTGATTTTGGCCTTTTGCCGCCCATCCCGACCCGAGTGCCCCCTCCCTAACCCTCCCCCGCTTCGCAGGGGAGGGGACCATCCTCCCTCCCCTGCGCAGCGGGGGAGGGCCGGGGTGGGGGCAAGGCGATCCGCCCCTCATCCACACCGGTCAGCCTAGCCCCCGCATGGCTAACAGAACGCTAACCATCACGCCCGGCCATCCCACCCGCGTCACTGCGTCGGACGCTGCTCGAAGACGCCCGGGCCGGGGTCGCGGACCGGCTCCACGGCGATGTCGCTGACAATGGCGGCGGAGGGGCCGCGGCGGCAGGCCTCCAGCATCCGGTCCACGGCGTCCGCCGGGCCGGCGAACAGCGCCTCCACCGTGCCGTCGCCGCGGTTGCGCACCCAGCCGGCCAGCCCCAGCCGGTTCGCAGCGTCCACGGTCCAGCCGCGGTACCACACGCCCTGCACCTTGCCATGAATGCGGGCCAGCACGGCCTTGCGGTCTTCCTTTTCCGCCATTCCCATCCCCGGTGTCGTTTCCCATGAGGCGAAGGACAATAGGACAGGCGCCGGCTCCGGAAAACCCGGCTCCCTCCCCTCCCCCAATGAACAGTGCCCCCAACCATTCGTCGGCGTATCATCCCTGCATGGCGGGGCGCGGGACCTCCTGTGACCGCCGGGCCGCGACAGCGAAGGCCGCGACCGGGCACGGGCGGGCTCGCACCCCCTGAACGAACGGTTCGGGAGGAACGGACATGACCATCCGAAACCCTGCGGAATGGGGAGCGGCCCATTTCAAATCCTGGTCCCACGGCTTGGCCGAGGCGGGCCACGCCATCGCCCCGCCGGCGCGGGAACGGACGGCCCTGGAGCCCACGGTGCGGCGCATCCGCAGCGATGACCTGCGCGACGCGCTGAGGAAAGGGCTCCATGACTTCATGGCCTGCCGCACCGACGTCCTCTTCATCGCGCTGATCTACCCGCTGGTCGGGCTGCTGCTGGCCGAACTGCTGCTCGACGGGAACGCGCTGCACCTGCTGTTCCCGCTGGCCTCCGGCTTCGTGCTGATCGGCCCCTTCGCCGCGGTCGGCCTCTACGAGATGAGCCGCCGGCGCGAGCGGGGCGACCGAGTGTCCTGGGCGGACGCCTTCGCGGTGGCGCGCTCCCCGGCCTTCGGGGCGATCCTGGCGATGGGGGCGATCCTGACGGCGGTGTTCCTGCTGTGGCTGGTGGCCGCACAGCTCATCTACATGGCGACCCTCGCCCCGCTGGCGCCGGAGGGCTGGAGCGCCTTCACCCACGCCCTGTTCACCACCCGCGCCGGCTGGAGCATGATCGTGCTGGGGGTCGGGGTCGGCTTCCTGTTCGCCGTCCTGGCGCTGGCGATCAGCGTGGTCAGCTTCCCGCTCCTCATGGACCGCCGGGTCGGCGTGGCGACGGCCATCCGCACCTCCGTCCGCGCCACGCTGAGGAATCCCGAACCCATGGCGCTGTGGGGCCTGATCGTGGCGGGCGGGCTGCTGCTCGGCTCGCTGCCCGCCTTCGTCGGGCTGGTGATCGTCATGCCGGTGCTCGGCCACGCCACATGGCACCTTTACCGCCGCCTGATTCCGGAGTGAGGCGGCCGGGCTAGCCGCAGGCCGGCACCTGCAGGGCGGGAAGCCCGTTCCACAGGATGGCGACCAGCGCCCCCGCGGCGGCGAGCGCGGTGAACAGGCGGATGAAGCGGCGCGGGTCCTCGCTGGTCCGCCGGCCCGGAGCGGCGCCCCACAGCGCCGCCGCCAGCACGCCTGCGGCCAGAAGCAGGGCGACCGCCGTGGCGCCGAGGACCAGCACCACCGCGACGGGGTGGCCGTACAGTTCCACCCCGTCCCATTCGCGGGCGCAGATCAGGCCGTTGATGCCGTAGACCGCCGCGAAATGGGCCGCCCAGATCAGGAAGGCCGACACCATCCCGGTGAACGTCGCGGTGAACGCCGTTTTCTCCATGCTTTACCTCACAAATTCCGGCCTCACACCGCCAGACGCGGGAACAGATGCACCAGCAGAAGGGACACGATCCCCTGACCGCAGGTGTAGAGCCACACCAGCATCACGTTGTCGAAGGTGACGCGGCGCTGCGCGTGCAGCCGCCCGGCGACGGAGCGCGCCAGCGTGAAGCCGGTCATCAGGACCAGGATCACGACGTGGAAGACCTGCCAGGAGGCCAGCATGTAGACGATGGCGCCATAGGCGCTTTCCGACGCCACGAGGCCGCTGCCGATGCGGTTGTAGGGCTCGGCCACCGCGGCGGCCAGCATCAGCAGGAGACCGGCGAGCAGCAGTCCCCGCATCGCCCAGGGACGGTTGCCGGCCACGGCGCGGCTCGCCAGCAGCATCGTCCCCGCCGCCACGATCCAGAGCCCCGCCTCGCCGAACAGCCATCCCAGCCCCGGCAGGGCGTCGGTGCCCGCCGGCCAGACGTCCGGGCTGACCGTCCACAGGAAGACGTAGGTGAAGCACAGGCAGGCGAAGGCCGTCCCGTCGACCAGCAGCAGGACCGCCGTCCCCCACCAGGAATGGTTCTCAGATCCCTGGAGATAGACCGGCACCCGCCAGCCGCCGCCGACGTCCTGCGGCGGGTGGTCGGCCCCCTTGTCCAGGCTCCACACCCACCAGAAGACCGAGGCGATGGCCAGCACCCCCGGCACCAGCGACACCCAGTAGAGCTGCACGGCCAGACAGATGAAGTGGGCGGCGGTGAACAGCCCGGCGAGGAAATGGCTCCAGTGCGGGCCGGGCATCGGCATCAGATACTGGGGCCGCGCCTCGATCGGGCTGGTCACGATGGTCTCCCGCCGGCGGGTCGGGGCGCCGGGCAGGTAATGGGCGCCCTCCTGCACCTCGCGCGACAGGTTGGGGTTGTCCCACAGCGGGTAGAGCGAGCGAACGTGCGGGATGCTGCGCGTCGCGTAGTCGTCGTTCGGAATCCACTCCAGCGTTCCCGCCTTCCACGGATTCTCCGGCGCCGGGCGCCCCCGGCCGAAGGCGTCGCGCGCCATGTCGATCAGCACCAGCAGGACGCCGAAGGCCATCACGAAGGCCCCGACGGTCGAGACCATGTTCAGGACGTTCCAGCCGAGATCCCCCGGGTAGGTGTAGACGCGGCGCGGCATGCCCATCAGGCCGCTGACGTGCATGGGGAAGAAGGCGACGTTGAAGCCGATGAACATCATCCAGAAGGCCCAGCGCCCCAGCCGCTCCGACAGCATGGTGCCCTTCAGCGTCGGCCACCAGTGATACAGTCCGGCGAAGACCGGGAAGACCATGCCGCCGATCAGCACATAATGCAGGTGCGCCACCACGAAGTAGCTGTCATGGGCCTGCCAGTCGAAGGGGATGACCGCCACCATCACGCCGGTCAGGCCGCCGGCCACGAAGATGAACAGGAAGCCCAGCAGGAACCACGTCGCCACCGTCCATTGCAGCCGCCCCTTGCCCAGCGTGGCGATCCAGGCGAAGACCTGGATGCCGGCGGGCACCGACACGGCCATGCTGGCGGCGGAGAAGAAGCTCAGGCTCAGCGGTGGGATGCCGGTGGCGAACATGTGGTGCACCCACAGGCCGAAGCTGAAGAAGCCGGTGCCGACCAGCGCCACCACCACCCAGTCGTGGCCGACCAGCGGCCGCTGCGCCAGCGCCGGCACCATCATCGACACCAGCCCCGCCGCCGGCAGGAAGATGATGTAGACCTCCGGATGGCCGAAGAACCAGAACAGGTGCTGCCAGAGCAGCGGGTCGCCGCCCCGCTCCGCGATGAAGAAGGGCCAGTCGAAGGCGCGCTCGATCTCCAGCAGCGCGGTCGCGATGATCACCGCCGGGAAGGCGAAGACGATCATGCCGGCCATGACCAGCATCGACCAGCAATAGACCGGGATCTTGTCCAGCGTCATGCCGGGCGGCCGGGTGCGCAGGATGCCGACGATGATCTCGATGGCCCCGGCGATGGCCGAGATCTCGATGAAGCCGATCCCGAGCAGCCAGAAATCGGCGTTGATGCCGGGCGAGAACTTCATGCTGGTCAGCGGCGGGTACATGAACCAGCCGCCGTCCGGCGCCACCTCGAAGATCAGCGAGCAGAAGAAGGCCAGACCGCCGAACAGATAGGCCCAGAAGGCGAAGGCCGACAGGCGCGGAAAGGGCAGGTCGCGCGCCGCCAGCATGGAGGGCAGCAGGAAGACACCGATGGCTTCGACGATCGGCACGGCGAACAGGAACATCATGCCCGTGCCGTGCACGGTGAAGAACTGGTTGTAGAGGCTGTGCCCCAGCACGTCGTTTTCCGGCACGGCGAGCTGCGTCCGCATGACCAGCGCCAGCGTGCCCGAGATGACGAAGAACAGCAGCGCCGTGCCGATGTACATCACCCCGATGATGTTGTTGTTCACCTCCTTCAGCAGACCGAGGCCGGAGGTCGGTTTCCAGGCGCGCTTCAGCGCCTCCAGCTCCTCTTTCGGGCGCGGCAGGCGGTTGGGCAGGGCGGCATCGTCGAGCGGTGGGGTCATTTCAGGCTCTCCAGCCAGACGGCGATGGCGTGCAGATCGTCGCCGCCCAGGATCGGGAAGGACGGCATGCGGTTCTCCGGCTTGATGTGTTGCGCCCCGGCGATCCAGCCGGCCAGCGCCTCGGGCGTGTTGGGCAGAGTTCCGGCGGCCAGCGCGCCGCGCCCGCCGACATGGGTCAGGTCCGGCCCCGCCGCCCCGTTGGCCGGCGTCCCGCGCACCGTGTGGCAGGACCCGCAGCCGGCGCGCAGGAAGGCGTTGCGCCCCGCCGCCTGCTGCGGCCCGCCGGGCTCGGCGGCGGGGCGGCGCTCGGTGGCCAGCCACTCCTCGAAGCGGTCGGGAGGCTCCACCACCACGTCGAAGGCCATCAGCGCGTGCTGGGCGCCGCAATATTCGGCGCACTGGCCGCGGTAGGTGCCGGGCCGCTCCCCGACCAGGATCAGCCGGTTCTCGTGGCCGGGAATCATGTCCATCTTGCCGCCCAGGCTGGGCACCCAGAAGCTGTGGATAACGTCCGCCGCGGTCACCACCACCTCCACCGGGCGCCCGGCGGGAATGACGAGGCGGTTGGCGGTGCGCAGGACCTCACCCCCCTCCCCGGCGCCCCCCACCGTCACGTCGGGATAGCGGACCTCCCACCACCACATGTAGCCGGTGACTTCGACGCGCAGCGGCTCCACACCGCCGGTGTCCGACAGCTGCCGGGCCACGGCGAACTCGTAGACCTGAAGCGCGGTCAGCGTGACGATGGGGAAGACGAGGCCGCCGCCGATGATCCAGGCGCGGCTTCCGGGGAAGCGTTCCGGCCGGGCGATGACGGCGTACCCCGCCAGCGCCATGACGAAAAGGAAGATGACCCCGCCCCCGGCGACCAGAATCAGCGTCAGGTCCAGGATGGCCTCGGCGTTGCGCCCGGCGGGATGCAGCGCGGACTGCGGCCCCCGCTCGCAGGCCGCCAAGAGCCCCATTCCGCCGGCCAGGGCCGCTCCCCGCCAGTTCCGTCTGCGTGCCTCGCTGCGGCCAGACCTGCGGTCCATGCACCCCCCTCGCGGCGTTGGCCCGCGGCGGCGGGCATCGTCGTTGCACGGCTAAACTCACGGCAAGGCCACAGGTTCCGCCGGAACTTCGGTCGGCGGGGGAGCATTCACTCGGGGACGGACACTCACAACCGGCGGAGCCTCCCCTCCATGCGCAGAGTTCTGACGATCATCGGGCTGGTTCTGGGCGCCCAAGCGGTGGGGGGCTTCCTGTTCGCCTGGTCGGGGCTCTACAACATCGCCGCCAGCAAGGAGCACTGGCCGCCGGTCACTTGGTTCTTCGGCATGGCGATGCGCAGCTCCATCGAGACGCACGCCGCCTTCGTCGGCGAGCCGCCCAACCTCGACGACCCGGCGCTGATCCGGCGCGGAGCCGGCCATTACGAGGACGGCTGCGCACCCTGCCACGGCGCGCCGGACGTCGGTCGCAACCCGATCTCGCGCCACATGCTGCCCGCCCCGCCCTTCCTGCCGGGCCATGCCGGGGACTGGACGGACAAGCAGCTCTACTGGATCACCTACAACGGCATCAAATACGCGGGTATGCCCGCCTGGCCGGCGCAGGCGCGCGACGACGAGCCCTGGGCGGTGGCCGCCTTCCTGCGCCGGCTGGACGGCATGAGCGCCGAGGAATACCGGCGCCTCGCCTTCGGGGAGACGGCGCCGGACGGCGACCGCTCGGCGCTGGGCGATCTGGCGATGCTGGACGGTTCCACCCGCGAGGTGCTGGACAATTGCGCCCGCTGCCATGGCTATGACGGCGCCGGGGGCGGCCCCGGAGACAGCGCCGCCGCCTTCCCCCGCCTGTCCGGCCAGAACGCCGAGTATCTCTTCCACACGCTGAAGGCCTACGCCGATGGCGGACGGCACAGCGGCATCATGCAGCCGGTGGCCGCCGGACTGGACGAGTCGATTCTCCGCAGCCTCGCCGACCATTATGCGGGTCAGACGGCGCCCTACCCGCCCCCGCCCGCCGACGCCGATCCGGCCCTGCTGGCGCTGGGCGCCCGGCTGGCCGAGTCCGGCGACCGCGACACCGGGGTGCCGGCCTGCTCCGGCTGCCACGGCGAGGACCGCGACCCGCGCTATCCCCGCCTCGACGGGCAGCACGCGAGCTACATCGCCGACCAGCTCCGCCTCTGGCAAAGGGACGCTCACGGCGACACGCCGCTGTCCAGGATCATGGGCGCCGCGGCGCGCAACCTCACCGAGGAGCAGATCCACGCGCTGTCGCTGCACTACGCGCAGAGCCGTCCACGGGAGACGGCCAGCGAGGACGGCCGGCGCTGAACCCCGGCCGTCCATGTCTGCAGCGGTTATTGTACATTCTATGTATGTGATATTGGTATTTTCACAGAATCAATTCACTTTCCTTCTTGACCGAATGCCCACTCGCATTGTAGATAAAAACCCGGACACCCAAGGGGGGTGCCCCGCGGCAATTTGATCGCCAGCTTGCGCCGCGTCACCAAACGCTAAAGCGCCACGATACCGGTCGTGGAACTCTGGAAGGAGTGACCGGAATGACCATGATGACCCTCCCCTCCCCAACCGATCGGACCGGCACCGTGACGGGCCTGTGTTGCCGAATGCGCAACGCCATGTGTCGCCGCTGACCTCAGCGCGCCAAGCCGTCCCGTCCAGCATCCGATCCGTTTGAAACCCGCGCGCCGCAGCGCCGCGGGCCGAGGGAGAACACCGTCATGAGCACCTCCAACGCCTACGCCATCGAGGTTCAGGGCCGGTCCGCCGGCATCGTCGTCGCCGGCCAGGGCGGCTTCACCTTCTTCGTGTCCGACTGGTCCTTCAAGGACCTCGACCGCAAGACCTTCCGCAACGTCGGACAGGCCGAGCGCGCCGCCAAACAGCTGGCGGCCCGGCGCTCCGGCGTGCGGCGGCACTGATCGCGCGCCTGTATTTCACAACGCACCCATCGCCCGACCAAGCCATTCCACACCGCCCATAAAGGACCCGTTCCGTGAAAGCCTTTCTGACGTCCATTGCCGCCGCCGCCCTTCTCACAGTCTCCACCGGCGCCGGCGCCGCGGCCCTGAAGCTCGGCGTGTCTGCCGGCCCCTATGGCGAGATCCTGGAATACACGGCGAAGATCGCCGCCAAGGAGGGGCTGAAGGCGGAGGTGATCGAGTTCACCGATTGGAACATGCCCAACGCCGCGCTCCAGTCCGGCGACATCGACGCCAACAACTTCCAGCACCAGCCCTTCCTCGACAACCAGATCAAGCAGCGCGGCTACGAGATCGTGCCGGTCGCCAAGAGCATCGTCGTGCCCATGGGCATCTACGCGAAGAAGGTCCAATCGCTGGCCGACCTGAAGGAGGGGGCCAGCGTCTCCATCCCCAACGACCCGACCAACGGCGCCCGCGCCCTGTTCCTGCTGGCCAAGGCCGGGGTGATCGGGCTGAAGGACGGGGCGGGCCTCACCACCTCCATCGCCGACATCGCGTCCAACCCGAAGAAGATCAAGCTGGTGGAGCTGGACGCCGCCCAGCTTCCGCGCTCGCTGGACGACGTGGACGCCTCGGTCATCACGCTGAACTACGCGGTCCTGGCCGGGCTGAGCCCGAAGACCGCCCTGGTTCTGGAGGACGACCAGTCGAAATGGCACCTCGTCTGGGCCGTCCGCAAGGACCGCGCCGAGGATCCGGCGATCAAGCGCTTCATCGAGCTGTACCGCTCCGCCGAGGTGCGGGACTTCATCAACACGCGCTTCAACGGCACCATCATCCCGACCTGGTGATCGCCGTTCCTCCATCCCCTCTCCCGCCCCGGGAGAGGGTGGCCCGAAGGGCCGGGTGAGGGTACCGGCAAGGATCAAGGCGCTGATCCTGCCGGCACCCTCACCCTTCCCACGCTGACGCGCGTGACCATTCCCTCTCCCGGGGCGGGAGAGGGGTGTCAACGGGCAAAAATTTCGACTTTTCAGGAAGCTCCGTCATGACCGGCCCGTTCAGCCGCACCGCCTCGATCTTCGACCGCGGTCTCGCCCCCGACCCTGCGAACCACGTCCCGCTCAGCCCCCTCAGCTTCCTGAAGCGCGCGGCGAAGGTCTATCCGGACAAGCCGGCTATCGTCCACGGCCGCCGGACCATCACCTACGCGCAGTTCCACGACCGGGTGCGGCGCTTCGCCGGGGCGCTGCAGCGGGCCGGGGTGGGGCGCGGCGACACGGTGTCGGTGCTGGCGCCCAACGTCCCGGCGCTGCTGGAGGCCCATTACGCGGTGCCGCTGGCCGGCGCGGTGCTGAACGCGCTGAACACGCGGCTGGACGCCGCGGCCATCGCCTTCATCCTGGACCACAGCGAAACGAAGCTCCTGATCGTAGACCGCGAGCTGTCTCCGGTCGCCAAGGCGGCGCTCGCCCGGACGGAGCGCCCCGTCACGCTGGTGGAGATCGCCGACGAGCAGGTGCCCGACGCCCCGTCGCTGGGTGCCGTGGAGTATGAGGACTTCCTCGCCGCCGCCGACCCGGCCCCCTGGCGCGGGCCGGACGACGAATGGCAGGCCATCGCGCTCAACTACACCAGCGGCACCACCGGCAACCCCAAGGGCGTCGTCTACCACCACCGCGGCGCCTATCTGAACGCGCTGGGCAACGCCTTCACCCTGAACGTCCGTCCCGACAGTGTCTTCCTGTGGACGCTGCCGATGTTCCACTGCAACGGCTGGACCTACAGCTGGGCCGTCACCGCCGCGGGCGGCACCCATGTCTGCCTGCGCCGGGTGGAGCCGGCGGCGATCTTCGACGCCATCGCCGAGTTGGGCGTCACCCATCTGTGCGGCGCGCCGATCGTGCTGAACATGCTGATCCACGCCCCGGCGTCGGTGCGGCGGCCAGCCCCCCGCCCTGTCGTCGTGGGAACCGGCGGCGCCGCCCCGCCCTCCGCGGTCCTTGCCGGCATGGCGGCGCTGGGCTTCGAGGTGGTGCACATGTACGGGCTGACCGAATGCTACGGCCCGGCCACCGTCTGCGCCCCGCAGGACGGCTGGGGGGCTCTTGACGCCGACGGGCTGGCGCTGCAGTTCGCGCGGCAGGGGGTGAACCATGTCGCGGTGGAGGACGCCACCGTGCTCGACCGCGAGAGCGGCCGGCCGGTTCCCGCCGACGCCCAGACCATCGGCGAGATCGCGCTGCGCGGCAACACGGTGATGAAGGGCTATCTGAAGAACCCGGCGGCGACGAGGGAGGCGCTGAAGGACGGCTGGTTCCGCACCGGGGATCTGGGCGTGCTGCACCCCGACGGCTATATCGAGGTGAAGGACCGCAGCAAGGACATCATCATATCCGGCGGCGAGAACATCTCGTCCCTGGAGGTGGAGGAAGCGTTGTACCGGCATCCCGCCGTTCTGGAGGCCGCCGTGGTCGCCCGCCCCGACGACCGTTGGGGGGAGAGCCCCTGCGCCTTCGTGACGGTGAAGCCCGGCGCGGCGCGCCCCTCTGAGTCCGACATAATTCAATGGTGCCGCGACCGCATTGCGCACTACAAGGTGCCGCGCACCGTCGTGTTCAGCGACCTGCCGAAGACATCGACCGGTAAAATCCAGAAGACCGTCCTGCGCGACGCGGCCCGCGGTCTGGGCGCACGTCGGGAGGCCAAGAGCGTATGATAACCTTCGAACAGCTTCAGAAAACCTATCCGTCCCGCGGCACCGGCCAGCCGGTCCAGGCGCTCGCCGACATCGACCTGACCATCGGGCGCGGCGAGATCTACGGCATCATCGGCCGCTCGGGCGCCGGCAAATCCACGCTGCTGCGCACCGTGAACCTGCTGGAGAAGCCGACCTCCGGCCGCGTTCTGGTCGACGGGGTGGACGTCACCGCCCTGTCGCCGCGCGAACTGCGCGAGGCCCGGCACAGCATCGGCATGATCTTCCAGCACTTCAACCTGCTGTCCTCGCGCACGGTGTTCGACAACGTCGCCCTGCCGCTGGAGCTGGCCGGGGTGGCGAAGGCGCAGATCCGCGAGACGGTGGAGCCGCTGCTCGACCTCGTCGGCCTCACCGACAAGCGCGACCGCTACCCGGCGGAACTGTCGGGCGGGCAGAAGCAGCGCGTCGGCATCGCCCGCGCGCTGGCCAGCAAGCCCAAGGTGCTGCTGTCGGACGAGGCGACCTCCGCGCTGGACCCGGAGACGACGACCCAGATCCTCCACCTGCTGGCCGACATCAACAAGCGGCTGGGGCTGACCATCGTCCTGATCACCCACGAGATCGCCGTCATCAAGGAGATCTGCCACAAGGTGGCGGTGATGGAGAACGGGCGGATCATCGAGCAGGGGCCGGTCTTCGACATCTTCGCGCACCCCAGGCACGAGACGACGAAGACCTTCGTCGACCCGGTGATCAACCGCGGCATCCCGGACTCCTTGCGCGCCCGCCTGTCGGCGACGCCGGTTCCGGGGTCGAACATGGTGCTGCGCATCACCTTCACCGGCGAGCGCGCGACCTCCCCGGTGATCAGCGCGATCAGCCGCAAGCTGAACCTGGACCTGAACATCTGGCACGGCCAGATCGACGAGATCCAGGGCGCGCCCTTCGGAACGCTGGTGGTGGAGGCCATCGGCAACCCGCAGTCCATCGAGGCGGCCATCAGCCTCCTGAACGTCAACAAGCTCGGTGTCGAGGTGCTCGGTCATGCTATCCCCGGAAATCTACGCGCTGCTGTTTAAGGCGCTTCTCGACACGCTCTACATGGTGGCGGTGTCGGGCCTTCTGGGCACGGCGCTGGGCCTTCCGCTGGGCGTGCTCCTGGCCGTCACCGGCCGGGGCGAGCTTCTGCAGAATCTCGCCTTCAACCGGATCGTCGGCGTGCTGGTGAACATGACGCGCTCCACCCCCTTCATCATCCTGGTGGTGGCGATCATCCCCTTCACCCGGCTGATCGCCGGCACCTCCATCGGCACCGCCGCGGCCATCGTGCCGCTGACGGTCGCCGCCGTGCCCTTCATCGCCCGCATCGTCGAGGGCGCCGTGCGCGAGGTGGACCGCGGCCTGATCGAGGCGGCGCAGTCCATGGGCGCCACGCCCTTCCAGATCATCCGCAAGGTCCTGCTGCCGGAGGCGATGCCGGCCATCGCGCTGGGCCTCACCCTGTCGGTGGTCAGCCTGATCGGCTATTCGGCCATGGTGGGTGCGGTCGGCGGCGGGGGGCTGGGCGACCTCGGCATCCGCTACGGCTACCAGCGCTTCCTGCCGGAGGTCATGCTGGCCGTGGTGATCGTGCTGATCGTTCTGGTGCAGATCGTTCAATCGACGGGCGACTGGATCGCCCGCCGCGTCAACAAACGCAACCTGAAGTCCTGAGGAGTTGGAGATGTTCCGTAACCGTGTGCTCGGCGCGGCCTTTGGTCTGGTGGCCGGCATCGCGACCCTGGCGACCGCCGTCGGCGCGTCCGCCGAAGCCCTGAAGATCGGCGTCACCCCCGGCCCGCACGGCCAGATCCTGGAGAAGGTCAAGCCGCTGGCCGCCAAGGAAGGCCTCGACCTGACGGTTCTGGAGTTCTCCGACTACGTCATCCCGAACCAGGCGCTGGCCCAGGGCGACCTGAACGCCAACTCCTTCCAGCACCAGCCCTACCTGGACAACCAGGTGAAGGACCGCGGCTACGAGCTGGTCAGCGTCGCCAAGACGGTGATCTTCCCGATGGGCGTCTACTCGAAGAAGGTGAAGAGCCTGGACGAGCTGCCCGACGGCGCCAAGGTCTCCATCCCCAACGACCCGACCAACGGCGGCCGCGCCCTGCTGCTGCTCCAGGCCAAGGGGCTGCTGAAGGTGAAAGAGAGCGCCGGCCTGAAAGCCTCGCCGCTCGACATCGCCGAGAACCCGAAGAAGCTGCAGATCCTGGAGCTGGACGCCGCCCAGCTTCCGCGCTCGCTGGACGACGTGACCGTGGCGGTCATCAACACCAACTTCGCCATGGAATCCGGCCTGGACCCGAACAAGGACGCCATCGCCCGCGAGGCCAGCGAGAGCCCCTACGCCAACGTCATCGCCGTCCGCAAGGCCGACCAGGACAAGCCGTGGGTCGCCACTCTGGTGAAGGTGTACCAGAGCGACGAGGTGAAGCAGTTCATCCTCGACCGCTTCAAGGGCGCGGTGGTCCCGGCCTGGTAATTGCCGGGCAGGACAGGCTTTTGTGCGTCTCGGGGAAGCCCCGGCCCGGTCGATGGGCCGGGGCTTTCTCATTCAAAATGCTCCTCATCGAGCCCGAAGACTCCGCCTGCGGCAAAAACGCCCGCTCCGGCCATGGCTCCCGGTTGCCCCTTCCGCCCCGACAACTAATATATTAATATATCCGATATCCTTCCGGCCTTCCTCCGGTCCAAGGGGCACCCACGCCATGACGCCTTATGCCGACCTCCGGCGCGAGGATTTCCGCGCCACCATCGACGGCACGCCGACCGACCTGTTCACCCTGCGGAATCACCGGGGCATGGTCGTCCGCATCACCAATTACGGCTGCAAGATCGTCCAGATCCTGGCACCCGACCACGACGGCGCCCTCGGCGACGTGGTGCAGGGCTATGAGACGCTGGAGCAGACGATGGCCGGCCAGCCCTCCATGGGCTCCTTCATCGGGCGCTATTGCGGGCGCATTGGCGGCGGACGCTTCACGCTGGACGGGGTGGAGCACCGCACCGCCGTCAACGCGCCGCCCAACACGCTGCACGGCGGCCAGCGCGGCTCGCGCTTCCGCACCTTCAACGCGCGTCAACTGGACGAAACGAGCCTGGAGTTGACCCACGTCCTCCAGGACGGGGAGGAGGGCTTCCCCGGCACCCTGCCCGTCCGGCTGGTCTATGCGTTGGACGAGGACAACGCCCTGACCATCGCCTGGACCGCCGTGGCGGCGGACAAGGCGACCGTGGCGAACTTCACCGACCACAGCTTCTTCAACCTGTCGGGCGACGCCGGGTCCTCCATCCTCGACCATGTGGCGACGGTCAACGGCGGCCGCTATCTGGCGCTCGACGCCACCGCCGTCCCCACCGGGGAACTCGTAAACGTGACCGGCACACCCCTCGACTTCCGCAGCCCCACCGCCTTCGGCGCGCGGATCGGCGCCGACCACCCGATGCTGGCGCTCGGCAAGGGCTACGATCTGCATTACGCGGTGGACAAGCCGGAGGGCGCGCTGGGGCTGCACGCCCGCGTCGTCCATCCGGGCAGCGGCCGGGTGCTGGAGGTTCTCTCCACCGAACCCGGCGTGCAGGTCTACACCGGCAATTTCCTCGACGGCCAGACGCCGCGCGACTTGGGCAAGGGCGGCACGCTCTACACCCGGCACAGCGCCTTCTGCCTGGAGCCGTCGCACTTTCCCAACGCCGTCAACATCCCGTCCTTCCCCTCCACCGCGCTGGCCCCCGGCCAGTGGTATGCGGGCCGCATCGTCTACCGCTTCGGCATCGCCTGACTTCCGATTCCCATAGGATTCTCCGTCATGCCCCTTCTCTCCCGTGATTCGCTCGCCGCCTTCGTGGCGGGGGGTGGACACGGTGAAGGGCATGATGGACGACGCCACCCTGTCCGCTTACCTCAACACGGTGATGTTCGGCGGGATCGTGCCCTTGCCGGAGGCCGAGCGCCAGGACTACGCCCGCACCATCATGGAGCGCTTCGGCAACCCTTCATCCGGCACGAGCTGATCGCTATTTCGCTGAACTCGGTTCGACTACAAGGGCACGCCGGAGGCGAACGGCACGTGCAGCGGCAGCCGTGACGCCGGTCCCGACCTCATCCGCGACGACGCCGCGGTTCTGACGGCGCTGTCCGGCGCCTGAGCCACCCATGGCGACGACCCGGCGGCGCTGGTGACGCCGTGCTGTCCAACGCCGCCCTGTGGGGCGAGGACTTGACCCGCATCCCCGGTCTGGCCCATCGCTCCGCCGCCCATCTGGCGATGATCGAGGAGCGCGGCATGCGCGGCGCCTTGGAAGCGTTGGTGAGTTGATTTCAACCCTCTCCCCTCTGGGGAGAGGGGAACGTCCCATGCCCGCAACCGCTATATACCTTAGCGTACAACGGCTTGTTGACAGCGTCCATCCAGCGCAGTATCCGAACCGATACAGCGTCGGGCGAGCCACCATTCGGCAACGAACCAAAGGAACCGTGTCCATGCGTTTGAAAGCCCTCGTCCTCGCCTTCGGGCTGCTGGCCCTCCAGACCACCGCGGCGGCGGCCCAGGATCTCCACGCCTATGTCGGTGCCGGCCTCCGCCCGCCGGTGGACGCGCTGATCGAGGACTTCCGCAAGGCGACCGGGATCACCGTGACGGCCGAATATGGCGGGTCTGGCCAGTTGCTCGCCCGCTTCGCCGAGACGAGGACCGGCGACCTGTTCATCCCCGGCACGACCTTCTACACCGACAAGCTGAAGGAGCTGGACGCCGTCGCCGACCTCAAGGTGCTGGTGGTGCACGGCCCGGTTTTGGCGGTGGCGCCGGGCAAGGCCGAGGCGATCCGCAGTTTTGCCGACCTCGCCAAGCCGGGCGTCCGCGTCGGGCTGGGCGACCCGCAGGCGATGGCGCTGGGCCGCACGGCGGAAGACATCCTGGACAGGTCCGGCCAGGGCGAGGCGATCCGCCGCAACGTCACCGTCCGCGCCGCGACCGTGAAGCAGCTCGCCCTCTATGTGCTGGACGGCAACGTGGACGCCGCGATCATCGGCGTGTCGGAGGCCGCGCAGAACCCCGGCAAGCTGTCCGTCATCGCCATCCCATCGGACTGGTACGAGGCCGAATACGCCCCCGTCGCCGTGCTGAAGACCAGCGCCGCGCCGGACGCCGCCAAGCGCTTCGCCGATTTCCTGGCCTCGGACGCCGGCCTCGCCACCTTCCGGCGCTTCGGCTTCCCGCCCGCCCCGAAGATGTGACGGATGGGCTTCGCCGCCCTGCTCGCCCTGCCGCTCGCCGTCGTCGCGCTGACGATCGCGGGCGTGCTGGGCGCCCTGCTGGCCCGCCTGCCCCAGGCGATCTGTGGACCGCCCTCGCCGCGGCGGAGACCCTGTTCGCGCTGTGGCTGTCGGCTTTGACCTCCGCCGCCGCGCTGGGGATCGCGCTGGGTCTCGGCCTGCCCGCGGCCTACCTGATGGCGCGGCGGCGCTTTCCGGGAAAGCTCCTGCTCGACACGCTGCTCGACGTGCCGCTGGTCATGCCGCCGCTGGTCGCCGGGCTGGGGCTGCTGTTCCTGCTCGGGCGGAACGGGCCGTTTCCCGCGCTGGGGATGGAACTGCTCTTTTCCCCAGCCGGCGTGGTGCTGGCCTTGGCCTTCGTGTCCACCGCCGTGGTGGTGCGCACCGCCACGGCGGCCTTCCGATCCGTCGACCGGAGCTACGCCGTCGCGGCGCAGTCGCTGGGCGCCGCCCCCTGGGCGGTGTTCTGGCGGGTGGAGCTGCCGCTGGCCTCCAGGGGCATCGCGGCGGGGGCCGTGCTGGCCTGGGCGCGGGCGCTGGGCGAGTTCGGTGCCACGCTAATGGTCGCCGGAGCCACCCGCATGAAGACCGAGACGCTGCCCATGGCCGTTTTCCTCAACATCGCCACCGGGGAGACGGGCATTGCCGTGGCCTGCGCCGTCCTGCTGCTGGCGGCGGCGCTGCTGATGCTGGTGGCGCTGCGGCGGCTCGGCGCGCGGCGGGACAACCGAGTGCGAAAGGGCCGGCTCAGCCGCGGGTCCGCAGACGGTTGCGGACCCGCTTGAGCGGCTGCTTCAACTCCATCGCGTCGAGCAGCGCCACCGTCGCCTGCCGCAGCGAGGCGGAGGCGCTCTTCATCGCCCGGAGAGAACGGGGTTGGGGGCGGCCGGGTTCGGGTTCCCCAAAGTCCGGCTGGATGGCGCGCACCCGCTCCCTCAGCCGCTCCAGCCACTCCCCCTCCACCGCGTGCTGGCGGGCGTAGTCCAGGATGGAGCGCAGCTCCGCCGCCTGCGGCTCGTTGCGCACGGGGATGCCGGCGATGCGGGTCGGGTCCAGCGGCCCGTCGAAGCAGTCCGGGGCAAGCACACCGGCGGCGGCGAAGTTCATCCGGGTGCGCACGCATTTCTCGCACACGCCGCAGTTCCGGAACTGCTCCGCCCCCTCCCAGCAGACGCGCAGGGAGCGCACCGCCTCCGGATGGGCGGCGACCGCCGCGGCCTTCTCCGTGCGGGAATAGGCGGCCCCGTCATGGACGATGGCGAAGCCGTCGCCGGACAGCAGATGGTCGGCGACGGGCGTGGTGCCATAGGGGATGACCAGCGCGTCGTAGGGCTTGGTGCTGCCGATCAGCCCGAACTCGAATTCCGCGCCGTAGAGGTGCAGGCAAGCCGCCAGCTCCGCCGCGTGGGAATCCTGCCAGTTCTGGAGATGAAGCTCCTTGCTGTTGGTCCGCACCACGCGCAGGTCCAACCCGACCAGCTCGCGGAAGGGCCGGGTGCGCTCGACCAGCCGCTCGAAATCCTCGGGCCGGTCCAGCTCCACGTCGAAGCCGTGCACCATCAGCAGCGCGCCGACATGGTGGCGGCGCTCCGGCGGCAGGAGCAGCCGGTGGCGCAGGATGGTGAAGGTGCTGTCCAGCCCGCCGGAGTAGGCGGCGATGGCCCGGCGCCCCGGCTTGGGCGCGGTGCGGTCGACCACCGTCTCCGGGATGATCTCCACCGTCCGGTAGCGGTCCGGACGCCAGCGCCGCCACACCCCCTGGAGCGTGTCGATGTTGTGCAGCGCCGTGCGGGTCAGCGGCCCGTGCACATGGACGGGGAGCCCCCGCTGCATGGCGTGGAACAGGACGGCCATCACCGTCCCGTCCATCGGCCGGTCCGCCGCGGTCCCGGCCGCGTCCTCGAATTCGTAGACCACGCGCTGCCGGCGGCGGGCCCCATCCTCGGACAGCAGGACGGTGCGGCGGACCAGACCGCCGCTCGCCACCTCCTCGACTCCGATGTGCAGCCCCTTGCCCGCCATGCCCGCCGACGCCCTCTTCAGCCCGTGTTCCGGGATGACAGACGGATGCGGAGCGCAAACGTTCCCGGAGCCCTCAGCGTTTCCAATCGGCGAGCCAGCTGTCGATGTAGTTGGTCAGCTTGCCGTAGGAGTTGTCGCGCACCTGCACCGGCAGTCCCATCATCAGGGCCAGCAGCATCCCGTGCAGGCGGTTGGTGACCACGGCGTTGGCCGCGCCGAAATGGGCCACGGCCTTGCGGACCAGCCGGTCGCGGATGGGATACCAGCCGCGCAGCGGATCGGCGGGCAGCGGCACCGCGTCGTCCAGCCGGATCAGCCGGGCGGCCAGGGCGAAGCCGGCGAAATCCTCCGGCCCGCACAGGTCCTCCCAATCGAAGACCGGCGAGTCCTGGCGCAGCCAATGGCGCCCCGCGCATTCCTGGTCGCGCCGGGCCATCACGAGCAGGGTCGTGTCGTGGGCCGGGCGGACCGGGGTCAGCCGCGTCGGATAGCGCGTCAGGTAATGGGCGAGGTCGGGCACCTGGATCGCCCGCTCCCCCAGAAAGGGCCGCACCAGATCGAGCGACGGCGCGTCGCGCGCCATGAAGACCAGATCGCGGTGGGCCGCCCAGCGCTTCATGTCGTGGCGCAGCCGGTCGTGGTCGCGGTAGTAGACGGTCTGCGGCAGCAGCACGATGCGGCTGGACGGAAAGCTCTCCAGCACCTTCTGCCGGAACGTCTCGTGATGGGGGTAGAGGTCGCCGAAATTGCCCCCGCCGTGCAGTAGGATCGCCGCCTGCCCGTCGCGCTGGCGGCGCAGCAGGCGCCGGGCGTTGCCCAGCGTCACCCGCTCGCGGATCTCCACGCCACCGTCGGCGAACAGCGCCTCCGCCCCCTGGTTGATCAGCAGGTCCCCGACGTTCAGGTGGACCGGGATGTCCGCATAGACGGCCGGTCCACTGCCCAGATGCGGAAGCACCAGGTCCCGCACCCGCAGCGACAGCGCCTCCAGGGCCGCAAGGTCCGGGTCCAGCCAGAGGTCCGCCGCACCGGCGGCACCGCCGGCGGACCCACCACCAGATCCGGCGGCCGCGCGCCCCCCGGCACCGCCGTCATAACACCACGTATCCATGGCCAATGGCCGCCCCCGCAGAAGATTGGTCCCGGAACATTGGTTGCCGCCCCCGGAGATGGAAGAGAAGTGACACGTCCCGGTCCAATGTGAATGGGAGTGATGCGTGAAAGTTCGCTCCCAAAGGAATGCGCCTGAATGCGCCGGTTTCATCCGTCCGAACCGGCGCGGAGCTTTTGCGGTACCCGTTCCGGCGCGGTCGGGCCGCGCCGGAATATTCGTATTCATATGGTTTGTTCGCACACCAATTCGGTCATCATCCCCGTCGCCATGTGCAAAAGGTTGTGGCAGTGCAACGGCCAGCGCCCCGGATTGTCGGCGTCGAAGGCGATGGTGGCGGAACCGTTCATCGGCACCAGCACCGTGTCGCGTACCGCCCCGGCCAGCGCCGTCCCGTTCAGCGCGGTCACCTGGAAGTGCTGGCCGTGCAGATGCATCGGGTGGGCCATCGGACTCTCGTTGACCATGGTGACGCTCACCCGCTGCCCCTTGCGGACGGTCAGCGGCCGGTGTTCGCCGAAGGGACGGTCGTCGATGGTCCAGACATAGGGGGCCATGCCGCCGGACAGCCGGATGGTGAAGGCCGCCTCCACGGGGCGTTGCGACAGGGGGTCGAGCGCCGTCAAGCGCCGCTCCAGCGACAGGTCCACCGGCCCGGCGGCGGCGGCGGCGAGGCCGGCGGTCCTGCCCACCGCGGCGCCGGGCGTGGCGAGGATGATGCCGGTGCGCTGGCGCTCCCCCTCGCGCTGCGCCAGGATGGGGAAGGCGCCGCCCCCGGCGGGCAGCTGGACGAGGATGTCCAGCCGCTGGCCCATGACCATGCCGAAGCGCCGCCCGGTCACCGGCTGGACCGGGTTGCCGTCCGCCGCGACCACCGTCCCGTCGAGGGCGCCGAGGTCAATGTGGAAGGCCGTGGAGGTCGCCCCGTTGATCAGCCGCAGCCGGACCCGCCCGCCGCGCTCCACCCGCACCACCTCCGGGTCGTCGAGCGTGCGGTCGTTGGCGAGGTAGGCGTCGTACTCCACGTCGTTGAGGTCCATGGCGGCCATGGTCATGCCGCCCATCCCCTTCATATTCGAGTGGTCCATCATCGGCATGGCCCCGCCATGCCCGCTGCCATGGCCGCCGTGGCCGATTCCATGCCCGCCACCGTGATTCATGCCACCACCAATCAGCCCGGCGAGCACCTCGGCGGGGTCCTTGAAGGTGAAATCGTGCAGCAGCACGGTGACCTCCTGCGCGTCCGCCCGCCGGTCCTCGGCGGTGCGGACGATCAAGGGGGCCGCCATCAGTCGCTGTTCCTGGAGGCCATGGTGCGAATGCATCCAGTGCGTGCCGGGCCGCGGTTCGAAATCGTAGCCTTGGCTGGCGCCGTCGCGGATCAGCGGCCGGTTCGCGTCGGCCACACCGTCCTGGGCGTAGGGCGGGGTCATGCCGTGCCAATGGATGACGGTGTCCTCCCCCGCCCGGTTCGCCAGATCGACCAGGAAGCGCTGCCCCGGATCGAGGACCAAGCCGGCGGTGCCGTCCGGCTGGCGGATGCCGAAGACCGAGGCGGGCTTGCCCATCACCTCCAGCACGCGCCGCTCGACGGCGAGGCGGAGGGGAGCCGCGGCCCATGCGGGGCGCGCGGCCCCAGGAGTCACGGCGGGAAGGAGGGTGGACAGGCCGCCCAGAGCGGCGACCGATGCCGCGGACGCCAGGAAGCGGCGGCGGGTCTGAAGAATCGTCATGATGCGATGGTCCGTTGTCGGGAAATGCCGGCCCATGGCGCGCGGCGGAGGCGCACCCCGGGCATGGAGTCCGGTCAAACGGCCATGCGCGGTGGCCTGAGGGCCGGCGGCGGGCCGATTCCCTCCGGCAACAGGCCGGTCGGCCGGAAGGGCGCGGACGCGCGGAGCGGCGGCGTGGGGAAAACCGCCGTGGTGGCGATGCCCGACAGCATCATCGGGCAGGCGCCACCGCAGGACAGTCCGTTCTTCCCCGCGCAGGCGTCGCCCGCCGGCGGCGCGTGGTCGGCGTCGCCCACCCAAGCCTCAGCGGCCGGCGTCGGCGCCGAGGATGCGGCATGGCCCTGGCCGTGGGCACCGTCATGGATGTGCGCCTGGCCGGGGGACGGCGCGAACAGCGCCAGCGCGGCCAGCAGGAGCAGTCCCGCCACCAGCCGCCTGATCACCGCCAATCCGACAAGGGGGCATCCACCCCGCGCCATCGCCGTTTCCCGTTCCTGCATCGAACCACACCGCACAGTGTCCACCTTCCAGCGGCAGGAAGGTCAAGCGCTCATTCGCGCCCCGGTCACCGCTCCGATGACCGCCCTGGACAGCCCGGACGCGCCGTGGTATCTCCAGCCCGAACAAAGTGAGTTAGTACTCACTTATGCCATAAGGTTAATCATGGGACGGCTGGACAACTCGGCCCGGCGCGCGGCGATCATCGACGCGGCCCTTCCGCTGTTTGCGCGCAAGGGTTTCGCCGCCACCACCACGAAGGAGATCGCACAGGCCGCCGGCGTGTCGGAAGCGCTGATCTTCAAACACTTCCCCAGCAAGGCCGCCCTGTACGAGGCGATCTTCCGCTCCTGCGTGGACGGGGACGAGGATCTGGCGAAGCTGCTGGCGATGCCGCCCAGCACGGAGACGCTCGCCGCCTATGTCCAGGCGATGGTGAGCTGCTACGTCAGCGAACTGCCCAGCGACCGCGACACCATGCTCCCCCGCTACCGGCTCTATTTCATGAGCCTGCTGGAGGATGGGGAGTTCGCCCACATGGTGCGCCGCTGGATGTCGGAGCACATCGCGCCGCCCTTCGTGGCCTCGCTGCGCGCCGCCAGCGACGCCGGGGACCTCGTCCCCTCGGCCCCGGTGACGGAAAACGCCTTCTGGCTGGCGGAAATGCTGGGCTCGACCCTGGCGACCATTCACCTCCCGCCGACGCCGCTCGTCCCGTCCCTGACCGAGCCGCGGCGCACCATCCGCGACGCGGTCGCCTTCATCCTGCGCGGCCTCGGCCTGCGGGAGGAGGCGGTCGCCCTTTACACGCCATCATTGCATTGCACCCAATCAACAGAACCAGAACCGACCTGTTCGAGAGAGGCTGATCGTGACGAGTGACATCGAACATTCCGCTCACGCGCCGGAGCGGACCACCGCACGCCGTCCGGTCACCCGCGGGCGGCTGGCGTTCCGCATCATCATCATGGCCATCATCCTGGCCGTGCTGTTCGGCGGCCTGTACGCCTTCAACAACTTCCGGAACAAGGCCATCGCCGACTTCTTCGCCGGCAACAAGCCGCCGCCGACCCCCGTCTCGGTCGCCGAGGCGACGGCGCAGTCCGTTCCCAAATACACCACCGCCATCGGCACCCTGACCGCCAGCCGGCAGGTCACCGTGGCGCCGGAGGTGGTCGGGCGCGTGACCCAGATCTTCTTCGAATCGGGCGCCAGCGTGAAGGCCGGCGCGCCGCTGGTGCAGCTCAACGACGCTCCGGACCAGGCCGACCTGCTGGCCTACCGCGCCCAGGCGAAGCTGGCCGAGAACAACCTGCAGCGCGCCCGCAACCTGCTGCGCAACCAGGCCGGCCCGCAGGTCACCGTGGACCAGAACCAGGCCCAGCTCGACGAGGCCAACGCCAACATCAAGAAGACCGAGGCGCTGATCGCCCAGAAGCTGATCCGCGCGCCCTTCGACGGCGAACTGGGCATCCGGCAGGTGAATGTCGGCGAGTATGTCAGCGCCGGCGGCCCCGTCGTCACGCTGACCGACCTCACCAACCTGTTCGTCGACTTCACCCTGCCCGAGCAGGCGCTGAGCCAGATCCGCGTCGGCCAGCCGGTCCTGGTCTCCGCCGACGCCGCGCCCGGCGCCACCTTCGACGCGGTGATCTCGACCATCGAGCCGCAGGTCAGCCCGGACACCCGCGCCATCAAGGTGCGGGCGACGCTGCAGAACCCGGAGCGCAAGCTGCTGCCCGGCATGTTCGCCAACATCCGCGTCGTCCAGCCGCCGGCCGCCAACCGCATCGTCATTCCGGAGACCGCGGTGGACTACACCGTCTACGGCGACAGCGTCTTCGTCGTCGCCGCCCAGAAGGACGCCGAGGGCAAGGACGGCCATGTCGCCAAGCGCGTGCCGGTCAAGACCGGTGACCGCTTCGACGGCAAGGTGGAGATCCTCGACGGGGTGAAGCCCGGCGACCGGGTGGTGTCCTCCGGCCAGCTCAAGCTGAACAACGGCGCCGCCGTGGTGCCGACGGAAGCGAGCGCGCTGGTGCCGCCGCAGACCGTCCCGCGCAACTGAGGACCCGGCCATGTCATTCACCGACATCTTCATCCGGCGGCCGGTCCTGGCGCTGGTGGTCAGCCTGCTGATCCTGCTGGTCGGCGTCCGCTCGCTGACGGACCTGCCGATCCGGCAGTATCCGGAGCTGCAGAACACCGTCATCACCATCACCACCTCCTACCCCGGCGCCTCTCCCGACCTGATGCAGGGCTTCATCACGACGCCCATCGAGCAGGCGGTGGCGACGGCGGAAGGCATCGACTACATCACCTCCTCCTCCACCCAGGGGGTGAGCCTCGTCACCGCCTACATCCGGCTGAACTTCAACCCCAACGTCGCGATGACCGACGTGATGTCGAAGGTGCAGCAGGTCAAATACCAGCTTCCGCGCGAGGCCAACGACCCCGTGATCCTGAAGTCCACGGGCGAGACGACCTCCATCCTCTACATGGGCTTCGCCAGCCCGGAGCTGTCCGGGGCGGCCATCTCCGACTATCTGACGCGCGTCGTGCAGCCGCTGCTGTCCACCGTGTCCGGCGTCGCCGAGGCGCAGATCCTGGGCGGCCAGACCTTCGCCATGCGCGTCTGGCTCGATCCCGACCGGATGGCCGCGCGCAACATCGCCGCCGCCGACGTGCGGGCGGCGATCCAGGCCAACAACTACCAGTCCGCCCCCGGACAGGCGAAGGGCGTCTTCGTCGTCTCCAACATCACCACCAACACCGGCCTGACCGACGTCGAGCAGTTCCGTCAGATGGTGGTGAAGTCCAAGGACGGCGCGCTGGTCCGCATGAAGGACATCGCCGAGATCGAACTGGGCGCGCAAAGCTCCAACGCCAGCGTGTCGATGAACGGCCAGCAGGCCATCTTCATCGGCGTCAACTCCACGCCGACCGGCAACCCGCTGACCATCGTGGAGGACATCCGCAAGCTGGTGCCGGAGCTTGAGCGCAACCTGCCGCCGTCGCTGAAGATGGAGATCGTCTACGACTCCACCCGCTTCATCCAGGCCTCCATCGACGAGGTGCAGAAGACGCTGCTGGAGGCGGTCGGCATCGTCATCGTGGTGATCTTCCTGTTCCTGGGCTCCTTCCGGTCGGTGCTGATCCCCATCGTGACCATCCCGCTGTCCATCGTGGGTGCGGCGACGATCATGCTGGCGATGGGCTTCAGCCTGAACCTGCTGACGCTGCTCGCCATGGTGCTGGCCATCGGCCTCGTGGTGGACGACGCCATCGTGGTGGTGGAGAACGTCCACCGCCACCTGGAGGAGGGAAAGTCGCCCGTCGAATCCGCGCTGGTCGGCGCGCGGGAGATCATCGGGCCGATCATCTCGATGACCATCACGCTGGCCGCGGTCTACGCCCCCATCGGCTTCCTCGGCGGCCTGACCGGCGCGCTGTTCCGCGAGTTCGCCTTCACGCTGGCGGGGGCGGTGATCATCTCCGGCGTGGTGGCGCTGACGCTGTCGCCGATGATGTGCTCGCTCCTGCTGACCCGCGACATGAACGAGGGCCGCTTCGCGCGCTTCGTCGACCGGACCTTCGACAAGCTGTCGGGCTGGTACGGGCGGCGGCTGACCGGCGCGCTGGACTACCGGGCGGCGACCCTGCTGTTCGGCTTCGGCGTCCTGCTGAGCGTCGGCTTCCTCTTCGCCAACACCATGTCGGAGCTGGCGCCGGAGGAGGACCAGGGCATCCTGTTCGGCATCACCAAGGGACCGCAATACGCCAACCTCGACTACATGGACGCCTATGGCCGCCAGATGGACGAGGTGTTCACCCACTATCCGGAGACCGACACCCGCTTCGTGCTGAACGGCATGCCGACCCTGACCCAGGGCTTCGCCGGCATGATCCTGAAGCCGTGGGACGAGCGCACCCGCAGCGCCAAGGAACTGCAGCCGCTGGTCCAGGCCGATCTCGGCAAGGTGTCCGGCACGCAGGTGTTCCTGGTGTCGCCGCCGGCCCTGCCCGGCTCCACCGGCGGCCTGCCGGTGCAGATGGTCATCAACAGCCCTGGCGACTACCAGACCATCTTCAACGCCATGGAGCGCATCAAGACCGCCGCCATGGAAAGCGGCATGTTCATCGTCACCGACAGCGACCTGCAGTTCAACAGCCCGGTCGTCCGGCTGCACGTCGACCGGTCGAAGGCGGCGGACCTCGGCCTGTCCATGCAGTCGATCGGCGACACGCTGGCGGTGCTGGTCGGCGGCAACTACGTCAACCGCTTCAACCTGAACGGCCGCTCCTACGAGGTCATCCCGCAGGTGCCGCGCGACAAGCGCCTGACGCCGGAGACGCTGACCCGCTACTACGTCACGGCGGGCAACGGCGCGCAGATCCCGCTGTCCACCGTCGTCTCCATCGAGATGGCGACGGAGCCGAACGCCCTGACCAAGTACAACCAGCTTCCCTCCGCGACCTTCTCCGCGGTGCCGATGCCGGGCGTGACGATGGGCCAGGCCGTGGAGTTCCTGGAGCGGCAGGCCCGCGAGGTCCTGCCCGCCGGCTTCGGCCACTCCTACCTGTCGGAATCGCGCCAGTACGTGACCGAGGGCAACCAGCTCATGGTCACCTTCGTCTTCGCGCTGGTGGTCATCTATCTGGTGCTGGCGGCGCAGTTCGAATCGCTGCGTGACCCGCTGGTGATCCTGATCTCGGTGCCGATGTCGATCTGCGGGGCGCTGCTTCCGCTGTTCTTCGGCCTGTCCACCATGAACATCTACACGCAGGTGGGCTTGGTGACGCTGATCGGCCTGATCAGCAAGCACGGCATCCTGATGGTGGAGTTCGCCCGTGAGATGCAGATCAACGAGCGGGTGGACCGCCGCACCGCCATCGAGCACGCGGCCCGCGTCCGCCTGCGCCCGATCCTGATGACCACGGCGGCGATGGTGGTGGGCCTCCTGCCGCTGCTGACCGCCGCCGGCGCCGGGGCGGCCAGCCGCTTCTCCATCGGTCTGGTGATCGTGTCGGGCATGCTGATCGGCACGCTGTTCACGCTGTTCGTCCTGCCGGCGGTCTACACCGTGCTGGCCAAGGACCACTACGCGGCGTCGGTCTCCCGCCGCGCGCGGGAGATCGCGGCGGCCTCGCAGTAACCGCCGTCCGACCGTAGCCTGTCAAAAAAGCCCCCCTCGCTCTGCATGGGCGAGGGGGGTTTTTTCTTTGCCGGCCCGCCCTTACCGGGGCAGGGCCGCGGCCACGGCGGCGGACAGCGGTGTGGTCGGACGGCCGATCAGCGCCGACAGCTGGCGCCCGTCGTCGAATAGCGCGCCCTTCGACGCATCGGCGTCCCAGGAGGCGATGCCCTTCGCGAAGGCTTCGGGAAGGCCGAAGCCGGCGAGAATGGCGGCGTAGTCCGCCTCCGGCAGGTTCCGGTAGGGGATGTCCTTGCCGGACTGGCGGGAGATTTCCGCGGCCAGCTCGGCCAGCGTCACCGCCTCGTCGCCGGCCAGCTCGTAGATCCTGCCCTCGTGCCCGGTGCCGGTCAGAACCACCACCGCCGCGTCGGCGTAGTCGGCGCGCGTGGCCGAGGAAATCCGCCCGTCGCCGGCGCTGCCGATGAAGGCGCCCCCGGCCAGCGCCGCGCCGACCGAGCCGGTGTGGTTCTCCGTGTACCAGCCGTTGCGCAGAATCGTGAAGGGGATGCCCGACGCCTGGATCTCCACCTCCGTCTCCCGGTGCTCCCCGGCGAGGCTCAGCGGCGAGCGGTCGGCGTGGAGCAGGCTGGTGTAGACGATCCGGCCGACGCCCGCCGCCTTCGCGGCGCTGACGACGTTGCGGTGCTGCGCCGCCCGCTGCCCGATCTCGTTCGACGAGATCAGCAGCAGGGTGTCGACGCCGGCCAGCGCGCGGGCGAGCGCGTTGGGGTCGCCGTAGTCGGCCTCACGGACCTCGACCCCCAGGTCGGCGGCCTTGGCGGGGGAGCGCGCCAGGGCGACGATGCCGGAGGCCGGAACCGTCTCCTTCAGGCGGGCGATGACGAGGCGGCCGAGCTGGCCGGTGGCACCGGTGACGGCGATGGTCATGGGGTGGGTCTCCCGTTTGCGGTTGGGTGATGCCCACCTACCTAAATCACTTGCTTACTTTTCGTAAGTACGTACATAAATGTAAGTGTGAAAATTCCTGGCGGGAGAAGGATGGCCATGCCGGATCCGGACGACGATTATGTTCCGCTGCCGCTGTCGGAGCGGATGCAGCGCGGCGACCTGATGGCCGCGGCCTGCCCATCGCGGGAGGTGCTGAAACACGTCACCAGCCGCTGGGGCGTGCTGGTTCTGATCGCCCTGGAAAGCGGAACGCTGCGCTTCAGCGAACTCCGCCGCACCATCGGCGGGGTCAGCGAACGGATGCTGGCCCAGACGCTGCAATGGCTGGAGGGCGACGGTCTGGTCAAGCGCACCGCCCACGACGTGGTGCCGCCCCATGTCGACTACAGCCTGACGCCGCTGGGGCGGGAGGCCGCTGAGAAGGTGCGCCTCCTCGCCGACTGGATCGAATTCAACCTGCCACGGATCGCCGAGGGCTGGGCGGAGCGGCAGAACGCCGCCGCCGACTGACCCGTCCCGGAACAAAGCCGCCGGACGCGCGGGGGTGCGTCCGGCGGTGCCGAGTGTTGGGGAGTCGGCCTCAGCCGGCCACGGCCGCCTCTTCGGTCGGCGCGGCCGCCGTCAGCCCCAGCCGCTTCGCGATGCCCGCGCCATAGGCCGGGTCCGCCGCGAAGAAGTGGCTCACCTGACGCCGTTGGATGAAGCCCGGCGCCTGCCCCAGCGAGTTCGCGATGTTGTCCATCAGCCGCTCCTGGGCCTCCGCCCCGATCAGGCGGAACAGCGCGCCGGCCTGGGCGTAGTCGTCGTTGCCCTCGCGGTGGTCGTAGCGGGCGGCGTCGCCGGAGATACGCAGCGGCGGCTCGGCCACTGCGCGGTTCTGCACCGGCCCGCCGAAGCTGTTCGGCTCGTAGTTCGGGCTGCCGCCGCCGTTGCCGTCGAAGCGCATGGCCCCGTCGCGCTGGTAATGGCGGACCTCCGCGGCGTGCGGGCGGTTGACGGGCAGCGCCTGATGGTTCGCGCCCAGCCGGTAGCGGTGCGCGTCGGCGTAGGCGAACAGCCGGCCCTGCAGCATCTTGTCCGGGCTGAAACCGATGCCGGGCACCACGTTGGCCGGGCTGAAGGCGGCCTGCTCGACCTCGGCGAAGAAATTCTCCGGGTTGCGGTTCAGCACCAGTTCGCCGACCTCGACCAACGGGTAATCGGCGTGCGGCCACACCTTGGTCAGGTCGAACGGGTTGATGCGGCAGGCGTCAGCCTCGACCTCCGGCATGATCTGCACCGAGACGGTCCAGGCCGGAAAATCGCCGTCGCGGATGGCGGCGAACAGGTCGCGGGTGGCGTGGTCGGGATCGACGCCAGCCATGCGCACGGCCTGATCCGCCGTGAAGTTCTGGATGCCCTGGCGGGTTTTGAAGTGGTACTTGACCCAGAAGCGCTCGCCCGCCGCGTTGATCCACGAGAAGGTGTGGCTGGAGAATCCGTCCATGTGGCGGTAGCCGCGCGGCGTGCCGCGGTCGCTGAACAGGATCGTCAACTGGTGCATCGTCTCCGGCGACAGCGAGAAGAAGTCCCAGACCGCGGTCGGGTCCTTCAGGTTGGTCGCCGGGTTGCGCTTCTGGGTGTGGATGAAGTCCGGGAATTTCAGCGGGTCGCGGATGAAGAAAACCGGCGTGTTGTTGCCGACCAGATCGTAATTGCCGTCCTCGGTGTAGAACTTGACGGCGAAGCCGCGCGGGTCGCGTTCGGCGTCGGCGGAGCCCTTCTCGCCGCCGACGGTGGAGAAGCGCAGGAACACCTCCGTCTCCTTGCCCACCGCCGACAGGAACCTGGCCGCGGTGTAGGGAGTCACGTCGCGGGTCACCCGGAAGACGCCGTAGGCGCCCGCCCCCTTGGCGTGGACCACCCGCTCCGGAATGCGCTCACGGTTGAAGTGGGCGAGCTTCTCGATCAGGTGGAAGTCCTGCATCAGCACCGGACCGCGCGGGCCGGCGGTCAGCGAATTCTGGTTGTCGGCGACGGGGATGCCGGCCGCGGTGGTCAGGGTGCTCATGGCTCGCTCCTTGCGTTTCTTATCGGCCCCCGTTCTCATCGATCAGGGTGTCCGTCTTGCCCCCTGGTTATCCCGCCGCGTCGTTGATATATCCAAGACATCGTTACAAATGCTTCGATAGCCTGAACCTATGAATCTCGCCGGCCTGTCCCTTCGCGATCTGGAATATGTGGTGGCGGTGGCCGAGCAGCGGCATTTCGGCAAGGCGGCGGAACGCTGCTCGGTCAGCCAGCCGTCGCTGAGCGCGCAGATCCGCAAGCTCGAGGACCTTCTCGGCATCCCCTTGTTCGAGCGGACGAGCCGCCGCGTGCTGCCCACCCCGCAGGGGGAGGTGGTGATCCGGCAGGCCCGCGTCGTTCTTGAGGAGGCACGCCGCCTGCTGGCGCTCGCCCGTGGAACGGAAGGAGCCTTGCACGGTCCGCTCTCCATCGCGGCGATCCAGACGCTGGGGCCGTACCTGTTCCCCCATGTCCTGCCGGCGATGCGCCGGCACCTGCCCGACGTCCAGCTCGTCCTGTCGGAGGGGCGCACCGACGGGCTTCTGGAGGAGTTGCGGGAGGGGCGGCTCGACGCGGTCCTGCTCGCCCTGCCCGTCGACGGCGACGGGCTGACCTGCGACGCTCTGTTCTTCGAACCCTTCGTGCTCGCCCACCCCTCCGGCCACCGGCTGGAAAGCCTGCCCTCCATCGCCCTGGCCGACCTCGACCCCGGCGAGCTGGTGCTGCTGGAGGAAGGGCACTGCCTTCGCGATCAGGCCCTGGCCGCCTGCGGCGCCACCACCCGCGGCATGCGCCACGCCACCGGGCTGGAGACGCTGCGCCACATGGTCGCCAGCGGCACCGGCTACACGCTGATGCCGCGGCTCGCCACGGGGGATGGGGAGGCGGCGACGGTGGGCGGGTTGGTCGCCTACCGCGCCTTCCAGGGCGATCCGCCGGGCCGGGTCATCGGTCTGGTCTGGCGGGCCAGCGACCCGCGCGCCGCCGGCTTCCGCGCGCTCGCCCGCAGCCTGCGAGACGCCACCCCGCCCGGCCTGCGCCGGATCGAGGGCTCAGCCGACGCCTGAGTCCGGGTCCGCCATGAAGGCGAGGTGGTGCAGGACGATCCCGCTGGTCGTCGCGACGTTCAGGGAATCGAAATCCGGCGCCATGGGAATGCGCACGGTCCGCGTCCGCGCCAGGACGGAGGCCGGCAGCCCCGGCCCCTCCGACCCCAGGAGCAGAGCCGCCCGCTCCGGACGGCGCAGGCCGGCCAGGGTCACCGCCCCCGCCGGGCTCAGCGAGATGGCGGCGAAGCCGTGCCGCTCCAGCAGGGCGACCGGGTCGGTTCCCGCTGGAATTCGGACGAAGGGCACCCGCAGCGCCGCGCCGACCGACACGCGGATCGCCTTGCGGTAGAGCGGGTCGCAGCAGCCGGAATCGAGCAGCACCGCGTCCACCCCGAAAGCCGCCGCGTTGCGGAAGATGCCGCCCACATTGTCGTGGTTGCCGATCCCGCAGAGCAGCAGAACGGTGGCCCGCGGCCCCAGCGCAGCGAGCAGCGCGTCCGGTTCCGGCATCGCCGCCGCCCGCCCCAGCCCGAGGATGCCGCGGTGCAGCGGGAAGCCGGCGATGGCGTCCAGCACCTCCTGGCGGGCGCTGTAGACCGGCACTCCCGCCGGCAGCGAGTCGAGCACCGGCGCCAGCCCGGCGATCCGTTTCTCGGCGATCAGCAACGACAGGGTCTCGTGGCGCGAGGCGGTCAACAGCGTCCGCAGCACCACCGCCCCCTCGGCGATGAACCGCCCCTCCTGCCCCACGAGGTCACGCTCCTTCACGTCGCGGTAGGCGGCGATCCGCGGGTCGTCCGGGTCATCGATGGGGATGACGGCAGGGGGCATGATGGATGGCATGGGCGCCTGTGTAGCGTCCCCGGCGCTTGGCCGGAAGTCCGGAAAGCGTGATGCCGTTGTGAAGGGCGCCACTTCCCCACCGGCCAAAGCCCGATAGACAGGACCGGCAACGCGGGGCGGCAGTCCCCGCCCGAACGGAGGAATCGCCCATGCCGACCCTGTCCGTCGTCCGCGCCTTCGGCGCGACCCTGCCGAAATCGCTCGCCGCCGCCCTGCTGGGCATCTGCCGCACACTGAGGGAGCGCCGGACCCGGAACCGGGCCATGGGCGCCCCCGGCCGCTTCGACGAGCATCTCCTGAGGGACATCGGCGTCAGCCGCAGCGAACTGATGGCCGCCGAGCGCCTGAGGAAGCCCCACCGGCGCCGCAGCGGCCTCTGAAGCGGCGCCTACGGCTTGCCCGCCGGGCTCACCCGCAGGATCTCGCCCCGGTTCTCGTCGGTCAGCAGGTACAGCGCCCCGTCCGGCCCCTGGCTGACCTGCCGGATGCGCTTGCCCAGGTCGCGGAACATGCGCTCCTCGTGCTTGACCTTGTTGCCGTCGAGTTCGAGCCGGACGACCTCCTTGGTGGCCAGCCCGCCGTTGAACAGGCTGCCCTTCCAGCCCGGCACCGTGTCCGCCGTGTAGAAGGTCATGCCGGAGGAGCCGATGACCGGAGTCCACTGGTAGACCGGCTCCTCCATGCCGGGCGCGCTCGACTTGCCCGTTCCGATCGGCGTTCCGTTGTAGTTCACGCCGTAGGACACCACCGGCCAGCCGTAATTCTTCCCCGGCTCCGGCACATTGACCTCGTCGCCGCCGCGCGGACCGTGCTCGTTGATCCACAGCGCCCCGGTCTGCGGGTTCAGGGCGGCGCCCTGGATGTTGCGGTGGCCGTAGGACCAGATCTCCGGCAGCGCGCCGGACCGGTTCACGAAGGGATTGTCGGCGGGCACGGAGCCGTCGCGGTTGATCCGCACCACCTTGCCCAGATGCGAGTCGAGGTCCTGCGCCTGCGTCCGGAACTGCTCCAGCGAGCGTTCGCCCAGAGTCACATACAGATGGCCCTGGCGGTCGAAGACCAGCCGGGAGCCGTAATGCATCCGGCTTTCCACCTTGGGCTTCTGCGAGAAGATCACCCGGACGTCGGTCAGGGCGGTGCCGTCGGCGTTCAGCGCGCCGCGCGCCACCGCGGTGGAGTTGGTGCCGTCCTCCGTCCCGGGCTCGGAGAAGCTGAGATAGACGAGGCGGTTCTGCGCGAAGTCCGGGTCCAGCGCCACATCGAGCAGGCCGCCCTGCCCACGGTCGTCGACCTTCGGCACGCCCTTCACCGGAGGGGAGACGCTCCCATCCGACGCCACGATGCGCAACCGCCCGTCCTTCTCGGTCACCAGCATCCGCCCGTCGGGCAGGAAGGCCAAGCCCCAGGGGTGGCTGAGGCCGCTGGCGACGGTCTTCACCGACACCATGGCCTTTTCGGTTTTAAACACCTTGTCCACGGCGCTCGCGTCGGTGACGCTCAGGCAAGCCGCAAGGGTGGTGGCGGTCATCAGGGCGGCGGTTCGGCCCATGCGCATTCCTCGTCCTCCCGCATCGTCGCTGTCGATGGGTAGGTGGGGGCGCCACCGCCACGAACAAGACGCCCCGCCCCATGTCACCCTCATTCCCCCGATCCTTCGATCCCCTGCCCCGCCGGACCATGATCCGACGTCCGGAAACGCCAGCGGTCCAGGACCGGGCCCGTCGGGAGCGCAGCCATCCTCGAACCCGGTGACGGAAGGCGGAGCGTTCCTTGAAGCTTCGGCGGCGTTGGCCCGACAAAAGGAGGGCCGGAAATGGGAAAAGCCAGCAACCCGTCGGGGTTGCTGGCTTTATGATGGTGGAGCCAAGGAGGATCGAACTCCTGACCTCTACAATGCCATTGTAGCGCTCTCCCAGCTGAGCTATGGCCCCACTATAATCTCAGACCAACACAAGAAGTGTTGGTGCGCTTGGAGGGACTCGAACCCCCACGGCCTTTCAGCCACTAGGACCTGAACCTAGCGCGTCTACCAATTCCGCCACAAGCGCATCGTCTGCTCTTCGCATCCCGCGTCTCTTGGGGTGACGCGGGAGCGCTGATATAGCCGTGCCGCCGACGGGGCTCAAGCGAAATCGACATGGCCCCGTCACTTTTTTGCAAGACCGCAGGAGGGAGCGCCGCATCCCTACTCCGCCGCCCCGGCGTGGCGCATCCGGCCGGCATCGGCGGCCCCCATCCCGGCCAGCGCCTCGGCGGCGCCGCGGGCGATGTGCAGCGTGCGCTGCGGCAGCGGGAAGTCGATTCCCAACTCGATGAAGCGCGCTTTCATGCGCCCGTTGAACTCCCGGCCGACGTTCCATTGCTGGATGGGCAGCGTCTTGATCCGCGCCTTGATCACCGCCGCGGATTCCTGGAAGGAATCGACGCCCAGCACCTCCAGCGGTTCCAGGATCAGCGGCGCGAAACGCGGGTCCTTGCGCAACTCGTCGCCGATGCCGTGCAGCACCGAGACCACGCGGTCCGCGTTCTCGTGATAGGGAATCGCCACGTCGAACACGTAGTAGCTGAAGTCCTTCGTCATGTTCGACACGCTGGTGACCGCGCTGAAGGGAATGGTGTGCACCGTCCCGTCGAAGTCGCGCAGGCGGATGGTGCGGATGTTCATCCCCTCCACCAGGCCGCCCTTGCCGCCGACATTGACGACGTCGCCGACCGAGATGGTGTCTTCGAACAGGATGAACAGGCCGGTGATGACGTCCTTGACCAGGGTCTGCGCGCCGAAGCCGACGGCAAGGCCGACCACGCCGGCGCCGGCCAGCAGCGGCCCGATGTTCAGTCCCAGCTCCGACAGGGTGATCAGCGTGACCAGCGTCAGCAGCACCACCAGCAGCGCGCTGCGCAGCAGCGGCAGCAGCGTGCGCACCCGCGCGCTGCGCTGGACGGCCCGCCCGTTGCGGTCCGTCGTCGCCAGATGGCGCTCGATCAGACCGTTCGTCACCTCCCACACCCCGAGCGCGATGGCGCCCACCAGCAGGAGCGACAGGCCCGACGCCACGATGCGCAGGCCGATGGCCGTCTGCAGCCAGCCCCAGACGTCCAGTCCCCAGGCGTTCAGGACGACCAGCCCGCCCAGCACGGCCACCGCGGCGTGCAGCAGCCGCGCGACGGGGCCGATGTAGCGGCGCAACCGCCCCGCCGCCCAGGCGGAATGTCCCCGCCGGCGGTCCATGCGCTCCAGGATCGCCGCGGCGGCGCGGGTGATTCCCCGCCCGATCAGCCGCGCGACCCCGGCGACCACCAGGGTCACGGCCGTCGCCTGGACCACGAACAGGAGCCCGCCGCTGATCTCCAGTGCCCAGATGCCGAACAGGACGATGATGTAGAGGATGGCGACGGCGTGCCAGACGTCGGCCACGCGGCGGCCGGCGGCGCGCAGCATCCGCCCCGCCCCGGCGGCCCGCCGTCCGGGCGGAACCGGCGACACCACGTCGGACAGCGGCTGCGCCGCCG
The DNA here is from genome assembly GCF_040500525.1 of Azospirillum formosense. NCBI lineage: Bacteria > Pseudomonadati > Pseudomonadota > Alphaproteobacteria > Rhodospirillales > Azospirillaceae > Azospirillum > Azospirillum formosense. The sequence continues at coordinate 215,207 of NZ_CP159405.1, read as the reverse complement.
CGATGCCGCCGCGCAGGCGTGCGGCCACCGCCTCCCGGCTTTGCAGCACCAGCACCGCCAGCATGACGGCGACCAGCAGGCCAACCAGGGTCACCAGCGCGCTGTAGCTCTGCGCCGGCAGGCCGAGCCGCCGCGCCGCCTCGGCCAGGAACATGCCGTAGAGCGTGGTGATGGCGATGGTCCGGCACCAGCGCAGCAGCCGCAGGGCCGAGCCGTCGCTCATCGGGACCAGCCGCAGGTTGGGCGAGGCCGGAGCCAGCAGCGCCCGGACCACCAGAAGCACGATCTGCACGAAGATGCTGGCGTTGAGGAAGGTGACGCCCAGGACCCGCACCACCGGTGGCGGGTCGAACAGCGCCAGCACGCCGAATCCGGCGGCGGCGAAGGCGACGATGGGCGCCAGGTCAAACAGCGACCGCACCAGCAGCAGCGGCACCTTGGCGAGCGTGGAATGGATGGGCCGGGCCGCCAGCATGGCGCGCGGACGCCGCAGCGTGCGGATGGCGATCAGCCGGGCGCCCTGCCCGACCACCACCACCAGCACCAGTTCGGCGACCAGCCAGCCCCAGGCGGCGCGCTGCGCCGGGTCGGACACCTGCCGCTCCAGCCAGTGCAGACCCTGCGGCGCGTTGAGCAGGGCGTCGCCGGCCAGCGCGGCCTCCTGCCCCAGCCCGTCGAGCCGGTTCGACAGCAGGGTGAGCAGGCGGGTGCCGATCCCCTCCGGCTCCGCCGGCGCGGCGGCGGCCTCGGCCTGCTCCAGGGCGCGGAGTTGTCCGAGCAGGGCGGCCCGGCGGTCCGGGTCCTCCAGCGTCTGGCGCAGGCGGGCGATCTCCTCCGGGTTGGGGGCCGTTTCGGCCTGGGCCGGCGGGGTGGGCGTCGGGATCTGCGCCGAGGCCGGGGTCACGATCGCGCCAAGCGCGGCGGTCAGCAGGAAAAGAAGGGCGAGAAGGCCGCGCAGGGCGCGGAAGCGGGCGGCGGAAAGCCGTGGGGCACGGTCGTCGGAAGTCATCGTCCTCTGGCGGTTCCGGTTGTCGGGAAAGACCTTTGGAGCGGTCCGGTTCACGGGTCCAACCCAGGCCAACAGCGCCGGGCACGGTTTGTCTTGCAACGCAGCAAGCGCGACATTTTGTCCGGAGAACCGGCCACACCGCCCTCCGCTCTTGCGCATCAATCTAATATACTAGTATATATCTCAACGAAGCCCGGAAGCGCCCGCGCCCTGGCGCGGCGGGCCGCCCGATCCGGCGCCCCCCTTTCCCACCGGCCCTGGCCGGCGCCGCCCCCGATCCCATCCGGGGCCGCGAACACCAGCGGAGAACAGCATGTCCGTGAAGGTAGCGATCAACGGTTTTGGCCGTATCGGCCGTCTGGTTCTGCGGGCCATCTACGAGAGCGGCCGCAACGACGTGGAGGTCGTGGCGATCAACGACCTGGCCGACCTCAAGGCCAACGCCCACCTGCTGAAGTACGACAGCGTCCATGGCCGTTTCCCCGGCACCATCGAGACCCGCACCAACGAAGGCGGAGGCGGCGAGCTGATCGTCAACGGCCACTCGATCAAGGTCGTGCAGGAGCGTGACCCGGCCAAGCTGCCGTGGAAGGATCTGGGCATCCAGATCGCCATGGAATGCTCGGGCATCTTCACCAAGCGCGCCGACGCCACCAAGCATCTGGAAGCGGGTGCGGAGAAGGTGCTGATCTCCGCTCCGGCCACCGACGAGGACATCACGGTGGTCTACGGCGTCAACCACGACCAGCTCAAGGCCAAGCACCGCATCGTGTCGAACGCCTCGTGCACGACGAACTGCCTGGCCCCGGTGGCCTTCGTGCTGAACAACCTGATCGGCATCGAGAAGGGCTTCATGACGACGATCCACTCCTACACGGGGGATCAGCGCATCGTCGACACCAACCACAAGGACCTGCACCGCGCCCGCGCCGCGGCGCTGAACATGATCCCGACCTCGACCGGGGCGGCCAAGGCGGTGGGCAAGGTGCTGCCCGAGCTGAAGGGCAAGCTGGACGGCACCGCCATGCGCGTGCCCACCCCGAACGTCTCGGTGGTCGACTTCAAGTTCACCGCCAAGCGCGCCACCTCGGTGGAGGAGATCACCAAGGCGATCTCCGAGGCCGCCAACGGCCCGCTCAAGGGCATCCTGGGCGCCTACACCGAGGACCTCGTCTCCACCGACTTCAACCACGACCCGCACAGCTCGATCTTCGCGCTGAACGAGACCAAGGTCATCGACGGCACCTTCGTCCGCATCATGACCTGGTACGACAACGAGTGGGGCTTCTCCAACCGCATGAGCGACACCGCCGTCGCCATGGCCAACGCCAAGTAAGGGCGAAGCCGCCTTGCCCCCTCCCTAACCCTCCCCCGCTAACGCAGGGGAGGGGACTGCCGCCGCTTCGCAGAAATTCTCCCTCCCCTGCGATAGCGGGGGAGGGCCGGGATGGGGGCAATACGCCTCCCAACCCCCAAAAACTAAAACACCAGTTTTCAAAACCCGCCTTTTGAAAACTCCCTCTGAAGGAGCCGCGGCATGCCCCGGACCTCCGACCCGCCGACCGTGCGCATCGCCGCCCTGGAGTGCGACGCCGACGCCCTGCGGCGGGCCTTCCTGACCACGCCGGTCTTCGCCCTGGACGACCACGGCCTGCACGCGCGCTTCGAAGCGTTCGGCCGCACCGCCCTCGCCCTGTTCCGGGAAGCCGCCCGGCTGGACGGTAACGAACAGTCCGTCCAGCGCATCGAAGCCGCCTATCACCGCGTCCATGAAGCGCTGCAAGCCGTTGCCACGCTTGCACTTTCCAACACGGAGCCAGGTTTCCCGGCGCACGGGAGCGGCACCGCCGAACCACCGCCGCAGGACGTGCGACAGAGTGTCATCCGACGGGGTACGCAGTTCTCCTGACTTGCCTCGCAGCGCTGATATACTAGTATCCACCACGTCGACGGCGCGCTCCACGGACAGGCCAGACGGCCACCGGACCGGCGCCGCCCCCGCTGGGAATGCGCGGAACGCTTCCCCTTCCTTCGCCGCAACCGGCAGCCACCACCCCGGACTTTCCATCGACGGCCCAGTCGGACCGCCCCAGGAGTACCGACTATGAACATCAAATCCCGGATCGACCGCATTCCCGGCGGCATGATGATCCTGCCCCTGTTCCTCGGCGCCTGCCTGAACACCTTCGCGCCGAACACCGGCAAGTTCTTCGGGTCCTTCACCAACGGCCTGATCACCGGCACCCTGCCGATCCTCTCCGTCTGGTTCTTCTGCATCGGCGCCAGCATCAGCCTGAAGGCCACCCCGCTGGTCCTGCGCAAGAGCGGCGTGCTCGTCTCCGTGAAGATCCTCACCGCCGCCACCATGGGCATCGTCGCCTCCTGGTTCATCCCGCACGAAGGCGTCAGCTCGGGCTTCTTCACCGGCCTGTCGGTGCTGGCGATCATCGCCGCCATGAACGACACCAACGGCGGCATGTACATGGCTTTGATGCAGCAGTACGGCACCAAGGAGGAATCCGGCGCCTTCTGCCTGATGTGCCTGGAATCCGGCCCCTTCATGACGATGGCGACGCTGGGTCTGGCCGGTCTGGCCGCCTTCCCCTGGCAGACCATGGTCGGCGCCCTGCTGCCCTTCCTGATCGGCTTCGCGCTCGGCAACCTGGACCAGGAGTTCCGCAAATTCTTCGGACAGGCCGTGCCGGTGATGGTGCCCTTCTTCGCCTTCGCGCTCGGCAACAACCTGAACTTCGCGGTCATCCTGAACACCGGCCTGCTTGGCATCGTCCTCGGCCTCTCGGTCATCGCCATCACCGGCTTTACGCTGGTCCTCGCCGACATCCTGCTCGCCAAGGGCAACGGAACCGCCGGCATCGGCGCCGCCTCCACCGCCGGTGCGGCCGTGACGGTCCCGCCGATCATCGCCTCCATCGAGCCGAGCTTCGCCCCGAGCGCCCCGGCCGCCACCGCCCTGGTCGCCACCAGCGTCGTAGTCACCTCGCTGCTCACCCCGATCCTGACCGCCTGGTGGGCCCGCCGGTTCGGCGTCCTCTCGCCGCGCTATCTGGCCGCCCAAAAGAACGCCGAAGCCCAGGCCCTGCCGGCCCAGCCCGCCCCCGCCGAGTAGCGGCGACCGGCGGGGTGCCGTCCCACCCCGGACGAAAGCCGGAGATTGCGGACCCCGCGATTTCCGGCTTGCGCCACAGCACTGATATACTAATATGCCCCCTTAGGACCGGCCGAGCCGGCGACACAGGTGCAGCCATGGACATGCCGACCACCCCGACGCCCGACGCCAGCAACGACCGTCCCGCCGCCCAGCGGAGCGCGGTGAAGCCCTCCCGCGGGCCGGCGCGCGGCGCCTCCACCATGGCGGCGATCCACCGGTCGCTGCGCGCCGAGATCGTGGAGATGCGCCGCAATCCGGGAGAGCCCATCGTCGAGAAGCACATCGCCGAAGCCTTCGGCGTCAGCCGCACCCCGGTGCGCGAGGCGTTGCAACGGCTGGCCGACGAGGGGCTGATCGAGATTTTCCCGCAGGTCGGCACCTTCGTCGCCCGCATCCCGGTGAACGCCCTGCCGGAGGCCATCGTCATCCGCACCTCGCTGGAGGGCACCGCCGTCCGCTACGCGGCGCAGCGCGCCACCGGCAGCCAGATCGCCGGCCTGCGCGCCAACCTGCTGTTCCAGCAGGAGACGGTGGAGGACGGCGACCTCGACGCCTTCCACGAGGCCGACGAGCGCTTCCACGCCCTGATCGCCGAGATCGCCGGCTATCCCGGCCTGTGGAGCATGGCGCAGCAGGTGAAGGTGCAGGTGGATCGCTACCGCCGCCTGACCCTGCCCGAGCCGGGGCGCCTGACCAACGTACTGGCCGAGCATGCGGCGATCGTGGACGCCATCGCCGACGCCGACCCGGCCCTGGCCGCCGACCGCATGGCCGTCCACCTCGACGGCCTGCTGACCTCCATTCCCCAGGCCCAGGGGGCGAACCCGTTCTTCTTCACTGGTCCCTGATTTGGCCCTGAATTGGCCGCCCACCGGCCCCGAAAAACACAAACGAGGATACCGCCATGAAGATCACCGTCCGCCACGCGTCCCACCAGGATGACGTCCGCAACTACGACACCACCAAGCTGCGCGACCATTTCCTCGTCCCGTCCATCTTCGAGGCGGACGACATCGTCCTGACCTACAGCCACATCGACCGCTTCGTGGTCGGCGGCGCCATGCCGGTGTCCGGCCCGCTGAAGCTGGAATCGGCCAAGGCCATCGGCTCGGCCAACTTCCTCGACCGGCGCGAGCTGGGCGCCGTCAACGTCGGCGGTCCGGGCCGCATCACGGTGGACGGCGCGGTGTTCGAGCTGGCCCCGCGCGACTGCCTCTACATCACCATGGGCAGCCTGGACGTCCGTTTCGAGAGCCTGGACCCGGCCAACCCGGCGAAGTTCTACCTGAACAGCGCCCCGGCCCACGCCCGCTTCGAGACGATGAAGATCTCCATCGCGCAGGCCAAGGCCGTGCACATGGGCGACCCGGCCCAGTCGAACGAGCGCACCATCTACCAGATGATCCACCCGGACGTCTGCCGCACCGCGCAGCTCGTGCTCGGCATGACCGTGCTGAAGCCGAACAACATGTGGAACACCATGCCGTGCCACACGCACGACCGGCGCTGCGAGGTCTATTTCTACTTCGACCTGCCGGAGCCGGCCCGCGTCTTCCACTTCATGGGCGAGCCCACCGAGACGCGCCACATCGTCGTCGCCAACGAGCAGGCGGTGATCTCGCCGAGCTGGTCGATCCACTCCGGCGTCGGCACCCGCAACTACACCTTCATCTGGGCCATGGCCGGCGACAACCAGGACTTCACCGACATGGACTTCATCCCCATGGAAGACCTGCGCTGATCCCCGCACGCCAAGAATAAGAGCCCAAGAATAAGGAGCAGGACAATGGCTCAGGCACATCCCTTCGATCTCACCGGCAAGGTCGCCCTGGTGACCGGCGCCCACACCGGCATCGGCCAGGGCATCGCCCTGGCGCTGGCCCAGGCCGGCGCCGACATCGCCGCCGTCGACGTCATCCCCCTCGACGAGACCAAGGCTCTCGTGGAGGCCACCGGCCGCCGCTTCCACGCCATGACCGCCGACCTGACCAGCATCGCCCCGGTGCAGGGTCTGGTGGAGGAGGCGGTGGGCACGCTCGGCGGGCTCGACATCCTGGTCAACAACGCCGGCATGATTCGCCGCGCCGACGCCGTGGACTTCACCGAGGCCGACTGGGACCTCGTGATGAACATCAACATCAAGACGGTCTTCTTCCTCTGCCAGGCCTTCGGGCGCTACGCGCTGGGCAACGGGCGGAAGGGCAAGATCATCAACATCGCGTCCATGCTGTCCTTCCAGGGCGGCATCCGGGTGCCCTCCTACACCGCCTCCAAGAGCGGCGTGGCCGGCATCACCCGCCTGCTCGCCAACGAATGGGCGGGCAAGGGCATCAACGTGAACGCCATCGCGCCGGGCTACGTCGCCACCAACAACACGGCGGCGATCCGCGCCGACGAGCAGCGCAGCGCCGAGATCCTCGGCCGCATCCCGGCGGGCCGCTGGAGCGTCCCCGCCGACATGGGCGGCCCGGCGGTGTTCCTGGCCTCCGACGCGTCGGACTATGTCCACGGCACGATCCTGCCGGTGGACGGCGGCTGGCTCGCCCGCTGAGGCGGGGGTTGCCGGTTCGGTGACGATGGCCGGGCGTCCGCAGGGGCGCCCGGCTTTTTTTGCGGCCATCCGGGAGGAGCCTCCCTTTCTTCACCGCGGCGGTGCGATCACCGCGACGGCGCCCGGCCGCACGCGGAAGCGCGCCGGGGTGTGGGTGGTGATGTCGCCGTCGGTGTTGACCGGGCGGCGGTGGCGGGTGGTGATCTCCACCTCCTGCCCGTACCAGGCGTGGACGTTCTTCCAGTGCCCATGCCGCCCGCGGCGGAAATCCGGGTACAGCAGGGGCCACTCCCACCAGCCGCGCAGGTCGATGCTGTAGACGTCCAGCTGCCCGTCGTCGGGGGCGGCGTTCTCCTGCACGGTCATGCCGCCGCCGTAATGGCGCCCGTTGCCGACGCCGATCTGCACCGACTTCACGCGGTGCCGCGTCCCGTTGATGCGGATCTCGGCGCGGAAGGGCGCCATGCGCCGCGCCACGCGGAAGGCCGCCACGGCGTAGCCGAACACGCCCCAGCGCCGCTTCATCTCGCGCGTCAGCGCGCGGGCCAGCTCGACGCTGAGGCCGATGCTGGCGACGTTGAAGAAGGCCACGCCGTTGACCTCGCCGAGGTCGATCCGGCGCACCGGGCCGCTGACGGCCAGCCGCGCCGCCGCCCGCAGGTCCAGCGGAATGCCCAGCGTGCGCGCCAGATCGTTCGCCGTGCCCATCGGCAGGATGGCGAGCGGCAGGCCGGTGTCGGCCAGCGCCGGGGCCGCGGCGTTCAGCGTGCCGTCGCCGCCGCCGATGATCACCATGTCCACGGAGCCGGCATGGGCGCGGATCGCCTCCGCGATGTCCTCGCGCTCGCGGCACGCGGCGCGGATCAGGGCGACGCCCGCCGCCGCGGCCTCCTCCCGGATGTCGTCGAGCGCGCGCTGCCCCTGGCGGGCCTTCCCGTTGACGATCAGCAGCGCGCGGCGCTGGCGGGCGCTCAGCGTCGCCCCCCCACCTCGTCCAGATGCTCCAGCAGGCTGGCCGGGTCCTCATAGACGCGGAAGGCGCCGGCCCGCTCCAGCTCGTCCTGCCCGTAGCCGCCGGACAGCAGCCCGATGCTCAGCGCGCGGGCGCGCCGCGCGGCCAGGATGTCCCACACGCTGTCGCCGACCACGATGGCCGTCTCGATGGCGACGCCGAGCCGCTCCGCCGCGGCCAGGAACAGGTCGGGGTCGGGCTTGGCGTACTTCACCTGATCGCGCGTCACCACCGGCACCACGTCCGGATCGACGCCCAGAGCCTCCAGCCCGGAGCGCGCCGTCTCGATCCGCCCGCTGGTGGCGATGGCCCAGGGGATGCCCGCCGCCGTCAGGTGGGAAAGCAGCTCCTGCGCGCCGGGCAGCGGGCGGACGCGCCCGGCCAGCCCGCGGAACGCCTCGGCGTGGCGGCGGCGCAGCCGCTCCAGAAGCTCCGGGCTGATGGCGAGGCCGGTCTCGCGCAGCAGCATGTTGGCGAACAGGCCGCCGCTCATGCCGATCTTGCGGTGGATGCGCCAGACCGACAGCTCGATCCCCTCGTGGTCCAGCGCCTCCTGCCAGGCCAGCACATGCTGGTACACGCTGTCGATCAGCGTGCCGTCGAGGTCGAACAGGAAAGCCGTGTTGATGCGGTCCATGGCGTGTGCCCCCAAGGCTGAGCCCCCTCCGGCGGAGCCGGCCTCAGTGAGTTGGTGGCAGCCCCGCTGCGCCGCAACGTCCCCCCGGTGGCAATTCTGCGCTCCCGCCGGAACCGGGGCGTTGCGGAACTTCACGGCCGGTTTCGCGTCAAGCTCATGCTGCCCCTCAGGCAGCGCGGCGCAACGGCGGGGAGCGGACGGTCTTGGCACAGCGGGAGGACGCGGACATGGAGCGCGGCTGGTCCATCGACCGGATGACCCTCGGCCTCTGGCTGCTCGGCCTGCTGGCCGCCGTCGCCGTCCTGTGGGTCGTGAGCGCCGCGTCACCCGTCCTCATCCCGCTGGCCGGGGCCTTCTTCGTGGCGGTCGCCGTGGCGCCGGTCGGGCGCTGGGTGCGCGACCGGGTGCCGCCGCGGCTGGCCCTGCTCGGCCCGCTCGCCGCCATGCTGACGGTGCTGCTGGTTCTGGCCGTCTTCGCCGGGGGACTGTGGTTCGTCGGCCAGCGCGTGGCCGGCGAGGTGCCGCGCCACGCCGAGGAGTTGCAACGGCTCTGGGGGCAGGCCAGCGGTTGGATCGACGGGCTGCGCGAGCAATTCCTCGGCGATCCGGGTGGCGGCTCCGACGCCGGAGGCGGCGGGGCGGAGGCGCTGTCCGGCCTCGTCGCGTCGGTGCTCACAGCAGCGCGGGAGGCCGTCTCGACGGTGGTCATCGTGCTGTTCCTCGCCCTGCTGATGCTGGTCGAGGCGCCGGTCTGGCGGGAGAAGATCGTCAAGACGCTGGGGCCGGAGCGCTGCGCCACCACCGTCACCGCGGTCACCGCCATCGCCCAGCAGTTCCGCCGCTTCCTGCTGGTCAGCACGACACTGGGCCTGATCACCGGGGCCCTCTACATCGGCTGGCTGTCGCTGTTCGGGATCGACTTCCTGTTCCTGTGGGGCTTCCTGGCCTTCCTGCTGAACTACATCCCGGTGATCGGCTCGGTGACGGCGGGGGCGCTGCCCGTGCTGATGGCGCTGGCCCAGAGCGGCTCGTCCACCGCCCTGATGGTCGCCGGCGGGCTGCTGGTGATCGAGCAGGTGATGGGCAATTTCATCGGACCGCGGCTGGAGGGGAAGCAGCTCGCCATCTCGCCCCTGGTGATCGTCAGCTCGCTGCTGCTGTGGAGCTGGCTGTGGGGGGCCGCCGGAACCGTCCTGGCGGTGCCGATGACCGTCCTGATCGCCATCACGCTCAGCCACATCGACGCGCTGCGCCCCTTCGCCTTCGTGCTCAGCGACAAGAGCGACCGCCGCCGCTTCGAGGCGCGCACCCGGCCCGAGTAACGCAGCGCTGTTTTCCCGTAATTTTTCTGGCGCCCCCCTCTCTTGACAGGGTTCCCGGCCCTCCCCACGTCTCCGGGACCTGTGATCCGGGCCCCTCTGGCGACTTAGACGTGGTCGCGATGTCGGATCTCTTCACCTGCTCTTGCGCCGACGGGCGTGACCGCACTTGGAGGGACTGAATGCTCCCATGGACCCGCGATCCCCAGACCTCTCCCACACTCCCCACCTCCTCCCGGCCCCCTCCGGACGCCGCCGCCCGCCCGACGGACGACGCGCCGGGGCACGCCCGGACCATCCCTCAAACCACCGAGAGCATGAGCACCGCCATGGACCAGACCGAACGCCAGATCATTGACGACCTCTTCGCCAAGCTGCGTCAGGCCGAGGCCCAGTCCGGCCCGCGCGACCCGCAGGCCGAAGCCCACATCCGCGACACCATCGCCCGCCAGCCGGGCGCGCCCTACCTGATGGCGCAGGCCATCGTCATGCTGGAGCAGGCGCTGGCCGCCTCGCAGAACCAGAACCAGGAGCTGGAGCGCCAGCTTCAGGAGCGCCCGGCCGCGGCGGCCGGCGGCGGCGGAATCTTCGGCGGCCTGTTCGGTGGCGGCGCCGCCAAGCCCGCCCCGGCCCCGCAGCAGCGCCCCGGCGGCTCGCCCTGGGGTCAGGCGCCCGGCGCCGCCCCGGCCTACGGCGATCCGCGCGTGGCGGCCTACGCCCAGCAGCCGCAGCGCGCCGGCGGCGGCTTCATGGCCGGCGCCATGCAGACCGCCATGGGCGTGGCCGGCGGCATGCTGATCGGCAGCGCGCTGTCCAGCGCCTTCTCCGGCGGCGGCGAGGCCATCGCCCAGGAGGCCCAGGGCGCCGTCGATCAGGTGGCCGAGGAGATCCCCAGCGAAGAGGATTCGTGGGGCGGCTTCGGCGGGGACGAGGAGTTCTGATCCCCGCGGGGACCGGGCGGGCGGCCTCCTCCCCCTCGCCCGGCCGGTCCCCGGCCTTCCCCCTCTCCTGAGAGCGGACCGGAAATTATCGTTCGCGGTCCCGTCCGCGACACTTTTCCGACGCCGCACCGCTCCGGCGCTCATCTCCTTGCTTTTTGCAGGCCGGCCAACCGTCCGCCTTGCCAGCAATTTCACGCGCATCTAGTTTCCTTCAAGAGAACGTCCCGTCGCCCACCCGCCCGATCATGCAGGGGTGAAGCACAGGACAAGGAAAAGCGGACACGCCGTACCATCGCACGGCGCGCGGAACTCTTCCGCGCGCAACGCCCGGGCTTTGCGTCACGGTGATTTCCGCCTTTCAAAAAGAAAAAGATTTTGGAGGAAACCGTGCCGCTGTTCGACCATCCCGAGTTCGACGACCACGAGCAGGTGATCTTCTGCGCCGACGCCGCGTCCGGCCTGCGCGCCATCGTCGCCGTCCACGACACCGCGCTCGGCCCGGCGCTGGGCGGCTGCCGCATGTGGCCCTATGCCAGCGACGAGGAGGCCCTGCGCGACGCGCTGCGCCTGTCGCGCGGCATGACCTACAAGTCGGCCCTCGCCGGCCTGCCGCTGGGCGGTGGCAAGTCGGTTATCATCGGCAACCCGCGCACCGACAAGAGCGAGGCGCTGCTGCGCGCCATGGGGCGCCATGTCGAACGGCTGGGCGGACGCTACATCGTCGCCGAGGATTCCGGCACCGGGGTTCCCGACATCAAGACCATGGCGCTGGAGACCGCCCACGTCTCCGGCGTGGTCGAGAAGGCGACCGCGAGCGGCGGCACGCGCAGCGGCGACCCCTCGCCCTCCACCGCCTACGGCGTCTTCGTCGGGCTTCAGGCGGCGGTGCGCCACCGCCTGCACCGCACCGACCTGGAGGGGCTGACCGTCGCCATCCAGGGCGTGGGCAGCGTCGGCGGGCATCTCGCCCACTATCTGGCCGAGGCCGGGGCGCGGCTGTGGGTCGCCGACATCGACGAGGCGCAGGCCCGCCGCGTGGCCGACCGCGTCGGCGCCACGCCGGTGTCCGCCGACGCCATCTTCGATCTGGAGGTGGACGTCTTCGCCCCCTGCGCGCTGGGCGCCGTCCTGAACGACGGGACGATCCCGCGGCTGACCTGCCCGGTGATCGCCGGGGCGGCCAACAACCAGCTCGCCGAGGCCCGGCACGGGCAGGCGCTGGCCGACCGCGGCATCCTCTACGCCCCCGACTACGTCATCAACGCCGGCGGGGTGATCGACGTCTATCACGAGCGCGCCGGCTACGACCACGGCCGCGTGATGACCCACATCGAGCGGATCGCCGACACGCTGGCGGAAATCTTCGCCCGCGCCGACATGGAGCGCAAGCCGACCGCCGCCGTCGCCGACCGCATGGCCCGGCAGCGTGTGGGGCGGGCGCGCTGACCGGGCCGGTCAGCGCCCCGAGGCCAGCACGGGAAAGGCGTCCAGGAGGCCGGTCAGCAGGATCTGGACGCCGACGCAGAACAGCAGGAAGGCGAACAGCCGGGTCAGCACGCGGGCGCGGGTTTGGCCGAGCAGCGCCACCAGCCGGTCGGCGGAGCGGTAGGACAGCCAGATCAGCAGCGCGATGGCCAGCGCCGCCGCCGACACGCCGATGAAGAAGGGCGTGAGGCCGGCGGCATCCGCCGGGCGGGTGGCGCCGAGCGCGATGGCGACGGAGATGGTCCCGGGACCGGTGGTGAAGGGGATGGTCAGGGGGAAGAAGGCCGACTCCCCGACATGGGAGTCCCCCACCTCCTCCGCCGGGGCGGCCTGCTCCTGCTTGCGGGCCTCGTGCGCCTCCGGAGCGCTCAGCAACGCCCAGGCGCGCTCGGCCACGACGAAGCCGCCGGCGATCCGCAGCGCCGCCAGCGAAATGCCGAAGAAGTTCAGCACATAGGACCCCGCCCACAGGGCGGTCAGCATCACGATGGCCGAATAGACGGCGACCAGCGTGGCGAGCTGCACCCGCTCCCTCGGGCTGCGCTCCGCCGTCACCTGGCTGAAGATCAACGCCATGGCGATGGGATTGACGATGGAGAACAGCGCCGTGAAGGCGAGAAGGAAGCTGTCGAACATGGGATGGGCCGACCTGTGCCTTGGCGGTTGGCGGGGCGAAACGCCGTGGTACAGGGCGATCCGGTCCTTGGCAAGGCGCCATGATTTGCGGACCCCATTGTTCAGGGAGGACACGACGCTCTTGCCGATCGCCCGGCAAGACGGCCACACTCCCCCCGCGGGGAAGGCCTCGTGACGTGATGCCGGAGGAGTTGCGATGGGTCGGCGAACACGGCGGTGGGTTCTGGCATTTCTGCTGACCGGGCTGCTTCCGGCGGCCCTGCCCGCGCGGGCGGAGACACCGGCCCAGTTCCGGGCCGCGGTGTCGCAGATCGCCTACGCCGATCCGGGCACGGGCCAGATGGTGCCGATCCTGCTGCTCTACCCGACGCGGGATCACGTCCAGCCGCTCCGCCGGGGGCCCTACCACCTGAACGTCGCTCCGGAAGGCGGGCCGGCGCTGGATTCCGTGCCGCTGGTGTTGATGACCCAGGGACCGTCGCGCAACGGGCTGGCGATGGTCAGCGTCGCCCTCTTCATGGCCCGCCGCGGGATGATGACCGCCATCGTGACCCATCTCGGCGGCATGGAGCCGGGCGCCGAGGCCGCGTCGGGCCCCGGATCAGGCCGAGGAGACCGGATCGGCACCGTGCCGCTGTGGCCGGAATTGCCGTTGCAGCTCCGCGCGGCGCTGGACGCCGTGCTCGACTCCTCGCCCATGGGCTTCCGGGTGGACCGGCAGCGCATCGGCGTGCTCGGCTACGCGGCCGGTGGCCATGCGGCGCTGGCGGCGGCGGGCGGGGTCGCCGATCCCGGGCGGCTCGCCCCGATCTGCGCCGCCCATCCGGACGACCGGACCCTCTGCCCGGCCGGCACGAAGACCACCGTAGCCGCCTCGCCGAAGCGGCTGGAGGCCGCCACCGATCCGCGCATCCGCTCGCTGCTGCTGATGGACCCGATCGGCGCCCTGTTCGCGGACGGCGCGCTGTCCCGCGTCACCGTCCCGGTCCGGCTGTACGAGGCGGAGAAGGGCGACGAGAGCGGCGCCCTCCAGGTGGCGCGGGTGCGCGGCCTGCTGCCCCGGCCGCCCGAATACGACCTTGTTCCCGGCGCCGGCCACTACGCCTTCCTGACACCGGTCCCGGCCAGCGCCGCCGCCCGCTTCGGCGCCGCCGTGCAGGACCCGCCGGGCTTCGACCGCGCCGCCTTCCACGCGCGGCTGAACGACGAGGTCCTCGATTATTTCCGGCGGACGCTGAACGCCGCGCCCTGACCCACCACCGGGGCCGCAACGCCCCCAACATTCGCCACCCATCAAGAAAAACGGAAACGCACCATGACGACGATGACCCTGAAGGACGCCCTGGCCGAGGTTCTGGACCCGCGGGACCGGACCGTGGTGGATGTCGGCTGCGGCGACGGGGCGCTGACCCGCCATTTCGCGGGGCTCGGCGCCCGGGCCATCGGCATCGAGATCAGCGAGGGCCAGCTCGCCCGCGCCCGCAAGGCGGAGCCGGTGGCCGGCGCCGACTACCGCGTCGGCAAGGGGGAGGCGCTGCCCCTGGAGGACGCGTCGGTGGACGCCATCGTCTACTCCAACAGCTTCCACCATCTGCCGCTGGCGGTGATGGCCGACGCGATGACCGAGGCGGCGCGGGTTCTGAAGCCCGGCGGCACGCTGGTGGTGGTCGAACCGATCGCCGAGGGCGCCTATTTCGAGGTCATCCTGCCCATCGAGGACGAGACGGAGGTGCGCGCCGCCGCCTACGACACGCTGAAGAGCCCGCCCCCGCCGCTGGAGGCGATGGACGAAACGGTCTACGGCACGGTGGTGCGCTACCGCGACGCCGATCATTACCTGACCCACGTCACCGCCGTCGACCCGGTGCGGCGCGAGCGCCTGCCTCCGGTGGAGGCCGAAGTCCGCCGCCGCTTCGCCGCCAACGGGCGGACCGACGCGGAGGGGATGACCGCCTTCGACCAGCCGATGCGGCGCATGGTCTTCAGGAAGCGGACTTAAGCACGGGCCGCTTGGCGTTGGACCACTTGGCATCGATCGGGCGGCGTGCCAGCATGAGCGCCGCCGTTTGGTCACAGGCGCGCCGCCGCGCGTCCGGGGCATAGTGGAACGGCATCACCCTCCCGAAGGTCGAAGACCATGCCACGCCCAGCCTTGTCCCGTTCCGGCCTTTCCGGATCCGGCTTTTCCGCCGCCGCCCTGATCCTCCCGGCGGCCTTGCTTCTGAGCGGCTGCAGCGTGGTGGTCGCCACGGTGGACACGGCGGCCAGCGTCGCCGGGTCCGCGGTCAGCGTCGCCGGCGACGTGGTGTCGGCCACGGCCCATGTGGCGACCGCGCCCTTCCGCGGCGGCGACGACGACAAGGACGAATAACGCTCAGCGCCGGAACAGGCGGCGCCACCAGGGACTCTGCCGCCGCGCCAGTTCGGTCACCAGGACGCGGCACTGGTCGCGCATCGCCTCGTAGGCCGCGACCTCCGCCTCGCGGTCGCGGCGCAGGCCATCCAGCGTGCCGGTCAGCCGCTCCAGCCGCTTCCCCAGCTCCGCGCTGGTCCGGCGCTCCTCCTCCAGGGCCGCCTGCGCCTCCTCGCTGCGGCGCTCCGCCGCCTCGATGCGCTGACGGAAGCCGCGCTCCCGCGCCTCCGTGTCGGCGATCAGCCGTTCCACGAGGTCGCCGATGCGCTTGCGTTCCGCCTCCCGGTCGGCCTGCAGCCGGTCCAGCGCCACCGCGTGGGACAGGCGCAGGGCGGCGATCTCCGCGTTCACCGCGGACAGCCGGTCCTCCGCGTCCTGAAGCGCGCGGGCCATGCCCTGCTCGCTCGCCGAGGTCTCGGCAATCAGCGTCTCGACGAGCTGGTTGACGCGCTCGCGTTCCGCCTCGCGGTCACCCTGGAGGGTCCCGATCTCCCCGGAGCGCGCCCGCTCCACCTCGCCGATGGCCTCGCGCCAGCGCTCGCGTTCGGAGGCGTGCTCGGCGATCACCCGCAGCCGCTCCGCCCGTTCGCTGTCCGCTGCGGCCTCCGCCTTGGCGATCTGTTCGCCCAGCGTGGCGACCTGATCGCCATAGACACGCAGGAGTTGCGTCGTTTCCTCCGAAGGCGCCTTCGCCGCGCGTGGACGGGCGGCGCGCTTGGCCGGTGCCGCGGGCGGAGGCGGCGTATCCTCAGCGTTGGAGAGCGGCATCATCTCGGTCATCGCGGCTTATCCTGACAGTCGGGCCTGCACCGCCACAGTAGCGCGTCCCGCGCCCTGCGCACAGGAACCTTTTTTCCGCAGACCCGGAGCGGCGAATCGCACTACGGCCAATCCGCCGAGAATTCGTCTCGCATTTGCATGGAATTCGCCGGCAAATTTCCCGAAATCGTTCCCGTTAACGGGTTTTAAAACCGCTTTAAAGCCGACTCCCGGCCTCCGCCAAGGTATTAATACCAATGATTGACAGTATGGATTTCGATTGGTTTTTTGAATGATGTTTGCAGGCGCGAAAAAGACTTTTCCTAAAAAGCATATCATTCGCCCTGCCCGATCCGATGCTGCGGAGAACCCCATGCGCGCTGTCCTGGTTGAACCGAATCCCCTGATCGCCGACGCGCTCGGCCGTCAGCTCGGCATGGGGAAGATCCGCTACGACCGCCAGGACTGGGGCGGGCTGGAGGAGCTTCTGCGCGACCAGGGGGCGGAGGGGCTGGGCTACGACGCCATCGTGCTCGGCAGCGTCGACGACCCGGCGCGCTGCGTGGCGGCCTTGCGGGCGCATCAGGTCGGGGCGGCGATCCTGTGCCTGCTCGACCGGCGCTGCGTGGCCACCACGGTGGAGCTGCTGCACGCCGGGGCCGACGACGTGCTGGTCAAGCCGGTGGTCAGCGCCGAGGTGCGGGCGCGCATCGAGGTGGCGCGGCGGCGCTCGCGCGGGTTGCTGAGCAACGCGGTGCGGGTCGGCCGGCTGACGGTCTTCCTCGACGGGCGCGACCCCGAGGTCGGCGGCGAGCGGCTGCGGCTGAGCCAGCGCGAGCACGCCATCCTCGGCGTCCTGGCCGCCCATCACCGCCGCGTCGTCTCCAAGGAGCACATCTACGACGAGGTCTACGGCCTGTCCGGCGCCGACCCGCTCGACAAGGTCATCGACGTCTACATCTGCAAGCTCCGCAAGAAGATCGCCGAGGCCACCGGCGGCGCCCGCTACATCGAGACCGTCTACGGACGAGGCTACAAGTTCGAAGCCCCGCCCGAGCATGAGGACCCTGCCCCGGCCCTGCCGGCGCGCCGCGTGCTGCCGGGCTATGTGGGGTTCGGGCGCGGGGCTGGCGAGGCGCGGCTGGCGGGGTGAAGACGTTGTCGCGTTGAGCCCCCTCCCTAACCCTCCCCCGCTTCGCAGGGGAGGGGATTGAACCTCCCTCTCCTGCGAAGCGGGGGAGGGAAGGGGCCCATGCGCAGCATGGGAAGGGTGGGCACCCGGCGCGACCACCTCTCCCCTCACCCCGACCAGTCCGCGCTGAGCGCCTCCTCCTCCAGGTCCAGCCACGCCCCGGCCACCGGCCCCACCGTCAGGTCGCCGCCGAGGCCCGCGTCCCCCATGGCTCCGGCAAAGCCGTCCTGCATGTCGGCCAGCGCGGCGGCGGACAGGCCGCCGCCGGTCTGCAGCGTCACGTCGAAGCGCCGCCCCTCCCCCGCCGCGACGAGTTGCACCGCTCCCAGCGCCGGCAGCCGCATCTGCAGGACCAGCGCGCTTCCCGTCTGAAGGTCCGCCCCGTCGGAAATGGCGCAGAGCAGGCCGCGGCAGCCGCCCGCCGCCGTGCCGTCCATCACCGGAATGCTCATCACCCGCCACTCCCGCCCGTCGGCGGTGCGGCGGTGGCGCGGCGCCAGCGCCAGGTCGAGATCGTCCAGCAGCGCGCCGCCGTCGAGCTGCTCCAGCAGCCGGCAGCGCTTCGGCCCCAGCCACGCCCGCGCGCCGTTGGCGGTCGCCGCCAGGAAGAAGGCCAGCCCCAGGCCGAAGGTGGAATCGCAGCGCGGCAACCCGCCGCGCAGCTCCTGAGCCGCTCTCGGGTCAAGCGCCTCGACCACCGCCAGCAGATGGCCGACCTCGGCGACCGCGTCCGGCATGAGCACACCCATCTCCGTGGACGGCCATCAATAGACGACGGCGTCCGACTCGTCCGTTTGCGGAAGGACGATCGCACCGTCGTCGGCCATCGCCTTGGCGACCTGCACGATCTCCGCCTGCGCCTCGTTGACGTCGCGCATGCGCACCGGCCCCATGTTCTCGATCTCGTCCTGGAGTATCATGCGGGCGCGTTCCGACAGGACGGACAGGAAATGGTCGCGCTGCAGCGCCTCCGCCCCCTTGAGCGCGATGGCGAGCTGGCCGGTGTCGCAGCGCCGGATCACCGCCTGCAGCGACACCCGGTCGAGCCGCAGCAGGTCCTCGAAGGTGAACATGAGCTGGCGGATGCGGTGGGTCGAATCCGGCATCACCGCGTCCAGGTCGGTGAAGATCTCCGCCATGGTGTCGCGGTCGATGCGGTTGAAGATGTCGGCCATCCGCTCGTGCGTGTCGGCGCCGTGGGTGCGGGCGTAGTTCGCCATGAACTCGTTGTGCAGGATGGATTCGATGTCCAGCAGCACCTCGCGCTGCACGGATTCGATCTGGATCATCCGCTCGATCACCTCCAGCCGCAGCGCCGGGGCGAGCAGCGGCAGCACCTTGGCGGCGTGGTCGCTGCGCATGCGGGACAGGATGACCGCCGCCGTCTGCGGGTATTCGCCGGCCAGATAGGTGGCGAGCACGCCCTCGTTCACGTTGGACATCTTCTCCCACATGGTGCGGCCCGCCGGGCCGCGGATCTCGCCCATGATCTCCGACACGCGGTCGTCGGGCAGGAAGCGGGAGAGCATGCGCTCCGTGCTGTCGTAGGAACCGACGACGGAGCCGGTGTTGGCGAAGCGCTCCGTGAAGCTGCGCAGCAGCGCCTCGACGAGGTTGGAGGTGACGTTGCCCAGGCTGGCCATGGCGCGGCTGACCATGCGGATCTCGTCGTCGTCCAGCTTCTCCATCAGGCGGGAGCCGCGCTCCTCGCCCAGCGCCAGGAAGATCACCGCGGTCCTCTCCGACCCGCTCAGGCTCTTGAAATTGTCTCGGATCTTGATCGGCATGCCCATGCTGGCACCTCAGAAGAAGCGGTCGGCGGTCAGGGTGGAGTGGTCGGACTCGTCATCCCGCTCCACGGGGCGGTCGCCCTGCAGACGGTCGTGACGGAAGGCGTTCGCCAGGACGCTGCCGGCGACCAGCACCATGCGGTGCGGCACCAGCGGGTTGGGGTCGAGCGCGTTCAGAAGGGTGACGACGGCCGTCTCGTCGTCCACCGTGACGCCCCGCCGCCTGGCGAAGGCGGTCACGCTGTCGGCCATTCCCGACGCCCCGGCGGGGGGTGCGGCGGGCGGCGCCGACAGGGCGGCGGAGGGTACGGCGGGCAGCAGCCGGGGCTCGGTCATCGCGTCAGGTTCCCCCATAGGAGCGGATCAGGCTGTTGGCGATCAGGAACCAGCCGTCGGTCAGCACGAAGAAGATGATCTTGAAGGGCAGCGCGATCATCACCGGCGGCAGCATCATCATGCCCATCGCCATCAGCACCGCCGCCACCACCATGTCGATCACCAGGAAGGGCAGGAAGATCAGGAAGCCGATCTCGAAGGCGCGGCGCAGCTCCGACAGCAGGAAGGCCGGGACCAGAACGCGCAGGTCGGCGGTGGCCGCCGTCTTGGGCTGCTCCGCCTCCGGCTTGCCGGAGAAGCCGGCGAAGGCCGACAGGTCCTTGTCCCGCACCTGGGAGGCCATGAAGTTGCGGAACGGCTCGACCATCCGCTCCAGCCCCTGCTCCTGGGTCACCTGCTCGTTCAGCATGGGGCGCAGCCCGTCCTGCCACGCCGCGTCGAAGACCGGTCCCATGATGTGGAAGGTCAGGAACATGGCGAGGCTGATCAGCACCATGTTCGGCGGCGACTGCTGAAGCCCCAGCGCGGAGCGCAGCAGCGACAGCACGACGATGATCCGGGTGAAGGAGGTCGCCATGACCAGCAGGCCCGGCGCGACGCTGAGCACCGTCAGCAGGACGATGCCCTGGATGACGCGCCCGGACAGCGACCCGCTCTCCCCCGTGGCGCTGCCGAGCGCGCTGCCGATGGAGGACAGGTCCAGCCCGCCCGACTGCGCCCAGGCCGCCGCGGGAAGCAGCGCGGCGAACGCCAGGGCGAGGATGGGCGGAAGCAGGCGTCGGATCATGGAGGGGGTCCGTGGGTGCGGTGCCGGGGGTGTCAATCAATGGCCAGATCGGTGCGCACGATCTCGGTCAGCGTAACGCCGAGCCGCTGGTCCTCGACGATCACCACCTCGCCGCGGGCGACCAGACGGTGGTTCACCAGAACCTCCACCGGCTCGTCCACCTTGCGCTCCAGCTCCACCACGGCGCCGCGGCCGAGCTTCAGGAGCTGCGCCACCAGCATGCTGGTGCGGCCCAGCACCACCTGCACGTCCACCGGGACGTTGTAGATGGCGTTCATCGAGCCGCCGGCGATCGCCGCGGCGGGGATGCCGACGGTGTCCTTCTCGGCGGGCTTGGCGTCGTCTTCCAGGACGTCGAGGTTCAGTGGGGCCATGATGCGGTGCTTTCCGTGTCGGTGGAGAGGTCATGTTCGGTGGACAGGGCGGCCAGCGCGCGGTCGCACAGGCCGGCGACGGCGCGCTCCACCGCCGCCGGGTCGTAGCGCAGGCCGCCGGACTCCCAGGCGGCGTCGAGCCCGCCGGGCGGCAGCGACGGGTCGGCGACGACCTCCAGCGCGCCCTTGAAGCCGGCGGCCCCCGGGGCGGAGTCCGGGTCGGCCAGTTTGGCGCGGACGGGGTCCGCCAGAGCGGGATGGACGCGCAGCCGCAGCCGCGGCGACCCGCCGGCCAGACGCAGGGCGTCCGCGGCGAGCCGGTCGGTCTCCGCCGCGCCGATCCGCTCCAGCAAGGCCGGGGCGAGGCGGCGGACGAGCGCCAGCATCACCGCCGACCCTTGCGCCTCCACCCCGCGCAGGGCGTCGGCGAAGCGGTCGTCCAGCGCGGCCAGCTGTTCGCCGAGGTGGGAGAGCGCCTGCGCCAGAGCGGCTTCGGTGCGGGCCGCGGCCTCCGCCGCCCCCTCGCGCCGGCCCTGCTCCACGCCCTCGGCGAAGGCGCGGACCTCGGCGCCGTAGACAGCGGCCTGGAGGTGGCGTTCGGAATGGACGATGTCGTCGAGCGGGTCGGTGGGCTCCGGTTCGGGGTCGGCCCCGAACTCAGCCGCCGCCTGGGCCGCCGCCTGGGCCGTGCTGTCGAAGCGGAGGTCGAAGCGGTAGCGCGGGTACCCCATCAGACCGCCTCCTCGTAGAGCCAGGAGCGCAGGATGTCGATCGCCTCATCCGGGTACTGGTCCACGATGTCGCCGAGCCGGCGGATCGAGGAGGCGCGCACCCGGCCTTCCACCGTGCGCAGCTCAATGAGCTGGTCCATCGTCTCCTCGATGCCCGGGAGGGCCGCGGTTGACGGTTCGCCCGCGTCGGTGAGCTGGGCCGCCGGCATGGCGGGATCGCCGCCGATGGCCGGACCGGTGAGCTGCGGCATCGCCGCCCCGGCGGCCAGCGCCGGCGCGGGCGTCTCCGCCGCCGCCGCCGGCTCCGGCGCCGGGAAGACGCGGCGGATCAGCGGGCGCAGCCCCAGCACGATCAGCAGCCCGCAGAGCACCAGCAGGATCACCCATTGGATCAGCGTCATCACGTTGCGGCTGAGCGTGTCGACGATCTCCGCCATCGGCTCGCGGGCGCCCAGCTCGGGGGCGAGGTTGACGAACTCCAGGTTGTCGACGGTCACCCGGTCGCCGCGCGCCTCGCTGAAGCCCATGGCGGAGCGCACCAGCTCGGTGATGCGTTGCAGCTCCTCGGGCGAGCGGGCCTCGTAGCTGCGGGTGCCGTCCTGCGCCGTCGCCCAGGTGCCGTTGACCAGCACGGCGACGCTGACCCGGCGGATGTCGCCCGGTTCGATCACCGTTTCGCGGGCGATGTTGGAAATCTCATAATTGACCGTCTCCTCCTGGCGCTTGGAGTCGGAGGAGGAGCGGTTGTTCTGGGCCTGGGCGCGAACCTCGCGCTGCGGCAGGTTCTGCTCGGCGGTGACCGGCGGCTCGCCCGTGCTGTCCAGGCTGCGGTCCTGCTCCTGCACCGTCTGGGTGGAGCGGACGACCTGGCTGTTCGGGTCGAAGCTCTGGCTGCGCACGACCTCGCGCTTGGTTTCGACGTCGACAGCAACCTGGACGCGAACATTCCCCGGACCCAGCCGGGCCACCAGCATCTGCTCGATGGCGCGCGAGATGCGCGTCTCATGGCCGGCGCGCAGCCCGTCCACCTTCGCGGACGACCGGGCGTCGCCGTCCTCCTCGGTCAGCAGCACCTCGCCGGAGGCGTCGAGCACGGTGACGGCGCTCGGCTTCAGGTTGGGCACGGCGGCGGAGACGAGGTGGCGGATGGACAGCGCCTGCCGCCGCTCCAGCGGCGCCCGGCCGCGCATGCGCACCACGATGGAGGCGGTCGGGGTGGGGGCGGCGCGCGAGAACTCCTCGCGGTCGGGCAGCACGATGTGGACGCGCGCCGCCTCGATGCCGGACAGCGTCTCGATGGTGCGGGCCAGTTCGCCTTCCATGGCGCGCAGTCGGTTCATCCGCTGCATGAAGCTGGTGATGCCCAGCGGCTTGTCGGTGTCGAACAGCTCGTAGCCGATGCCGCCGCGCGACGGCAGACCCTTCTCGGCCAGCAGCATGCGCAGCCGCGGCACCTCGGCCTCCGGCACCTGGACGGCGGTGCCGTCGAAGGCGGCGGACACCGGCACGCCCATGGCCTCCACCGCCTTGACGATGCGCCCGGCCTCCGCCGGTTCCAGCCCGGTGTAGAGCGGCGTCATGTGCGGCCGCGACAGCAGAACCGCCATGGTGGCGACCGCCAGGACGATGCCGACGCCCGTGCCGGCCAGCACCAGAAGGCGCGTGCGCCCAAGCGTCCGCAGATTGTCGATCAGTCCCGTCACGACACCCGCACCTTTAAAGTTTCCGAAAAGCGGGGACCGTAATGTTCACCCCGTGAGCCTTCACAACCTACCGGGATGACTTTTAAGCGGAGTAAAAGCCGCGAAGATCGACCGGAAGGAAGTCGCTAAAACTTGATCGTTTAAAATAGTCTCTCAAATTTTCGGTATTTTGGAGGTGCCGGCCGCGATGAATACAGATGCTGGAAAGGCAAGGACGGGAACGCCGGGCCGGCAGCGGATGTACGTCATCGTGCTGCCGCTGGCCCGGCTGGCGCTGGGCGCGGCCGCCCTGTGCGGCGTCGCCGCGGCGGGGTTCGGCGGCTACTGGATGGCCGTGGGGCCGGACGGGGTGGCGCGGCTGTTCGAGGTCACGCCCATCGCCGAGCCGGCCCAGGCGACGCTCGACCTGCCGGAGCTGCTGGTGAACCTGCGCCCCGACACGCCGTCGCGCTTCATGAAGATCGGGGTGACGCTGGCGCTGGCGCCCAAGGACCGCGGCCGGGTGGAGCAGGCGATGCCCCATCTCGTCAACGCCCAGCAGGAGTTCCTGCGCAACCTCGACCAGCACGACCTGCGCGGTTCCGCCGGCCTGCTGCGGCTGCGCGAGGAGCTGCGCCGCCGCTTCAACCTGATCCTCGGCCCGGACACGGTGTCCGACGTCCTGCTGCGCAGCCTTCTCACCCAATAGCCGACCCAGAGGAACGGATGAGCACTCCCATCGACACGGACGACGGCGGCGCAATCGACGATCATGGCGGCGACCATGACGGCGGTTCCGGCGACGACCTCGATTGGGGCCTGGACGCCGGCGCCGGCGGGTCCGAGGCCGCCGCCCTGATGGCCGATACCAAGGAGCTGAGCCAGGAGGAGATCGACCGCCTGCTGAACTTCGCGGTCGGCCCGCAGGCGGAGGCCGCCGGGCAGGCCCGCGCCATCGAACGGCTGATCAGCACGACGACGGTCAACAAGGACCGGCTGCCGATGCTGGACGTGGTCTTCGACCGCATGGTCCGGCTGCTCAACACCTCGCTGCGCCAGTTCTCCTCGACCAGCGTGGAGGCGAGCCTGCTGCGCATCGACTGGCTGCGCTACAACGAGTTCCTCGACACCATCGAGCTTCCGGCCCTGGTCGGCGTCGCCCGGGCGGAGCAGTGGGACAACCACATCGTCGTGTCGGTCGACAGCGCGCTGATCTACTGCATGATGGACGTGCTGCTGGGCGGCCGGCGCAGCCGCGCCCGGCGCATCGACGGGCGCACCTACACCTCCATCGAGCGCAAGATCACCGAGCGGCTCATCCGGGTCATCCTCCAGGACCTCAGCCAGTCCTTCGACCCGATCACGCCCATCGACTTCACCTTCGACCGGCTGGAGACGAACCCGCAATTCGCCACCATCACCCGCGCCACCAACGCGGTCATCCGCGTGCGCATCGCCGTGGAGGTGGAGCGCCGCGTCGGTCACGCCGAGGTGGTCATCCCATACGCCACGCTGGAGCCGGTTCGCGGCAAGCTGGTGCAGACCTTCATGGGTGAGAAGTTCGGCCACGACACGGTGTGGGAAAGCCACCTGAAGGCCGAGCTGATGCGCGCCAAGCTGGACCTCGTCGCGGTGCTGCAGCAGACCCAGGTGTCGCTGGGCGAGGTGTTGAACTGGGAAAAGGGCACCTCGCTGAAACTGCGCATCGACCCCGACGCGCCGGTGGTGCTGCAAAGCAAGACCACCCCCCTCTTCGCCGGCCACATGGGCCAGCGCAACGGCAACATCTCCGTCAAGATCGACACCGACCTGGAGACCAAGCAGGAGCTGATCGATGGTCTCATTCCTCATTGACGCCGTCCTGGCGGTCATGCTCGTCACCGCCACGGTGTTCCTGGTGATCGTCAACAAGCGGCTGAAGGTGATGCGCTCCAGCCAGGCCGAGATCGGCGCGCTGATCGGCACCTTCTCCAAGACCATCGACGAGACGGAGGCCTCGGTGCAGCGGCTGGTCGCCGCGGCGACGGAGGCGTCCGCAAAGCTGTCCGACGGGCTCGACCGCGCCAAGGGCGTGACCGAGGAGGCGGCGCTGGTGCTCGGCTCCTGCGAGCGGACGTCCAAGCGCATCGAGGCGTCCGTGCAGGAGGCCCGCGCCCTGGTCCGCCGGCTGGAGGAGGGTCCGGCGCCGCGCCCGCGGCCCCGCCCGGTCCCGCCGCCCGCCGCCGCTGCGGAAGCGGTGTCCGCGCCCGCGAACGCCGCGCCTGCGCCTGCGCCTGCGCCGGACACCGACGCGGCGGAGGACGAGGACGGCTTCCGTCCGATGCGCGTCGCCGCGTTGGCCGGAGCCGCACGCCCGGCGGAGGAACCGCCGTTTGCCGCGGAGACCGCAGCCGAGTCTGCCACCGAATCCGCCGTGGACACCGGCGGCGCGCGGCAGCAGGCCGCCAACGCCTTCTACGCCCGGCTGCGGGCCATCGGACCGGAGCGCTGAGCCATGCTGCGCGTACTTCCCATCACGCTGGTGGCGATCCTGATGGTGCTGCCGCTCAAGCTCGGCTCGCTGATGGAAGGGTTGCCGGTGGTCGCCCAGCAGTTCGACCGCGAGTTCGGCAAGCATGAGCGCCCCTGGGCCAAGGATCTGAAGGGCGGCGCGGAAGCGTCTCCGGACACCCCGCCCGAGCCGGGCAGCGCGATGGTGTCGCCCGCGATGGCGGCCTTGCCGGCGACCCCGGCGGCCCCGCCCGCGGACGCCGCCCTGCCGGCGGCGAGCTGCACCGACCCGGCCCTGCGCGCCGCCATCGCGGAGCAGAAGGCCGACGTGACCGCCCGCACCCGCCATCTCGGCGAGGCGGAAGCCGTGCTGGCCGCCGCCGAGACCCGCGCCACCGCCCAGATCCAGAAGCTGAGCGCCATCAAGCGCGACGTGGAGGCGCTGATGCAGCAGCGCTCCAACCTCCAGCAGGAGGACCTGAAGCGCATGGTGACGATCTACGAGACGATGAAGCCACGCGACGCCGCGCGCATCTTCAACGACCTGGAAACCGACATCATCATCGATGTGCTGGACCGCATGGCCGAACGCCGCTCCGCCCCGATCATCGCGGAGCTGGAGGACGGCAAGGCGCGCGAAGTCACCCGCCTCGTCCTGCAGCGCCGCGCCCTGCCCGGCGACCGCCCGCCGCCGCCCGCCGCGCTGCCCGTCCGCCTGACGCAGACGCCGACGAACTGAACCCGGCCCCGGCTGCCAGACACGCGGTTCTCCCAAAAAGAGGCATCATGCCCAGTCTTCCCGACGTCATTGCCGCCCCGCCGCCCCGCCCCGCCCGTTCCGCGGAGGCGACGGCGGCGCCGTCCTCCGGCGCACCGGGCGAGCACGAGGCATCCAGCACGCCCTTCGCCGACCTGCTGGACGACGCGGCGGAACGCGGCGGCGCCGAGGCGGACGGGGAGCAAGCGGATTCCTCCAACCAGACCGGCGGCGCACCGACCGGGGCCGACGCCGCCCTCGCGGCGCTCCTGCCGCTGCTGACCACTCCGCCGCCCGCCACCGCGCCCGGCGTCGCGGCGAACGGGGCCTTGCCGGAGTCCGTGCCGTCGCCTGGCGGTCTGCCCCCGGCGCCACCCGTCCCGGCTGTCCCGGCGGAAACCGCCGCGGCGCCCCAGCCGCCGGTTCCGGCTCAGCCCGCTCCGACGCCGCCGGCCGCGCCGCTGCCCATTGCGACCACCGCCGCGGTGGTTCCGGACGCCGGGCCGGATGGGGCGCCACCGCAGGCCACGACCGACCCTGCGGCACCCGTCACCCCGCCCGTTCCCCTGCCGACTTCCGACGCGAAACCGGACCCGGCCCCGCTGTTCCAGGCCAAGGACTCCGCGACGCCCGGCAAGACCGACGCCACGCCGGCCCCATCCCCCCAGCTTCAGTCGGCGACGGCCCAGGCGGGCGGCAACGCCGCGGCCAACGGCGGCACCGGCCAGAATCCGGGCCAGGGGCAAGGCCGCGGCAACCCGGCCGGACCGGAAGCCTTGCCGGCGCTGTCCTCCCCGGCGGACCCCGCCGGGGCGCCGCCGCTGCCCTCCACCCTCGCCCCGCCGGCGGCCCACGCGGCGGCCCACTACGCGGCGCATCCCGGGGAGAGCGCCGCGGCGCGGCTGCCCGCCGCCCAGGTGGCTGGCCAGCTGGTGCGCGTCGTCGAGGCGGGCGGCGGCGAGTTCCACATCGACCTGAAGCCGGAGGAGCTTGGCCCGGTCCGCGTCGTCGCCGAACTGAGCGGGGCCCGCGTCGCCCTGCACGTCCAGGCCGAAAGCCCGGAGACGCTGGCCCTGCTGCGCCGGGACATCCATCACCTGGAGCGCGCCCTGTCCGACACCGGGTTCGAGCTGGACGGCGGCACCCTGAACTTCTCGCTGCGCGGCGACGGCGAGCCGCGCGGCTTCGCCTCCTCCGGCCAGGGCGACGGGGCGGGCGGACGCCAGGACGGCCCCGGACGGGCGGTCCGCCTCGCCGATTCCTCCAGCGCCCTGCCGCCCGAACGCGCCGCCCGCCCCATCGACGGCCTCGTCGACATCTCCGTCTAGCCGCAAGGACCCGCCATGACCACGACCGCGGCCACCAACACGGCCACCACACCCCCCTCCGCCGCCGCGAAGAAGCAGACGGTGGATTACGAGGCGTTCCTCAAGCTGCTGACCGCGCAGCTGCGCAACCAGGACCCGCTGTCGCCCATGGACGCCACCCAGTTCATGACTCAGCTCGCCCAGCTCTCCACCGTGGAGCAGGGCGTACGGACGAACGAGACGCTGGGGCAGGTTCTGGACACGCTGAAGAACAGCGGCATGCGGTTGGACATGGCCTATCTGGGCCGCAAGGTGGAAGCCGCGTCAGACCGCATCAGCCTGTCGGAGGGCAAGGCGGAAATGGCCTACGCCATCGACGGGGCCGCCGCGTCGGTGAAGATCGAGGTGGTGAACGACGCCGGGCAGGTGATTTACAGCGCGCCCGGCAGCCCGAAGACCGGCCGCCAGACCTTCACCTGGGACGGCAAGCGCAGCGACGGCGCCACCGCCGCGGACGGCACCTACCTCGTGCGCGTGACGGCGAAGGACAAGGCCGGCGCGTCGCTGACCACCGCCACCGTGACGACCGATACGGTGAAGGAAGTGCGCAGCGTCAACGGCGAGACGGAATTCGTCCTGAAGGGCGGCGCCGTCGTGAAGGGCACGGACATCCTGTCCGCGTCGTAAAACCCGTCTTCAGCAAACGAAAAAACCCCTTCTTCCGCGACCGGAAGAAGGGGTTTTGCGTTGTGAGGCGCCGCGTCACTTGGCCGAGACGGTGCCGTTCCAGCCGGGCTCGACGCCCTTCATGTCGGGAAGCCGGTGGGCGATGCCCTTGTGGCAGTCGATGCAGGTCCGCTCACCCGTGAACAGGTAGGTCTCGTGCATCTTGGCCGCCCGCGGGTTCTGGCGGGTGATGTCCATGGATTCCGCGCTGTGGCAGTTGCGGCATTCCAGGGAGTTGTTGGATTTCAGCCGGTCCCATTCGTGGGTGGCCAGCTCCAGCCGCTTGTCGAGGAACTTCTCGCGGGTGTCGATGGTGCCGAAGATCTTGCCCCAGACCTCCTTCGACGCCTGCATCTTGCGGCCGATCTTGTGCGTCCAGTCGTGCGGGACGTGACAGTCCGGGCAGGTGGCGCGCACGCCGGAGCGGTTGGTGAAGTGGATGGTCTGCTTCAGCTCCTCGTAGGGGTTGTTCTTCATCTCGTGGCAGGAGATGCAGAAGGCCTCCTTGTTGGTGACCTCCAGGGCGGTGTTGAAGCCGCCCCAGAACATCACGCCGGCCAGGAAGCCGCCCAGCGTCAGGAAGCCCAGGCTGAAATGCACGCTGGGCCGCGAGAAGACGCGCCAGAAGCGCCCGGCAAGGCTCAGAAGGCCCTTCATTTGGCGCCTTCCTTTCCACCGGCCAGGATGCTGTCGATGTCGCGGAAGCGGTTGCCGGTGATCGGCTGCGCGTCGGTCTGCGGCACGTGGCACTGGGTGCAGAAGTAGCGCCGCGGGCTGACCGCGCCCAGCGTCTGGCCGTCGCGGTCCTGGAAGTGGGTGACCGAGATCATCGGGGCCTGCGAGCCCTCGGTGTTCTTGCGGTCATGGCAGGTCATGCACTTGTTGATGTTCAGGTCGATCTGGTAGTCGCGGATCGCGTGCGGGATCAGCGGCGGCTGGTCGGCGTAGTTCCGCGCCCGCTTGTGATCGTCGGTGATCTCCTTCGCCATCGGGTCGGCGGGGATCTCCTGGGTGATCGGGTGCGGGCCGGAGGGAACCTTCGCGGGGGCGGCCCCGTCCGCGGCGAACACGCCGGACACCAGGAGCGGCATGGCCGCGGCCAGCGCGAGGGCGGCAAAGGTGATGCGGGTCTTCATGGACGGGCTCCTCACGCGACAGGAATGATCTTGACCGCGCATTTCTTGAAGTCGGTCTGCTTGCTCAGCGGGTCGGTGGCGTCCAGCGTCACCTTGTTGATGAGCACCGTGTGGTCGAAGAAGGGCACGAAGACGAGGCCCCGCGGCGGCTTGTTGCGCCCCCGCGTCTCGACCCGCACCCGCACCTCGCCGCGGCGGGAGGCGATGCGCACCTCCTGCCCGCGCCGCAGGTTGAGGTCCTTGGCGTCGTCGGGATGGATGAAGACGACGGCGTTGGGGAAGGCCTTGCGCAGCTCCGGGACGCGCAGCGTCATGGAGCCGGAGTGCCAATGCTCGACCACGCGGCCGGTGCAGAGCCAGAACGGGTAATCCTTGTCCGGCGATTCCGCCGCCGGCTCATAGGGCAGCGCGAAGATGTTGGCCTTGCCGTCCTTGTTGCCGTAGAAGCGCACGCCCTCGCCCGCCGGAACGTAGGGGTCGAAGCCCTCGCGGTAGCGCCACTTCGTCTCCTTGCCGTTCACCACCGGCCAGCGCAGCCCGCGCTCCTGGTGGTACATGTCGTACGGGGCAAGGTCGTGGCCATGGCCGCGCCCGAAGGTGGCGTATTCCTCGAACAGGCCCTTCTGGAGATAGAAGCCGAAGGCCTGCGACTCGCGGTTCTCATAGGCGGGATCGCAGTCGCTCAGCGGGAAGGCGTTGACCTGACCGTTGCAGAACAGCACGTCGTACAGGGTCTTGCCGCGCACCTCGGGCTTCTTGGCGATCAGCTCCTCCGGCCACACCTCCTCGATCTTGAAGCGCTTGGAGAACTCGACGACCTGCCAGAGGTCGGAGCGCGCCTCGCCGGGGGCGCCGACGAGCTGGTGCCAGACCTGGGTGCGGCGTTCGGCGTTGCCGTAGCCGCCTTCCTTCTCCACCCACATGGCGGTCGGCAGGATCAGATCGGCGGCGAGCGCCGTCACCGTCGGGTAGGCGTCCGACACGACGATGAAGTTTTCCGGGTTGCGGTAGCCCAGGTAGGTCTCGTTCGCCGTGTTCGGCGCCGTCTGCATGTTGTTGTTGCACTGGACCCAGTAGGCGTTGAGCTTGCCGTCCTTCAGCATGCGGTCCTGCTGGACGGCGTGGTAGCCGACCTTGTCCGGGATCGTGCCTTCCGGCAGCTTCCAGATCTCCTCGGCGTGCTTGCGGTGCTCCGGGTTGGTGACCACCATGTCGGCGGGCAGGCGGTGCGAGAAGGTGCCGACCTCGCGCGCCGTGCCGCAGGCCGAGGGCTGGCCGGTCAGCGAGAAGGGACCGCAGCCCGGCTGGCTGATCTTCCCGGTCAGCAGATGGATGTTGTAGACGAGGTTGTTGGCCCAGACGCCGCGGGTGTGCTGGTTGAAGCCCATGGTCCAGAAGGACATGACCTTCACCTTCGGGTCGGCGTACAGCTCGGCCAGCGCCTCCAGCCGGTTCTTCGGCACGCCCGACAGCTCGTGCGCCTTCTCCAGCGTGTAGGGCTCGACGAACTTCGCGAACTCCTCGAAGGAGATCGGGTCGGACTCGTTGGCCTTGGCGACGTTCTTCGCCTTCTGCTCCAACGGATGCTCGGGCCGCAGGCCGTAGCCGATGTCGTCGCGGCCGCGCTTGAAGTTGACGTGCTTGGCGATGAACTCCTGGTTCACCCGGCCCGTCTTGATGATGTGGTTGGCGATGTAGTTGAGGATCGCCAGATCGGACTGCGGCGTGAAGACCAGACCGATGTCGGCGAGGTCGAAGCTGCGGTGCTCGTAGGTGGACAGGACGGCGACCTTGCAGCCCTCATGGGTCAGCCGGCGGTCGGTGACGCGGGTCCACAGGATGGGGTGCATCTCCGCCATGTTGGAGCCCCACAGCACGAAGGCGTCGGCCTGCTCCATGTCGTCGTAGCAGCCCATCGGCTCGTCCATGCCGAAGGTGCGCATGAAGCCGACCACCGCCGACGCCATGCAGTGGCGGGCGTTGGGGTCGAGGTTGTTGGAGCGCAGGCCCGCTTTCATGAACTTGGAGGCGGCGTAGCCTTCCATGATCGTCCACTGGCCGGAGCCGAACATGCCCACCGCGGTCGGACCCTTCTTCTTCAGGGTCTCCTTCCACTTGGTGGCCATGATGTCGAAGGCCTGGTCCCAGGTGATCGGGGTGAATTCGCCTTCCTTGTGGAACTGCCCGTCCTTCATGCGCAGCAGCGGCTGGGTCAGCCGGTCCTCGCCGTACATGATCTTGGACAGGAAATAGCCCTTCACGCAGTTCAGGCCGCGGTTGACCTCGGCCTTCACGTCGCCGTGGGTGGCGACGATGCGCCCCTCCTTCACGCCGACCATGACGCCGCAGCCGGTGCCGCAGAAGCGGCAGGGGGCCTTCGACCAGGTGAGCTTGGCGTCGGCGCCGGCCGTCAGGGTGCCGGCCTCGGCGGGCTGGATGACGGACGGCAGGCTCACACCGGCCGCCGCCGCCGCGGTCACGGCGGCTTGGACCTTCAGATAATCACGGCGGGTCAGGGACATAGGGGGGTGCCTCCTGGGGCGGGTCGTCTTTTCTTGGACGGACGTCAATGGGCGTGGGGGACGAGGGCGGTGTCGGCGGGCATCGGCTCCGCGCAGCGCTCGGCGTCCTCGTAGTGGTGATAGACCAGCGTGGTGGTGTGGACGCCCGCCATGGCGTTGATGTCGGCGATGCGGTCCAGGACCTCGGCTTCCGTCGCGGTTTCCAGCGTGACGATGGCCTTGCCGTTCTCCGACGCGTGCCAGTCGGCGCCGGCGAGCCCGCGGACGACCTCCTTCAGGGCGGCGGTGCGGTCCGGCGCGTGCTGGATGACAAGGCTGGAAATGTGCAGTTCGGGCATGGCCGCCTCACATCCCGCCGGAGTGGGACAGGATCTGGTACATCCAGACGGAGAATCCGTAGGCCCCGACCAGCCCGATCGCCAGGAACGGCCAGATCAGGATGGAGAGAGCGAAGAAGACCAGCCCCTCGAAGCGGCGGGTCGGAGCGGCGGTGTCGGCGGTGCGGGCGGGCGGCGCGTTCATGGCGATCCCATGGATTGATCGAACGGTATCGCCGCGGAGCTTCATCCTTTCGCATCATGAGTGGCTTGACCGAGGTCAAGTGCCGGCACCGACTCAGTCCCTAAGTACCGGTACCTTCGTCGTTCCGGACGTTTTGCCGCACGTCAACGCAAAACCCTCCCCCGCCGGGCGCGGGGGGAGGGGTTTTGCGGCAACGAACCGGGATTGGGTGGGCTACAGCCGGGTGTTCTCCTGGCGCATCAGGCGGTCGATCAGCACGCCGCGCACGAGATCGGGGCCGAGCTGTTCGACGGCGGCCTGCTTCAGGGATTTGGCGACGGCGGCGGGATCGACCGACGGACCGTCGAAGGCGCCCGCCCCCGCCATGCCGAACAGGGCCTGCAGCAGGGCGTTGCGCGCGTGGGGCAGATGGCGGCGCAGCAGGTTGGCCTGATCGGTGCTGCCGGTCTGGAGGGTGATCTGGGTCAGGATGAAGGCGTTGGTGCGGCCCTCCACCAGCACCGGGACCATCAATTGCCCGACCTCAACATAGAAGGGGCCCGGGCCGTCGGTGGGCAGTTCCGGCCCGGCGCCGGCCGTCTGCTCCACGGCCTTCTCCTCGGCGCCGAGCGTCAGCTGCAGGCGCCCGAGGCCGTAGCCGACCGCCGCCGCCAGCGCGGCGCAGAGCACGAAGACCGAATATCGGCTGGGTCCGGGACGGTCCGCCATGGTCGCGTCTCCCCGCGGCTCAGAAGGGCATGATGATGTCGAAGACCTGCTGGCCGTAGCGCGGCTGCTGGACGTCGGTGATCTGGCCGCGCCCGCCGTAGGTGATCCGCGCCTCGGCGATCTTGTCGTAGTCGATGGTGTTCACGTTCGTGATGTCCTCGGGCCGGATGACCCCGGCGATTCGCATCTCGCGCAGCTCGTAGTTCACCCGCACCTCCTGCCGGCCGGCGATCACGAAGTTGCCGTTGGGCAGCACCTCGGTCACCACGGCCGCGGCGCGCATGGCGATGCGCTCGTTGCGCTGGATCGTCCCGGTGCCGGAGGAGGAGGAGGAGCTGTCCATGTCGACGAGGCTGGACGGGTTCACCGCGTCGGGCAGCACGGCGGGCAGCCGCGACTCCAGCCCGAAGAAGTTCGGCACGCCCGCCGATTCGGCGCTGGAGCGCTGGCGCTGCGTCTGGTTCTGCAGCTGCGCCTGATCGGCGATGTTGATGATGACGGTCAGCAGGTCGCCCACCTGTTTGGCCCGCGGATCGCGGAAGAAGTCGCGGGACCCGGTACGCCACAGCGAACTCGGCACCTGCTCGTTGGTGTTGGGGCGCGGCATCGGCATGGAGATGACGCGCGCCTCCGGCGCCATGGCGGGGTTCGAGATCTCCGACAGGCGCGGCGCCTGTCCCACGTCGGCCAGCCGCCCGCAGCCGGCGAGCGCCACCGTCAGGGCGAGGAAGGGAAGCAGGACGCGGCGGGGCGGAAGCGTGCGCATGGCGGTTGATGTCCTTGATTTGGACTCGGGAGACTGGACCCGGGTGACTGGACCCGGGTGACTGGACTCAGAATTTCGCGGAAGCCGCGTTGGGCGGCATGGCGTCCGGAGGACCGCTGACGGTGACGGTCTGCGGGCCGGTGATGGTGCCGGTGACGACGATGTTGCTGGCGACGTTCATCACGCGGACCAGCTCCCCCACCCCGCCGTCCTGCAGGGCGCGGCCGCGCGCCATCAGCTGCAGCGGCCCGTCCTCGTAGACGAGGCTGACCGGCTTGTTGCGCTGGACCACCAGCGGGGCGCCGACCGCGGAGGTCTGGATCAGTCGCCCGGCCGAGAGCTGGCGGCGGCTGGCCAGCCCGGCCAGGGCGTCGCGGGAGGTGACGACGGCGCCGTTCAGCCGCTCCAGCGGCATCGGGATGGTGGTCAGGTCGCTGTCGGCGATCACCTCGCCGGGCAGGATGCGGCGCGTCGGCACCGGCACCTCGACCATGATGTCGGCCTTGGCCTTGATCTCCAGGACGCGCCCGTCGCTGCTCACCAGCGCGCGGACCAGACCGCCGCGCGGGTCGTAGGACAGGTCGCGCACCGCCTCCACCGGGCCGGAGAAGGGCACCGTCAGCACCACCGAGACCCGCGCGTCCGGCGGCACCGCCGGGCCGAGGGAGGCCGCCAGCTCCTGCGCCAGCAGCGCCTCCACCGCCCCCTCGCCGCCGGACAGGTACGCCGCCTGGGCGGGCGCGCCGAGCAGATGCAGCGCGACCGCGACTCCGGCCAGATGACGAACGGTACGCCGCATGGCGGTCACCGCATGTTCGACAGCGTGGAGGCCATCTGGTCGCCGGCCTC
Source organism: Azospirillum formosense (assembly GCF_040500525.1). NCBI lineage: Bacteria > Pseudomonadati > Pseudomonadota > Alphaproteobacteria > Rhodospirillales > Azospirillaceae > Azospirillum > Azospirillum formosense. The sequence goes on along the minus strand of NZ_CP159405.1, from coordinate 180,601 downwards.
GACCACCTTCGCATTCATCTCGTAGGCGCGCTGGGCGGAGATGAGTTCGGTGATCTCCTGGACGACGTTGACGTTGGAGGATTCCAGATACTTCTGCCGGATGGTGCCGAAGCCCGCCTGCCCGCCGGTGCCGTCCTGCGGCTCGCCCGAGGCGGGGGTGGCGCGGAAGAGGTTGTCGCCCATCGCCTCCAGCCCGGATTCGTTGACGAACACGGTCATCACCAGCTGGCCCAGCACGCGCGGGCGGGTCTGCCCGTCGACAAAGGCCTGCACCTCGCCGGAACTGTTCACGGCGATTTCCCGCGTGCCCTGCGGCACGGTGACCTCCGGCAGCACCGGGTGGCCGTCGCTGGTCACGATGGTCCCCTCCGGCGACAGCTTGAAGCCGCCGGCGCGGGTGTAGGCGGTCTCGCCCGCCGGCATGCGGATGTTGAAGTAGCCGCGCCCCTCGATGGCGAGGTCCAGCTCGTTCCCGGTGGAGGTCAGGTTGCCGGTCGTGTTGATGCGGTTGACCGCCCCCGGACGCACGCCGAGCCCGACCTCGATGCCGGTCGGGATGATGGTGCCGGCGTCGGTGGACTGGCTGCCCTGGCGCCGTTCCGACTGGTACATCAGGTCCTGGAACTCGGCGCGCCCGCGCTTGAAGGCGGTGGTGTTGATGTTGGCGATGTTGTTGGAGATGACCTCGACGTTCAACTGCTGGGCCATCATGCCGGTCGAAGCGATGCTGAGCACGCGCATGGACGCAATCTCCTGGTTTTAAGCGGATTTGCCGAGGCGGTTGATGGCGGAGCGCAGCAGGTCCTGCCCGTCGTCCATCATGCGGGTGACCGACTGGTAGTCGCGCGTCAGCTCCATCATCCGCGACATCTCGGCGATGGACTGGACGTTGGATTGCTCCACCTTGCCCTGGACGATCCGCGTGTCGGGGGCCGGCAGCGGCTGGGCGTCCACGGCGTCGAACAGCACGTCCCCGGTCTGGGCCAACGCCTGCGGGCTCTCGAAGCGGACGACGCGCAGCCGGGCGATCATCTCATTGTCGGCGGAGACCAGCCCGTCGGTGCCGATCTCCATCCGGCTGCGGTCGGCCGGGATGACGATGGGCTGCTGGTTGTCGTCCAGATAGGGGAAGCCGCCGGCGTTCACGAGCTGCCCGTCCACGTCGCGGCGCATCCGCCCGTCGCGGGTGTAGCGCGGGCCGTCCGGCGTCTGCACCTGGAGCCAGCCGTCGCCGTCCAGCGCCACGTCGTAGGGGTTGTCGGTCGGCTTCAGGCTGCCGGCGGTGAAGTCGGTGTAGGTGGCGCGGTCGATGGTGAAGGCGATCTTGTCGGACGGCTTCATGCCGCCGCGCTCCATCGCCGCTTCGAACAGCATGCGTTCACCGCGGAATCCCGCAGTGTTCATGTTGGCGATGTTGTTCGCCACGACATCGAGCTGCCGACGCAACGCCACTTGCCGCGACAATCCAATGTAAAGGGGATTCTCCATCGCCGGACACCTTCGGTTTGAACGCCGCCTTAACCTAGGTGATGCAGTTTAAAGCCGGGTTTCAACCTGAGGCGCCGCGACGGGAACTGAACGGTGTCTTGGGGGATTTGATTCCGATTTAGATAAAATTTGGGGCAGTCGCGATGCATCCCTGCCGGACCCTGTCCATCTCCCTGGCCCTTCTGTCGGTCACCACCGCCCTGACGGCACCTCCCGCCACGGCGGAGGAGGCGTCAGCACCGATCACCGTGCAGACGGGCGACCACGCCGACTTCTCGCGTCTGGCGCTGGTCAACGCGCAAGGCGCCCCGGCGGTGGATGTCGGGAGCTGCGGCGGACGCGTCGCCTTTCCGCAGGCGGTCCCCTGGCCGCTGGAGGCGCTGAACGGTACCTATTCGCGGCGGCTGACCGGCTTCCAGACGGCGGAGGGCGGGCGCAGCCTGACCATGGACTGGCCCTGCGGCGCCCGCGTCACCGTGCGCCGCGAGCGGCGGATCACCTTCATCGACGTCACCGACCCTCCCCGCCCGGCGCGCAAGCCCGGCGCTCCCGCTTCGGCGCCGGCCGACACCACCCTGCTGGCCGAGGCGCCCGGCGCGTCGGTCTTTCCGATGATCGCGCCGCCGCCGGCTCCCGAACCGGCGCCCGCACCGGCAGCGCCGGTCAGCCTTGCCGAGCGGCTGAGTCCGGTCGCCAGCGCCCAGGCCCAGCCGGTCGTACAGCCGCCGCCCGTGGTGCAGGGACCGCCGCCGGCCGCGCCGCAACCAGTTGCCAAGGCCCCGCCCCCTGCCCCGCCGCCTGCCCCGCCGAAGTCGGAGCCCGCCAAGACGGTGGCCGCCGTGCCGCCGTCACCCCTGCCTCCGGCCCCTGCCCCGGCCGTCCAGGCCGCCCCGCCGATCCGCGCCTTCGACCTGGACGCCTGGGCCGGCGACGACTACCCCGCGCGCAAGCAGCATCTGGAGCAGCGCATCGCCGAGAGCCAGGGCCGCGCGCGGGTGGACGCGCTGCTCGCCATGGCCCGCTTCACGCTGGCCCGCGCCCTGCCGGAGGAGGGCCGCGCCGCGTTGGACGCCGCGGAGAGCCTGACGCCGGGGCCGGACCAGCGCTACGAGCTGCGCCTGCTGCGCGACGCCTTCCGCGCGCTGGACGGCACCGCCGATCCCGACGACAGCCAGTTCGTCCGCGCCCAGCCCAGCCCCGCCGCCGCCGACCACCATGTCTGGCGCAGCGCCACCCTGGCCCCCAGCCGCTGGACCGCCGCCAAGTCGAGCCTGCCCATCGCGCTGAAGCGGTTGCTGTCCTACCCCGCCGACCTGCGCGGACGCCTGCTCACCCTGCTCGCCGAATCGGCGGGCGAGGCGGCGGACGGCCCGTCGCTGAACCTGATCGTGCTGGAGATGATCACGCTGGACGGCATCGGCTCCACCGACGGGCGGCTGGACTTCTTCCGCGGCCGCTTGGCGGAGTTGCACAACGAGACCGCGGAGGCGCTGGCCCACTACAAGCGCGCCGCCGCCCTGCCCAACCTCTACGGCCACCGGGCGCAAGTGCGCTCCATCGAGCTGCGGCTGGCCAGCGGCGCACTGGACGATCCGGGCGCCATCGCGGAGCTGGAAAGCCTGCGCTACGCCTGGCGCGGCGGCGACGTCGAGACGGACGCGCTGGCCGCCCTGGGGGCCGCCTACACCCGCGCCGGGCGGATCGACGCGGCGCTCGACATCTTCGGCCTGCTCGGCCGCCGCTTCGGCGCGACGGCGCGCGGGCGGGCGGCGCTGACCACCGGGCGCGGGCTTCTCGACGCGGTGATCGGCCATCTGGAGACGACCCCGGGCAGCGCGCTCGACGCGCTGTCCCTGCAGGTGCGCTACGGACGTACGGTCATGCTGACCGACGACGACACCGGCACGCAGCAGCGCCGGCTCGCCCGGCTGCTGGCCCGCGGCGGCTTCACGCTGGAGGCCGCGCGCCTGCTCCACGGCCTCGCCGAGACCGCGCGCGGCGCCCAACGCGCGGACATCGGGCTGGAGCTGGCCCGCGTGCTGCTCGACGCCGGGCGCGGCACGGAGGCGCTGGCCGTGCTCGACCACACCGCCGGGCCGGCGGCGGACGCCCAGGCGACCGCCCCTGAGACCGCCAGGCGCCGCGCTCTTCTGCGCGCCGAGGCCTTCGCGGCGGAGGGCGAGGCCATGCGCGCCTTCGACGCGCTGCGCGGCCTGACCGGCCCCGAGGCGGCGCGCATCCGGGCGGACAGCCTGTTCCGGGCCGGCGAATGGCCGGCGGCCCGCGCCGCCTACGCCGAGCTGCTGGACGGACCCGGCGCGCCCCTGCCGGACGACGTCGCCTTCCACGCGCTGGCCGCCTTCCGGGCGGGCGACGACGCGGCGGTCACCGCCACCGCGGAGCGCCACGGCAAGGCGCTGGCCGGGACCCGCTGGGCCGGTCTGCTCGACGCCCTGGCCGTCCCGCCCGACCCGGCGGGCAAGCCGCTGTCCAGCGCCACCGTCGGCGGCCAGCTCGCCGCCGCCGACGCTCTGGCCGGCGTGCTGCGCCGGTGGAAAGCACCCTGACGGCCCCCGCCCCACACGACGGCTCCCTGAGCCCGATCCCTCTTTTCGGCCGAGCCGGAGGACACACATCATGCGTTTGCTGTTCGGAATCGTCGCGGTCTTCCTGAGCGTGCTCGGCGGCTTCGCCGCCATGGGCGGGCGGATGGGCGTGCTGTGGCAGCCCGTGGAGATCGTCATCATCGTCGGCGCCGGCATCGGCGGCTACGTCATCGCCAACTCCATGGCGGTGCTGCGCGCCACCATGCGCACCATCGGCGCGGTGGCTCGCGGCCGTCACACCAGCAAGGACGAGTATCTGGACCTGATCTCGCTGCTCTACGCCCTGCTGCGGCAGGCCAAGTCCAAGGGCGTGTCGAACATCGAGAGCGACATCGACAAGCCGGACGACAGCCCGATCTTCGCCCAGTACCCCTCGGTCTTCCGCCAGCCGCGCTGCGTCACCTTCCTGTGCGACTACATGCGCCTGATCGCGCTGGGACAGGACAACCCGCACGACCTGGAGGCCCTGATGAACGAGGAGATTGAGACCATCGGGCGCGAGCTGAACCAGGTGCCGAAGGCGCTGCAGAATCTGGCCGACGCGCTGCCGGCGCTGGGGATCGTCGCCGCCGTGCTGGGCGTCATCAACGCCATGAGCGCGATCAGCGAGCCGCCGGAGGTGCTGGGCCACATGATCGGCGGGGCGCTGACCGGCACCTTCCTGGGCGTGCTGCTGTCCTACGGTCTGGTCGGTCCGATCGCCGCCGCCGCCCGCCATCGCCGCGAGGCGGAGCTGACCCTGTTCATCTGCGTGCGCGCGGGGCTGGGCGCCTATCTGCGCGGCAGCCCCCCGCAGGTCTGCGCGGAGTTCGCCCGCAAGGTGCTGTTCGCCGACACGCAGCCGAGCCTCGCCGAGGTCGAGGTCGCCACCACCCTCTCCTCGCAGGCGAAGGCCCGCGAGGCGAGCCAGCCCGCCTGAGGCCCCGCCATGGCCCGCAAGCGCATCGAGCCGACGATCATCATCAAGCGCCGCTACGGCGAGGAGGAGGAGGAGCACAACAGCGCCTGGAAGCTGGCCTACGCCGACTTCGTGACGGCGATGATGACCTTCTTCCTGATCATGTGGCTGATGAACATCACCACGGTGGAGCAGCGCAAGGGCATCGCCGACTACTTCAACCCGGTTGCCCTGTCGCAGTCCAATTCGGGCGCCGACGGCATGCTCGCCGGGCGGGCGGTGGACAAGACGGGGGCGTTGTCCACGCCCAACGCGCCGGGGGAGCACAGCGTGCCGGTCGCCGCTCCGCCGGTGGTCGCCTCGCTGGGCGAGAGCGACCGCGAGCCCGCCGGGCGCAAGGACCCCATGCCCAACCCGCCGGGCGGCCGGAGCCAGACGGACCGCGACGCGCGGGCGGAGCTGGAGGCCCTGCTCGACCGCCAGACCGCGGCGCTGAGCGAGCAGCAGGGGTTGGAGAAGGCCGAGCGCGACCTGCGCACGGCGCTGGAGACGATGCCGGAGCTGGGGGCGCTCGCCGGCAGCGTCGTCATCGAGCAGACGTCCGTCGGCCTGCGCGTGCAGCTCACCGATCAGGCGAAGGTGTCGATGTACAACGTCGGCTCCGCCCAGATGAACGAGCAGGGGCGCCGGCTGATGCGGCTGGTCGCCGGCGCCGTCGCGTCGTCGCCCAACCGCCTCAGCATCACCGGCCACACCGACGCGCTGGGCTATGCGGACGGGGCGAAGTACGGCAACTGGGAACTGTCCAGCGACCGCGCCAACGCCGCCCGCCGCGAGCTGATCGCCGCCGGCGTGCCGGCCCGCCGGATCGTCCGGGTCGAGGGGCGCGCCGACCTCGACCATCTCGACGCCGCCAACCCGCTGGCCCCGCAGAACCGGCGGATCAGCATCACCCTCCTGAAGGCCGCGGCGGGGGAATAGCTCAGGTCGGGCTGGTCGTCGCCACCGGCCGCGCGCGGAGGAGCTGGATGGTGGTCAGGACGCCCAGCGCGGCGGCGGCGCTTCCCAGCAGGAAGACGCCGCCGTAGCCCACCCGGTCGGCGAGCAGCCCGGCCAGCGGTCCGGTCAGGCCGTAGGCGACGTCCTGGAACGCCGCGAAGGCGCCGAGCGCGGTGCCGCGGAGTTGCGGCTCCACGAGATGGACGACCTCCCGGCCCATGGCGGGAAAGATCAGCGAGCAGCCGAGCCCGGTCAGGAAGGCGCCGGCCAGCGCCGTGACGGGGTCGCCCGCGCTCCCCAGCAGCGCCTGCCCGACCGCCTCCACCGCCAGCGACCCCATCGCCACGCGCAGGCCGCCGAAGCGGTCCGGCAGATGGCCCAGCGCGAAGCGGACGAGCACGAAGCCGAGGCCGAAAGCGGTCAGGCCGAGCCCGGCGTGGGGCCAGCCCTCGTGGACGAAGTGCAGCGGGAAGAAGGCGCCGATGGCGGCGAAGCCGATGCCCTGGAGGCTGACGATGGCGCCCTGCCGCCAGATCCGCCCCAGCACGCGGCGGAAGGGCGGGCGGTCGGCGTCGGGATGGGTCGGGATGCCCTCCATGCGCCGGATCGCCAGAAGCCCGACAGCGGGCAGCAGCGCGCTGACCGCCATGACGCCGGAAAAGCCGAAGCGGTCGAACAGGGCCAGCCCCAGCGGTCCGCCCGCCGCGAAAGCGCCGTAGAGCGCCGCCCCGATCAGCGCCAGCGCGCGGCCCGAGCGCTGCGGCCCGACGATGCCGATTCCCCAGGCGATCACCCCGACCCCAACGAGGCTTTCGCCGACGCCGATGAGCAGGCGGCCCGCCACCAGCACGGAAAAGGCCGCCCATGGCGAAAACGATAGGAAGCCGGCGGCCATCGAGACCAACCCGCCGACCACATAGAAGGCCAGCCCCCGACCGACCGCGCGCTTGGCACCTTGGCGGTCGGAGACGGTGCCGGCGACACCGCGGCTGAGGATGGTGGCGAGGAACGCACTTCCCACGCCCAGCCCGGCCCAGACATTGTCCATCCCCAGGCCCCTGGCAACGAACAGCGGCACCACGGGAAGGGACAGGGCGACACAGAGGTAGGAGACGAACAGAACGGCGGTGAGGACGATCAGGCGGCCTTGCGCCGGATCACGCGCCGCCGCCAGTCTCGCTTGGGGACCCATGGTGTTCTCCACACTGGTCCCCGCCGATGGCCGTGGTTCGGCAACGCGAACGCACTCCGATCAGCGAGGATCGTTGAGTGCGTTGGTTGACGTTGAACGCTTACGGCCAGCGTGGCTGGCGATGCGCACAGGGTATCGGTCCCGCGGAGAAATGCAACAGGCCGCGTTGGCTTGGGCACATTTACGGGCTTCGCGCCGCGCTTCGGATTGATTTGATGGCTGCCATCGCAGCAACGGCGCGAGGGACAGGCGTGCGAACGGACCGACCTCAGGAAACCTGAGCTGACATGGCGGATGGGGTGGGATTCGAACCCACGGTGGGGTTGCCCCCACGCCAGTTTTCAAGACTGGAGCCTTAAACCACTCGGCCACCCATCCGATCAGCGCGTTCAGCGCTTTCCGCTGCGCTGTGTGGGCTCGGGGCCGATTGTTCCCCAAACTCGCCACCGGCCCCCAAGCGCTTTCAGGCGTTGGGGTTCAACGGACGGCGCGAAGATGCCCCGGCGCGGTTCTCCGGTCAACTCGCTTTTGATCGCCGCCATGGGGGTCATGGTCCCACGATGCCGGACGGCAGGACCCGTCACGGGCTGACGCGTTCCCGCGGGCCGGGATACCGATCTCCGGCGTTCGCCGGAAAGGTCCGAAGCGCGATTAGTTCGCCCAACGCACAAAAGAGCTTGCCAGGCATTTCGCATCTGGTATACGGTATCTCACATCCCATCGCACTTCGGAAACGGAGTGCAAAACCAACGGTGCGGGCGTGTTTTGAAGAAGACACGACGGTGCCGGAAGGTTTCGGGTCCGGTATCGGAGCGAGTGCTTCATGAGCGCAACAGTCGATTTCGCACAGCTAGTCATGGCCGCCGGGGACGCGATCGTCGTGTCTGACGCGCAAGGCGCCATTACTCTGTGGAATCCGGCGGCCGAACGCATGTTCGGCTTCGCGGAGGGCGAAGCGCTGGGGCAGTCGCTCGACATCATCATCCCGGAACGCCAGCGCCAGCGCCATTGGGACGGCTATGCCAACACCATGCGCACGGGCCAGACGCGCTACGGCAGCGAGGTGCTGCGCGTCCCGGCCCTGCACAAGGACGGGCACGCCCTGTCCATCGCCTTCACGGTCGCACTGCTGACCGTGCCGGACGGCACGGTGACCGGAATCGTCGCCATCATCCGCGACGAGAGCAGCCGCTGGGCCGAGGAGCGCAAGCTCCGCCGCCGCCTGTCGGAATTGGAATCCGCAAGCCAGTAACCCGCAACCCATCCCGCCAGTTTGTCCGTGTTGTCCAGTGCTCAACAACGGCATCGCAATAAGTGAGAGGGAGTAAACGAGCCATGAGCAAGCCGCTCGAAGGGATCAAGATCATCGACTTCACCCACGTTCAGGCCGGCCCCGCCTGCACGCAGCTCCTCGCCTGGTACGGCGCGGACGTCATCAAGGTGGAGCGGCCGGGTTCCGGTGACGTCACCCGCAACCAGCTCCGTGACATTCCCGACGCCGACGCGCTCTACTTCACGATGCTGAACAGCAACAAGCGCTCGCTGACGCTGGACACCAAGACTCAGGCTGGCAAGGAAGTCCTTGAGAAGCTGATCAAGGAATCCGACGTCCTCGTGGAGAACTTCGCTCCGGGCGCCCTCGACCGCATGGGCTTCACCTGGGAGCGCATCAACGAGCTGAACCCGGGCATGATCGTCGCCTCGGTGAAGGGCTTCAGCGACGGCCACCATTACGAGGACCTGAAGGTCTACGAGAACGTCGCCCAGTGCGCCGGCGGTGCCGCGTCGACCACCGGCTTCTGGGACGGCCCGCCGACCGTCAGCGCCGCCGCTCTGGGCGACAGCAACACCGGCATGCACCTCGCCATCGGCATCCTGACCGCCCTCATGGGCCGTTCGAAGACCGGCAAGGGCCAGAAGGTCGCCGTGTCGATGCAGGACTCGGTCATCAACCTCTGCCGCGTCAAGCTGCGCGACCAGCAGCGCCTCGACCGCGTCGGCTACCTGGAGGAGTACCCGCAGTACCCGCACGGCGAGTTCTCCGACGTGGTTCCGCGCGGCGGCAACGCCGGCGGTGGCGGCCAGCCGGGCTGGGTCCTGAAGTGCAAGGGCGCGGAGACCGATCCGAACGCTTACATCTACTTCACCATCCAGGGCCACGCCTGGGCGCCGATCTGTAAGGCTCTCGGCAAGCCGGAGTGGATCGACGATCCGGCCTACAACACCGCGGAAGCCCGCCAGGACAAGATCTTCGACATCTTCGCCTTCATCGAGGGCTGGCTGGCCGACAAGACCAAGTACGAGGCGGTCGACATCCTGCGCAAGTTCGACATTCCCTGCGCGCCGGTGCTGACCATGAAGGAAATCGCCGATTGCCCGTCGCTCCGCAAGAGCGGCACGATCGTCGAGGTCGACCACAAGAAGCGCGGCAAGTACCTGACGGTCGGCAGCCCGATCAAGTTCTCCGACATGTCGGTCGAGGTCACCGGGTCGCCGCTGCTCGGCGAGCATTCGGACGAGATCCTGGCCAGCCTCGGCTACAGCAAGGAGCAGATCGCCGAGATGCACGCCAACAAGGTTGTCTGATCGCTTCCCGACAGTCTAACGGCACACCTCGCGAAGACGGCGCTCCGAAAGGGGCGCCGTCCTTTCTTTGTGCCCTCTTCCGCCCTTCGGAGGGAAAGGCTGGGACGAGGAGGCGCCGAAGGCGATCCGCCCGTCCAAGGCGACACCAGGATGTGCGTTCGCCCACGGCCGGCGCGGCCATCCGGCCGCTTGCCTTCTCGGGCATCAGCCTGCGGGGCCGCCGTCGCGGCCCATACCGTCCCTTCGGGCCGGCCTCTCTGCAAGGGAACGGGGAGACTTACCGCAGCCACTCCCGCACTTCGCGGATGCGCTGGTTGCCCTCCGGCGTGCGGGCGTAGGCCTTGCCGTACTGGGTCTCGTACTCGCGCACGAAGCCTTGGCGCAGCAGCCCGTCCAGCACCGGGCGGACGATGGCCGGCTTCAAATTCGCGGCCTTGGTGATCGACAGGAACGAGGCCGGCAGAGCCGTCACCTCCGGCCCCGGCGTGGCGCGCAGGGTGTTGAGCGAAGTCCAATCGACGGAGGTTGGTGAAATCATCGGCTACCCTCGATGCGGCGCGCTGTTGACTCTCTCTCGATATGACCTCAACTTCACTTGAGGTCAGGAGGTTCCGAACCCCAGGGGAGGCCCGGCGATGGCGATTCTCGATCCCGCCGACATCGACAAGGACCTTTCCGTGGGCGAGGTCGCGGAACGCTCCGGTGTGGCAGTGTCCACCATCCACTTCTACGAATCAAAGGGGCTGATCGCGAGCTGGCGGAGCAGCGGCAACCAGCGCCGCTTCCCCCGCGACGTGCTCCGGCGCATCGCCGTCATCAAGGTCGCCCAGCGCCTGGGCGTTCCGCTGGCCACCATCGCGCAGGCGCTGAAGACCCTGCCGGACGGCCGCACGCCCACCGCAGAGGACTGGAAACGCTTGTCCGCGGCCTGGAAAGCGGACCTGGACGAGCGCATCGCCGTGCTCACCAGGCTGCGCGACGGGCTGGAGGACTGCATCGGCTGCGGCTGCCTGTCGCTCGGCGAATGCCCGCTGCGCAACCCCTGGGACGAGTTGTCGGAGGACGGCTCCGGACCGCGTCTGCTCGATCCGCGGTGACCTGCGCGCTGTTTTGCCGCACCGCAGCATAGCCCCTCCGACCCGGCGCCCTCTCGGTAACAAAAAGGCCGTGCTGTTTCCAGCACGGCCAGTATCCGAGAGGCTCGCATAAAATGCGGAGCAACAACCCGCCCGATACAAAGGGTGATGAACCCTGTGTAAGAAGAATGATGCCTGAGTCTTCATCACGACGCAACAAGGGAATCTCTGGTTTCCACATTGCGGAAACAAAGTTTTTGGCAAAAAAAAGACCGCGCCGTTGCGGGCGCGGTCAGTTTCTTCAGGGCAGCACTACGTGACAGGAAGGAAAACCGGGGTAACAGCCGCCTCGACCCAATCCGAGGGATTTGCGGATCGGGGCGGATCGCGCCTCCCGGCCGGCGCGAATTCGAATTCCGTAGGGGTTGGGCCAGGGGATCAGGCCCACACATCAGGCCCAGGGATCAGGTGGGAAAGCGCCCGCCGATCTCGGCGGTCACCGCCGCGGCGGTGCGCTTGACCATCTCGCCGAAGGCCACGACGCGGGCATCGTCCAGGCGCCGGTTGGTGCTGGACAGCGACAGGGCGCCGATGACGCGGGCCTGCTCGTCGTAGATCGCCGCGGCGACGCAGTGCAGGCCGCTGACCCGCTCCTCCTGGTCCACGGCATAGCCGCGGTCGCGCGTCAGGACCAGCTCCCGGTGCAGCGCCGGGATCGACGACACGGTGGTCCGGGTGAACTGGCGCATGCCGCGCTGGGTCACGATGCTCTGCACCCGCGTGTCGGGCATGCCGGCGAGCAGCGCCTTGCCCACGGCGGAACAATGCAGCAACGTGCGGTCGGTGACGGGCAGCGCCGCCTGGGCGACGCGCGGACCGCCGACGCGGTGCAGATAGATGGCCTCGCCGTTCTCCTCGACGGCCAGATTGACGACCTCGCTGGTCTCCTCCATCAGCCGGCGCATGCGCGGGCGGGCGACGTCGAGCAGGCTGCGCGTCTTCAGGAACCCGGTGCCGGTCATGTAGGCCTGCACCCCGACCGCCCAGCCGCGCTTGCCCTGGTCGAAGCGCACGTAGCGCTCCTCCTGCAGGGTGGTCAGCAGACGGTGCGCCGTGGAGGGCGAGAGATGCGCCGCCTCGGCCACCGCCGTCAGGCTCATCGGGCTGTCCGACTGGCCGAGGATGGTCATGATGCTCAGCGCCCGCGACAGCGACTGAACGAGATTGCCCTTCGCCGCACGGTCCACGGTTTCCGCGCGGCCTTCGGCCCGCGGGGCCGGGGGTGCCATCATCAGCGCTTGCGTCTTCATCGTCCCATCCCTCTCGAAATCGTCCGGCGCTGTTGCATCGCGCCGTTGTCGTCCTCGGGTGTGGCGGCCCCCGGTTCTCACCTCGCGGGGAGCGGGGGCCGCCGGTTGGCTATGCCGCCGGCTCGATCCGGGCCGCGGCGAACTTGAACTCCGGGATCTTCCCGAAGGGGTCCAGCTTCGGGTTGGTCAGCACGTTGGCCGCCGCCTCGGCGTAGCAGAAGGGCACGAACACCAGCCCGGACGGGACGTTGTAGTCCGACCGCGCCTTCAGCTCGATGGTGCCGCGCCGGGTGGTGACCTTCATGCGGTCGCCGCCCTTGGCGCCCATCCGCCGCAGGTCCGCCGGGCTCATGTAGGCCACCGCCTCCGGCTCCAGATCGTCGAGGACCTGGGCGCGCCGGGTCATCGACCCGGTGTGCCAATGCTCGAGCTGGCGCCCGGTGGTCAGGACCATCGGGAACTCGGCGTCCGGCTCCTCGGCCGGCGGGATCACGTCGGCGGGGACCAGACGCCCGCGGCCGGTGGCCGTGGGGAAGCCGTCGCCGAACACGATCTCCTGGCCCGGATCGTCCGCGGACAGGCTGGGGTAGGTCACCGAGCGCTCGCGCTCCAGCCGCTCCCAGGTGATGTTGTCGAGCGACGGCATCGCCCCCTTCATCTCCCGGAACACGTCGCGCGGATGCTCGTAGTTCCAGTCCAGACCCAGGCCGCGGGCCATGGCGTTGACGATCCACAGATCCTGCCGGGCCTCGCCCGGCGGCGGCAGGGCCTGGCGGCCGAGCTGGACCTGGCGGTTGGTGTTGGTCACCGTGCCGGTCTTCTCCGGCCAGGCCGAGGCGGGCAGAACCACGTCGGCGTATTTGGCCGTCTCGGTCAGGAACAGGTCCTGCACCACCAGATGGTCGAGCTTGGCGAGCGCGTCGCGGGCGTGCTCCACGTCCGGGTCGGACATGGCCGGGTTCTCGCCCATCACGTACATGCCGTTCAGCGAGCCGGCGTGGATCGCGTCCATGATCTCCACGACGGTCAGGCCGCGCTTGGAGTCGAGCTTGGTGTCCCAGAAATCCTCGTAGAAGGCGTGCACCTCGGGATCGTCCACCGGACGGTAGTCCGGGAACATCATCGGGATCAGGCCGGCGTCGGAGGCGCCCTGGACGTTGTTCTGGCCGCGCAGCGGGTGCAGGCCGGTGCCGGGGCGCCCGATCTGGCCGGTGACCAGCGACAGGGCGATCAGGCAGCGCACGTTGTCGGTGCCGTGGGTGTGCTGCGACACGCCCATGCCCCAGAAGATGATCGAGCCCTTGGAGGTGGCGTAGAGGCGGGCGACCTCGCGGAGCTGCTCCGCCGGGATGCCGCAGACCGGCTCCATGGCCTCCGGGGTGAAGCTGGCGATGTGGGCGCGCAGCTCCTCGAAGTCCTGGGTGTGCTCGGCCACATACTGAGCGTCGTACAGCCCCTCGCTGATGATGACGTTCAGCATGGCGTTCAGCATCGGCACGTCGCGGCCCGGCTTGAACTGCAGCATGTGGCTGGCGTGGCGCTTCAGCACCTGGCCGCGCGGGTCCATGATGACCAGCTTGGCGCCGCGCTTGGCCGCGTTCTTGAAGAAGGTCGCGGCGACCGGGTGGTTCTCCGTCGGGTTGGAGCCGATGACGACGATCACCTCGGCGTCCTTGGCCGCCATGAAGGGAGCGGTCACCGCGCCCGACCCGATGCCCTCGATGAGCGCCGCCACCGAGGAGGCGTGGCACAGGCGGGTGCAATGGTCGACGTTGTTGGTGCCGAAGCCGACGCGCACCAGCTTCTGGAACAGATAGGCCTCCTCGTTGGAGCCCTTGGCCGAACCGAAGCCGGCGAGCGCCGAGCCGCCCCGCTCGTCGCGGATCTTGCGCAGGCCGGCGGTGGCGACCTCCAGGGCCTCCTCCCAGCTCGCCTCGCGGAAGTGGGTCAGCGGGTTGAGCGGGTCGATGTCCACGTCGTGCTTGGACACGCCCTCTTTGCGGATCAGCGGCTTGGTCAGGCGGTGCGGGTGGTGGATGTAATCGAAGCCGAAGCGGCCCTTGACGCACAGCCGGTTCTTGTTGGCGGGACCGTCGCGGCCCGTCACCGACAGCAGCTTCTCGTCCTTGATGTTGTAGGTCAGCTGGCAGCCGACGCCGCAATACGGGCAGACGCTGTCCACCTGGCGGTCCGGGGCGGCGGCGAAGACGCCGCTGTTCAGGTCCACCTGGGTCTTCGGCATCAGCGCGCCGGTCGGGCAGGCCTGGACGCACTCGCCGCAGGCGACGCAGGTGCTGTCACCCATCGGGTCGGCGAAGTCGAAGACGATCGTCTCCTTGTGGCCGCGCAGCGCCATGCCGATCACGTCGTTGACCTGGACCTCGCGGCAGGCGCGGACGCACAGGTTGCACTGGATGCAGGCGTCGAGCTGCACCGCCATGGCCGGGTGGCTGAAGTCGGGCTTCGGCGCGCACTCCCGGCTGGGAAAGCGGCTGTCCGAGACCTCCAGACGGTCGGCCCAGCGCCAGAACTTGCTGTCCGGGTCGTGGGCCTCCTCCCGCTTCGGCTGGTCGGCGACCAGCATCTCGATGACCATCTTGCGGGCGAACTTGGCGTTCTCGCTGGCCGAGCGGACGCGCATGCCCGGGGTCGGGTGGCGCACGCAGGAGGCCGACATGGCGCGCTCGCCGTCGATCTCGACCATGCAGGCCCGGCAGTTGCCGTCCGCGCGGTAGCCCGGCTCGTCGGCGTAGCAGAGATGCGGGATCTCGGTGCCCAGGCGGTTGGCGACCTGCCAGATGGTCTCGCCGGGGTGGGCTTCGACGAGTTCGTCGTCGAGGTGGAACAGGATGCGGTCGCTCATATCACTGGACCTCCCCGCGCAGATCGTCGCGGAAGTGCTTCAGCGCACTCTTGAGTGGGTTCATCGCGGCCTGACCCAGGCCGCAGATCGACGCCGTGCCCATCAGCCGTGCGAGTTCCGTCAGAAGCGGCTCGTCCCACACCGGCTGCTTGATGAGCGCCACCGCCTTCTCCGTTCCGACGCGGCAGGGCGTGCACTGGCCGCAGCTCTCGTCCTCGAAGAAGTCCAGCAGGTTGCGCACGACCTTGCGCATGTCGTCCTTGTCCGACAGCACGACCACCGCGGCGGAGCCGATGAAGCAGCCGTGCTGCTCCAGCGTGCCGAAGTCCAGCGGGATGTCGTCCATGCTGGCGGGCAGGATGCCGCCCGACGCGCCGCCGGGCAGATAGCCCTTGAGCGTGTGGCCGTCGGCCATGCCGCCGCAATACTCGTCGATCAGCTCGCGGATGGTGAGGCCAGCGGGGGCCAGCTTCACGCCCGGGTCCTTGACGTGACCGGAGACGGAGTAGCTGCGCAGGCCCTTGCGGCCGTTGCGCCCGTGGCCGCCCCACCAGTCGGCGCCCTTCTCAAGGATGTCCCTGATCCAGAACAACGTCTCGACGTTGTTGATGAGGGTCGGGCGGCCGAACAGGCCGACCACCGACGGGAAGGGCGGCTTGTGCCGCGGCAGGCCGCGCTTGCCCTCGATGCTCTCCAGCATCGCGGACTCCTCGCCGCAGATGTAGGCCCCGGCGCCGCGCCGCAGATGGATGCGGGTGTGCCCGGCGAGGCCCGCCTTCTCCACAGCGGCGATCTCATGCTCCAGCAGCTCGCGGATGTGCGGGTACTCGTCGCGCAGGTAGATGTAGACGTCGGTCGCCTCGACCACCCAGGCGCCGATCAGCATCCCTTCCAGGAAGCGGTGCGGATCGTTCTCGAGGTAGAAGCGGTCCTTGAAGGTGCCCGGCTCGCCCTCGTCCCCGTTCACCGCCATCAGGCGGGGGCCGGGCTCGTGGCGGACGAAGCGCCACTTGCGGCCGGTCGGGAAGCCGGCGCCGCCGAGGCCGCGCAGGTTGGCGCCCTCCAGCTTGCCGAGGATGTCGTCCACCGGGACGTTGCCGGCGAGGCACTCGGCCAGCAGGCGGTAGCCGCCCTCCGCCTTGTACTGCTCCAGGCTGATGTAGGTGGGGAGCTGCGGGTGCGTCTCGCCGTTCTTCACGGCGGTCACCACGCTCTCGACCGTGGCGTTCTCGTGCAGGGCGTGGCCGATGGCCACCGCCGGGGCGTTGTGGCAGGCGCCCATGCAGGGCGCGCGCACCACCCGGACGCCCGGACCCATGTCGGCGGCCTTCAACTCGTCGAGCAGCTTTTCGCCGCCGGCCATGCAGCAGGACAGGCTGTCGCAGACCCGGACGGTCACGGGCGGAGGGGCTTCCTCGCCGTCCATCACGATGTCGAAGTGGGCGTAGAAGGACGCCACCTCGTACACCTCCACCAGGGCCAGCCGCATCTCGTGGGCGAGCGCCGCGAGATGGCGGGCGTGCAGCCCGTGATAGGTGTCCTGCAACAGGTGCAGATGCTCGATCAACAGATCCCGCTGCCGGGACCGGTCACCGAGAAGCCCCTGCACCTCCGCCAGTGCCGCCGGATCGACCTGCCGGCCCTTCGGCTGGGGCCGGGTGTTCCGGCGCCCCGAACCGGGATGGATGGCGCGCCTTTTTGTGTCGTCTTTGGCGACGATGGCCGTGTCCATGTCCGCCCTCCCCTCTCGTCTCAGGCTTGATTCTTCGTAACGTTGGGATGTCGTGCAGTCGTTCTGGAACCGCCCCCCGGTTTTGCCCGGGGGGCTTTATTTTTTAGATATAGGAAGGCGTTACTGCTTGGGCCCCTTGCGGACGGCGCTGGTGGGGTTGAGGCTGCCGATGTTGCCGCTCTCCGACCCGGCGTTGGGGTCGATCACCGCGTTGATCAGCGTCGGCCGGCCGCTGTCCATCGCCGCGCTGACCGCCCGGTACAGCTCGTCCGGCGTCGTCACGTTGACGCCAGCGCCGCCGAAGGCCTCCATCATCTTGTCGTAGCGCGAGTCCGGCACGAAGACCATCGGCGACGGGTCCGACCCGCCCGTCGGGTTCACGTCCGTCCCCTTGTAGATGCCGTTGTTGTTGAACACCACGATGCACACCGGCAGGTTGTAGCGGCAGATCGTCTCCACCTCCATGCCCGAGAAGCCGAAGGCGCTGTCGCCCTCCACCGCCAGCACCGGCTTGCCCGACTCCACAGCCGCCGCCACCGCGAAGCCCATCCCGATGCCCATCACGCCCCAGGTCCCGACGTCCAGGCGCTTGCGCGGCTGGTGCATGTCGATGATCCCGCGCGCCAAGTCCAGCGTGTTGGCCCCCTCGTTCACCAGCAGCGCGTCCGGCCGCTCCTGCACCACCCGGCGCAGAGCGCCCAGCGCGCCGTGGAAGTTCATCGGCGAGGCGTTGCTCATCAGCTTGGGCGCCATCTTGGCGATGTTCGCCTCCTTGCGCGCCGCAACCGCCCCGGTCCATTCCGCCGCCGGCGGCGTCCAGCCCTTGGCCATGCCCGCCGTCAGCGCCGACACGCACGACCCGATGTCGCCGACCAGTGGCGCCACGATCGCCACGTTGCTGTCCATCTCGCGCGGCTCGATGTCGATCTGGATGAAGGTCTTCGACCCCGGCTCGCCCCACGTCTTGCCCTTGCCGTGCGACAGCAGCCAGTTCAGCCGCGCCCCCACCAGCACCACCACGTCGGCGTCCTTCAGAACCATCGAGCGCGCCGCGCCCGCCGACTGCGGGTGGGTGTCGGGCAGCAGACCCTTGGCCATGCTCATCGGCAGGAACGGGATGCCGCTCTTCTCGACCAGCTCGCGCACCGCCTCGTCGGCCTGGGCGTAGGCCGCCCCCTTGCCGAGGATGATCAGCGGCCGCTTGGCGCCCTTCAGCACCTCCAGCGCGCGCGCCACCGAGTCCGGCGAGGGCAGCTGCGCCGGCGCGGCGTCGACCACCTTGACCAGCGAGCGGGCACCCTCGGCGGCGTCCATCACCTGCGAGAACAGCTTGGCCGGCAGGTCGAGGTAGACGCCGCCCGGACGGCCCGACACCGCGGCGCGGATGGCCCGGGCCACCGCGATGCCGATGTCCTGGGCGTGCAGCACGCGGAAGGCCGCCTTGCACAGCGGCTTGGCGATGGCCAGCTGGTCCATCTCCTCGTAGTCGCCCTGCTGGAGGTCGACGATCTCGCGCTCCGAGGAACCGGAGATCAGGATCATCGGGAAGCAGTTGGTGGTGGCGTTGGCCAGCGCGGTCAGGCCGTTGAGGAAGCCCGGCGCCGAGACGGTCATGCACACGCCCGGCTTCTTGGTCAGAAAGCCGGCGATCGCCGCGGCGTTGCCGGCGTTCTGCTCGTGGCGGAAGGAGATGACCCGCAGCCCCTCGCCCTGGGCCATGCGCAGCAGGTCGGAAATCGGGATGCCCGGCACGACGTAGAGGTTCTCGATGCCGTTGAGCTTGAGGGCATCGATGACGAGCTGGAAACCATCCGTCAGCGCCGGTTCCGCATCGGTGGCGGCCGTGGCTTGGTTGTTGAGGACTGTGACGGCTGACATAAGGGTTACTCCTCCCCGACTCTTATTCGGATCACGATCGGTCAATCGAGAAAATCGCAGTGCTGTTCGACATGGCGGGCCAGCCCCAGCGTGTGCTCGCGCACCCGCCGCTCGGCCAGGTCGGCGTCGCGCCGGGTCAGGGCGTCGATGATGTCGCGGTGCTCGACGATGGACGTCTCGGCCCGGCCGCCGCGGCGCATGGTGACGCGGCGGATGGCCCGCATGTGGATGAAGAAGCGGTCGGTCAGGTCGGCGATGAGCGTGCAGCCCGAGGCCTGGATGATCGACTGGTGGAAGGCGACGTTGGCGTCGGAATACTCCAGCACGTGATCGGCCAGCTCGCCTTCGGCGAAGCGGTCGAAGGTCTCGTGCAGGTCGGCCATGCCGCGCTCGTCGGCGCGCTCGACGAAGAGGCGGGCGGCCATGCCCTCCAGAGCCGCGCAGACGGTGATCATCTCGATGATCTCCGCCTTGGTCTTGCGCACCACGAAGATGCCGCGCCGGGGCATGGAGCGGATGAAGCCCTCCTGCTCCAGCAGCGCCATCGCCTCGCGCACCGGGGTGCGGCTGACGCCCAGCGCCTCGCAGAGCTGGCGCTCGTCGAGGCGGATCTCGCTCGGCCCGCCGTAGATGTCCATCTGGGTGATGGCCTGGCGCAACGCCTGGTAGGCCTTGGCCTTGAAGCTCATCCCCTGATCGAGGGGTGCGACCGAGAAACTCATCGTCTGCATGGCTGTTCCCGTCCCTGACTCTTCTTTCCCCTCGCGTGGGAGGGCCCCCGGCTGAAGGGGTTTGGGCCGCGGTTTCGTTGCCCCGGAGAAGGGAAGCGGCTTGGATTGGTGATACGGTATACCAGATACCACTAGCCCGCAAGCGATTATGTTCGCTCAGCGAACTGTTTCACGAGCGCACTTGGAATTGGGGGGAATGTCGCGTCGGAGTTGCGGCGCGTTTTGGAGTGTTTGGAGGCAAATGCCCCCACCGCCGGCGCGTCGATGACGCGGCCGCCCCGCCGCCGTCGCTGCCGCCGTCGCTGTTGGACAGCGATCGGTCGACCGGGGATCTCTCCAGGGGGAGGCTCCGAAGATGAAGGCGCGATCGCGGGACCCGGTTACCCGGCGTTCTCCAGCAGGAAGCGCTCGAAGGCATCCACGTCCAGCGGGCGGCTGATCAGGAAGCCCTGGATGCGCGTGCAGCGCTGGCGGCGCAGCATGTCCGCCTGTTCCTCCGTCTCCACCCCTTCGGCGATGGTGTCGAAGCCCAGGCTGTCGGCGAGGTTCACGATGGTGTTGACGATGGCCGGGTCGGTCGAGGACTGCACGATGTCGCGGACGAAGCTGCGGTCGATCTTCAGCGTGTTGATCGGGAAGCGTTTCAGATAGGCCAGGGAGGAATAGCCGGTCCCGAAATCGTCGATGGACAGGCGGATGCCGATCCCCTTCAGACCGTGCAGGATGGTCACCGCCTTCTCGATGTCGCCGATCATGGCGCCCTCGGTCAGCTCCAGCTCCAACCGTTCGGGCGGCACGCCGCTGCGCTCCACCACGTCGCGGACGAAAGTCACCAGACGCGCGTCCTGGAACTGGCGTGGCGACAGATTGACCGACACCGACGCGATGTCCAGCCCCGCGGCCAGCCAGCCGGCCAGCCGGCCGCAGGCCTCCCGCAGCGTCCAGGCGCCGATCTCCCAGATCAGGCCGGTCTCCTCGGCCAGCGGGATGAACTCCGCCGGGCTGACGAGGCCGCGGACCGGATGGCGCCAGCGGATCAGCGCCTCCGCCCCGATCACCCGGTGATAGCCGCGGTGCGGCATGTCCACCTTGGGCTGGAAATGCAGCTCGAACTCCTCGCCGGTCGCGGCGGCCCGGCGCAGGTCGCTTTCCAGCCCCAGCGTGAAGCCGGTGCGCTCGCGCATGCCCGCCTCGTAGAAGACGAACTTGCATTCCGGGTTGCGCTTGGCGTGGTACATGGCGAGGTCGGCGTTGCGCAGGAGCTGGTCCGCCGTTTCGCCGTCGTCGGGGAAGAAGGCGACGCCGATCGAGGCGCCGCAGAAGAGTTCCTGGTTGTGGACGGCGAAGGGCTCGCCCATCGAATAGAGCACCTTCTCGACCAACCGGGCGCCGGCGGCGCGGTCCACCGCGTCGGGCGCCACGATCAGGAACTCGTCGCCGCCCAGCCGGCCCACCGTGTCGGACACGCGGGTGCAGTTGCGCAGCCGCTTGGCCACCAGCTTCAGCAGGTCGTCGCCGGCGTGGTGACCCAGCGTGTCGTTGACCTGCTTGAAGCGGTTGAGGTCGAGGAAGGCCACGGCGACCTTGGTGCGCATGCGCTGGGCGCGCGCGATGGCCTCCTCCAGCCGTTCGCAGACCAGCCAGCGGTTCGGCAGGTCGGTCAGCCGGTCGAAGCTGGCCTGGTAGCGGATCTGGTGTTCCTGGTACTTGCGCTGGCTGATGTCGGCGAGCGTCAGCACGTAATGCTCCAGCGCCCCGCCCGGCGCGCGCACCGCCGTGACCGACAGCGAGGCCGCGAAGGCGTCGCCGGAATGGCGGAAGCTGGTGACCTCTCCCTGCCAGCGCCCCTCGGTGCGGGCGGCGCGCCAGATGTCGTCGATGAAGGCGCGCTCGTGCGAGCCGGGGGCGAAAATCACCAGCGGGCGGTGGAGAAGCTCCTCCCGCTGGAAGTCGGTCATCACCTCGTAGGCCGGGTTGACCGCCTGCACGGACAGATCGGGGTCCACGATCAGGATGCCGTCGGCCACGCTGTCGAAGACGGTGGCGAGCAGACGGATCTTCTCCTCGTGCTGCTTGCGCTCGGTGATGTCCTGGACGGTGCCTTCGTAATAGCGGATGCGGCCCTGCGGATCGCGCACGCAGCGCGCGTTCTCGGAAATCCAGATGATCGAGCCGTCGTTGCGGAAGACCCGCGCCTCGAAGCTCTGCACCACGTCGCGCTCGGCCATCAGGCGGGCGAAGGCCTCGCGCTTGCCGGGGTCGACGTAGAGCTGGCCGGCGATGTCCGTCAGGTTGTCGATCAGATCGGCCGGCGACCGGTAGCCGTAGATCCGCGCCAGCGCCGGGTTGACCCGCAGATAACGCCCGTCCACCGTGGTCTGGTAAATACCTTCGACCGCGTTCTCGAAAATACTTCTGTATTGCTCTTCCGTCTCTTGGCTCATGGATCGGGCCTCATCTGGCGCGAGAGCGTTGGCCTCAGGAAAAAGCATGCGGAGGACCTGAGCGGGCAATTGCGATGGGCGCCTCTTTTGCGCTGCAAAAAAGTAGAAGGCGGATCGCGGCGCGCGTCAAGGCGGTTCGTTCTATATTTTTCACAATTGCAATAAAAGGGGCCTATGACCCATCCCTCCCGGACGTTGCATCGCCGCAGCGCCGGGTGGCGGAAAGGCCACAGAATCGACCGCGATCATCGGCCCGGACCATGTTTGGGCCATGATTCGGGCTACCGGCAAACGAAAAGGGCCGGATCGCTCCGGCCCTTGCTGCGCGCGGGATTTCCGCCCTGTAAGACGCGCCGCCGGGATCAGTGCCCGTGCGTGCCCGTCTTCGCGCCTTCCTTCAGGACGAAGTGGCGCGAGCAGTAGGGGCATTCGACCTTCCCCTCGGCGCTCAGCGTCAGATAGACCAGCGGGTGGCCGAGCGCACCGCCGCCACCGTCGCACCCGACGGTCAGGGTCTCGACTTCGATCGTTTCAATTGGCTGCATGGCAGACATCCTCCACTTTGACACACGCGCGCGTTAACGCCATCGTTAAGATGCCCACCGAATGAGGCACGCGCGCGGGGTCGGATCATACCCAACGCGCCGGACGGATCAAGTGATTGGACAGTGATCGCCCCCGGGGATTCGGACTCGGGGCACGACCGGAAAGGCCCGTTTCGATTCCATGGTTGCGCACGCCCCGCTGAACGCCGCCGCCCTGCCCGCCCACCCCGTCCCCGCCTACGCCGTGGAGGTGCGCGGCCTCACCAAGACCTACCAGGCCTCGGGAAAGGCCGGCCCGAAACAAGCCCTTAAGGGCATCGACCTGGCGATTCCGCGCGGGGCGGTGTTCGGGCTGCTGGGGCCGAACGGGGCGGGCAAGTCCACGCTCATCAACATCATGGCCGGGCTGGTCAACAAGACCGGCGGCACGGTGTCGATCTGGGGAACCGACATCGACGCCCATCCGCGCCAGGCGCGGGCGTCGATCGGCGTGGTCCCCCAGGAACTGAACATGGACCCTTTTTTCACCCCGCGGGAAATGCTGGAGCTTCAGGCCGGCCTCTACGGCGTGCCCAAGGCCGAGCGCCGGACCGAGGAGCTGCTGGAGGCGGTGGGCTTGCGCGACAAGGCCGACGCCTACGCCCGCTCGCTGTCGGGCGGCATGAAGCGGCGGCTGATGGTGGCGAAGGCGATGGTGCACACCCCGCCCGTCCTGGTGCTGGACGAGCCGACCGCCGGCGTGGACGTGGAGCTGCGCATCCAGTTGTGGGAGCATGTGCGCAAGCTGAACCGCGAGGGCTCGACGGTGCTGCTGACCACCCATTATCTGGAAGAGGCGCAGGAGTTGTGCGACTCCATCGCCATCATCAACCATGGCACGGTGGTGGCCTGCGAGCCGACGGCCACCCTGCTCCGCCGGGTGGACGCCAAGGCGCTGACCGTTCTGGTCGACCGCGACCTGGACGCCGTTCCGGCGGAGCTGTCCGCCTTCACCGCCGAACTGGCCGAGCCGCGGCGCCTGATCGTCCGCTACCAGCCGAGCCGCCAGCGGGTGGACGGCATCCTCGCCGCGCTGGCCGCGGCCGGGCTGGGGGTGGTCGATCTCAGCACCGAGGAATCGGACCTGGAGGACATCTTCCTGCAGCTGACCGGCGGCGCCCACGCCCGCAAGGAGATCGCGCACGATGCGGCGTAGGGCGGCCGGCCGGATGGCGAAACTGATCGTCGGGATCGGCCTTCTGCTGTCGGGCTGCACCGCGGCCTATCAGCCGATGGGTCTTCCCGTGACCCAGCCGGCCCTGACCGACAACGCCCTGATCGCCGCCGACGGCTTCGAACTGCCGCTGCGCCGCTGGCTGCCCCAGGACGGGCCCCCGCGCGCGGTGGTTCTGGCCCTGCACGGCTACAACGACTACTCCAACGCCTTCGACGGGGCCGGGCGCAGCCTCGCCACGCGGGGGATCGCGGTCTACGCCTACGACCAGCGCGGCTTCGGCGCCACGCGGAACACCGGCATCTGGCCGGGCACCGACACGCTGGTGGCCGACCTGAAGACGGCGGTGTCCCAGATCCACGCCCGCCACCCCGGCCTGCCGGTGTATCTGATGGGCGAGAGCATGGGCGGCGCCGTGGTGCTGACGGCGATGACCGGCCCGACTCCGCCCAACGTGAACGGCACGATCCTGGTCGCCCCCGCCGTCTGGGGCCGCGACGCGATGGGGTTCTTCCCGCGGGCCCTGCTCTGGCTCAGCTACAACACCGTTCCTGGGATGGTGGTGCACCCGCCGAAGGATCTGAAGATCCAGGCGTCCGACAACATCGAGATGCTGCGCGCGCTGGGCCGCGACCCGCTGGTCATCAAGGGCTCGCGCGTCGATGCGCTGGAGGGGCTGACCGACCTGATGGGTTCGGCCCTTGCCGCCTGCGGGCATCTGAAGGTGCCGTCCCTGGTGCTCTATGGCGCCCACGAGGAGGTGCTGCCGAAGACCCCGGTCAACCGCGCGGTCGAGGATTTCGAGGCCGGCGGGCGGCATGTGGTGGCGGTCTATCCCGACGGCTGGCACATGCTGCTGCGCGACCTGAAGGGTCAGGTGGTGGTCAACGACATCGCCGCCTGGATCGAGAACCCCAAGCAGCCCCTGGCCAGCGGCGCCGACCGCAACCGCAGCCTCCTGGCCGCGAAATAGGCGCGGATGGAGGCTCCGGCGGGGCTGTGAAAAAATGTCGAAAGGAGTGTTTGCACTGGGCGAGGCTTTTCGCTATGGTGCGCCTCCGCTGATGATGGACCCGTAGCTCAGCTGGATAGAGCGCTGCCCTCCGAAGGCAGAGGCCGATGGTTCGAATCCATTCGGGTCCGCCAGCGATTTCAAAGGCTTAGCCGCAATGCGGGCTAGGCCTTTTTTGTTCGGGCCCCCGCTTGCATCCCCGTATCGCTGTGGGAACGCTACGCCAGCTCCCGAACAGCAGAGTCATGCTCGCGAGTGCCCGCCATCGGCTCCGCACCGGACCGGCTCCGGTTGCCCATTCCCAGCAGATACGCGGCCGTGACCCCCGTCACCCCTCCCCACACCACATGGGCGGCCAGCATCAGGCCGTTGCGGGCGCGCGGATGGCGGGTCGCCGGGGTCAGGATGCGCATCGCCGGAATCCACCCCAGATAGCTGGCGCCCCAGACGGCGAGGCCGTAGCCGATCCCCGTCGCCACCGCTGGCCCGTCGATCCGGCGCGCGACCGCCGGATACAGCGCTCCGGCGGCGGCGCCGTAGCCGTAATGCAGGGCGAGCGTCAGGTCGCGGCGCTCCGGTTCGTCCATCGCGTCCATCACGCCGGTCGGGCCCACGACGCGGTCCGTGATCAGGCGCGGCGGCAAGGGGTAGCGGTCCTTCTCCGGCAGGGCGCGGAACATCGCGCGCATGGCCGCCGTCATGGCGACGGTGCCGGCCAAACCGGCGATGGCTCCGGCGACAGAGTGGTTCATGGGAAGGTGACCAAAGGTTGTTGTGAGGCGCCTCCCGTCAACAGGACCCCGCCGTTCAAGGTTCCTGGCGCGGCTTCGGGGGCGCCGGGGAAACCTCTTGCCCGGCCAAGCGTTGACGGACCAGGGCGTGGCATCAGAATCACGGTGCAGCACATGCGTCGCTTCCTGCGGGACAACGGGTTGTCGGTCGCCTTGTTCGGGCTGTTCCTCGTCTCGATCATCGGGCAGGTGATGGCCGGATGGCGGGCCCTGGCGGAGGAGCTGCGCCTCCACGCCCAGCCGCCGGTCGGCCTCCTCGACTATCTGACCACCGGCCATTTCCTGTCGGCGACCTTCGAGAACTGGGAGAGCGAGTTCCTCCAGATGTCGGTCTATGTGCTGCTGACCGCCATCCTGGTCCAGAAGGGCTCCTCGGAATCCAAGAAGCCGGGAGAGGCCAACCCGGAGGACGAGGCGCCCGAGCGGCGGCGCGGCGACCCCGACGCGCCGTGGCCGGTGCACCGGGGCGGGCTGCTGCTTCGTCTCTATTCCCATTCGCTCAGCATCGCCTTGGTGGGCCTGTTCGTGATGTCCTTCGTCCTGCATCTGGCGGGCAGCACGCGGCGCTCGAACGAAGAGGCGGCGTGGCACCATCAGCCCGCCAAGACCATGGGCGAAACCCTGGCCGATCCGGAATTCTGGTACGAGAGCTTCCAGAACTGGCAGAGCGAGTTCCTGTCCATGGGCGTGCTGGTCGTGCTCGGCATCTACCTGCGCGAGCGCGGCTCCCCCGAGTCCAAGCCGGTTGCCGCCCCGAACAGCGAAACCGGCGATTGAGCGTCCGGCCCTCCGCGGCCGGCCTTCGGCGGCGTCGGGCACGCTCGACTCTCGGGCCGCCTTCGGCCATGGTATCGCCCCGAAGGGAAGAGGCCGCATCATGTCCGACGAAAAGACCACCGACACGCTCCAGACCGTCACCGACGCCCCCGCACCCGCCGGGGACGGCAGCGGCCTGTATCTGGTGGACGGGTCGGGCTTCATCTTCCGGGCCTTCCACGCCCTGCCGATGCTGAACCGTCCGGACGGCACGCCGGTCAACGCCGTGCTGGGCTTCTCCAACATGCTGCTGAAGCTGCTGGCCGACCTCAAGGCGTCCGCCGTGGCGGTGGTCTTCGATTCGAAGCGGCTGAACTTCCGCAACGAGTTCTATCCCGAATACAAGGCCCACCGCCCCGAGCCGCCGGAGGAGCTGAAGCCCCAGTTCGCCCTGATCCGCGAGGCGACGGAGGCCTTCTGCCTGCCCTGCCTGGAGCTGGAGGGCTACGAGGCCGACGACCTGATCGCCACCTACGCGCGGCTGGCCAACGAGGCCGGGCGCGAGGTCACCATCGTGTCGTCCGACAAGGACATGATGCAGCTCGTCCGCCCCGGCGTGCGGATGCTCGACCCGCTGAAGAACAAGCCCATCGGCCCCGACGAGGTGTTCGAGAAGTTCGGCGTCGCCCCCGACAAGGTGGTGGACGTGCAGGCGCTCGCCGGCGACAGCGTGGACAACGTGCCGGGCGTGCCGGGCATCGGCGTGAAGACCGCCGCCCAGCTCATCACCGAATACGGCGACCTGGAATCGCTGCTGGCCCGCGCCGGCGAGATCAAGCAGCCGGCCCGCCGCCAGAAGCTGATCGACTTCGCGGAGCAGGCGCGCATCTCCCGCCGCCTCGTCATGCTGGACGACCACGCCCCGCCGCCGAAGCCGCTGGAG
This sequence comes from Azospirillum formosense, assembly GCF_040500525.1. Classification (NCBI taxonomy): domain Bacteria; kingdom Pseudomonadati; phylum Pseudomonadota; class Alphaproteobacteria; order Rhodospirillales; family Azospirillaceae; genus Azospirillum; species Azospirillum formosense. The sequence goes on along the minus strand of NZ_CP159405.1, from coordinate 153,538 downwards.
GAGCTGCGCGTCCGCGAGCCCGACCACCAGAAGCTGATCGACTTCCTGCGCGCCCAGGGCTTCCGCACCATCGTCAGCCGCGTCGAGGCGGAGATGCGCAAGGACGGCACCATCGCCGACGGCGCGGTTCCCTCCGCCACGCCGTCGGCGGCTCCGGCCAAGGCCGCCGCTTTCTCCCCCGCCCTGGAGGCGGAGGCCGGCGCGCCGCGCAGCCGCCCCGCCCCGCCGACCGACGTCGAGCAGCGCTACGCGCTGGTGCAGGACCTCGACGCGCTGGCCGTCTGGCTGGAGCGCGCCCGGACCACCGGCATCCTGGCCGTGGACACCGAGACCGACTCGCTGACGCCCGCCACGGCGACGCTGGTCGGCATCTCGCTGGCGACGGAGCCGGGGCTGGCCTGCTACATCCCCCTGGCGCATCGGGCCCCCAACGCCGCGGCCAGCGGGGAGCTGTCCTTCGAGACGCCGGAAGCGCCGAAGCAGATCCCGGCGGAGGACGCGCTGAAGGCCCTGAAGGAGGTGCTGGAGGACCCGGCGATCCTCAAGATCGGGCACAATTTCAAGTTCGACCACCAGCTGTTCGCCCGCCACGGCGTGCGCGTGTCGCCGGTCGACGACAGCATGCTGATCTCCTACGTGCTGGAGGGCGGCGCCCACGGCCATGGCATGGATGAGCTGGCGGAGCTGCATCTCGGCCACACGACCATCCCCTACAAGGAGGTCTGCGGCACCGGGAAGAACCAGATCACCTTCGACCGCGTGCCGCTGGACAAGGCGCTGGCCTACGCCGCGGAGGACGCCGACATCACGCTGCGGCTGTGGCGGACGCTGAAGCCGCGGCTGGTCGACGAGCGGATGGTCACCGTCTACGAGACGCTGGAACGCCCGCTGGTCCCGGTGATCGCCGACATGGAGTCCTGCGGCATCCGCGTGGACCGCGCGGCGCTGGCCCGGCTCTCGCAGGACCTCGCCGTCCGCATGGCGGAGATCGAGAAGGAGGTGCACGGGCACGCCGGGCGCAGCTTCAACATCGGCTCGCCCAAGCAGCTCGGCGAGATCCTGTTCGACGAGATGAAGCTCGGCACCGGCAAGAAGGGCAAGACCGGCGCCTACTCCACCGATTCCAGCGTGCTGGAGGAGCTGGCGGAGCAGGGCCACGTCATCGCCCAGCGCGTGCTCGACTGGCGGCAGCTCGCCAAGCTGAAGAACACCTACACCGACGCGCTCCAGGCCCAGATCGTCGAGGGGTCGGAGCGGGTGCACACTGCCTTCGCCATGGCGGCGACCAACACCGGCCGCCTGTCCTCGACCGACCCGAACCTGCAGAACATCCCGGTCCGCACCGAGGAGGGGCGCAAGATCCGCCGCGCCTTCGTCGCGGCGCCGGGGCACCGGCTGATCTCGGTGGACTATTCGCAGATCGAGCTGCGGCTGGTCGCGGAGATGGCCGACATCGCCGCGCTGAAACAGGCCTTCCAGGACGGCATCGACATTCACGCCGCCACCGCCAGCCAGGTCTTCGGCGTGCCGCTGGACCAGATGACCTCGGAAATCCGGCGCAAGGCCAAGGCGATCAACTTCGGCATCATCTACGGCATATCCGGCTTCGGGCTGGGCCGCCAGCTCGGCATCGCGCCGGGCGAGGCCAACGCCTTCATCAAGGCCTATTTCGAGCGCTTCCACGAGCTGAAGGTGTGGATGGAGGCGACCAAGGCCTTCGCCCGCCAGAACGGCCATGTGGTGACTCTGTTCGGGCGGCGCTGTTACATCCCCGGCATCCACGACAAGAACGCCGCCCGCCGCGCCTTCGCGGAACGGCAGGCGATCAACGCGCCGATCCAGGGCACCGCCGCCGACATCATGAAGCGCGCCATGGCCCGCGTGCCCGGCGCCCTCAAGGAGGCCGGATTCGACGACGTGCGCATGCTGCTCCAGGTGCACGACGAACTGCTGTTCGAGGCGCCGGAGGACCAGGCCGAACGCGCCGCCGCCCTGGTGCGCTCGGTCATGGAGGGCGCCGCCACGCTCGGCGTGCCGCTGGTGGCGGAGGCCGGCATCGGCGGCAATTGGGACGAGGCACACTGAGATGTCCGGCAAGGAAGCCAGCGCCAAGGAACCCGTCGATCCCGAATTCGAGGCGCTGATCCGCTATATCCAGGAAAGCCGCGGCCTCGATTTCCGCGGCTACAAGCGCACCAGCCTGCAGCGGCGCATTCGCCGCCGGATGGAGGAGGCCGGCTGCGATGATTTCGCCGCCTACCACGGCCTGCTGGAAGCCGACCCGCAGGAATTCATCCATCTTCTGAACACCGTGCTGATCAACGTGACCTCCTTCTTCCGCGACACCGAGTCTTGGGACGTGCTGCGGAAGGAGGTCGTCCCGCAGATCCTGGCGCAGCGTTCCGACCGCGACCCCATCCGCATCTGGAGCGCCGGTTGCGCGTCGGGGGAGGAGCCCTATTCCCTCGCCATGCTGTTCGCCGAGGCGCTGGGCAAGGACGCCTTCATCAACCGGGTGAAGATCTACGCCACCGACCTGGACGAGGCGGCGCTGAACACCGCCCGGCACGCCATCTACTCCCCGCGCGACGTGGAAAGCGTGCCGCCGCCGTACCTCGACCGGTATTTCGAGCGCACCAACAACCACTACGTCTTCCAGCGCGAACTGCGCAAATGCGTGATCTTCGGCCGGCACAATCTGGTGACCGACGCCCCGATCTCGCGCATCGACCTGCTGGTCTGCCGCAACCTTCTGATCTATCTGGAGAGCGAGACCCAGAACATCGTCCTGCCGCGGCTGCACTACGCGCTGACGGGCGACGGCGTCCTGTTCCTGGGCAAGGCCGAGACCCAGCTCGCCCGCTCCAAGATGTTCGAGCCGGTCAACCTGAAGAGCCGCATCTTCCGCAAGGTGCCGCAGGAATGGCGGCGCAGCCTGGGCGGCAGCCTGACCATCACGCCGGAGAGCAACAATCACCGGCAGAGCTTCCAGAGCCGCCTGATGGAAGGCATCGTGGACAGCAGCGCCACCGCCTACCTGTCGGTCAACGGCGACGGCATCCTCGTCTTCGCCAACACCATGGCCCGGCGCCTGCTCGACGTGGGCGAGATCGACATCGGCCGCCCGTTCCAGGACCTGTCGATCTCCTACCGCCCGGCGGAGCTGCGCTCGCGCATTGAGGAGGTGCAGAAGACCGGGCGCGTGGTGCGCATCGAGCATCAGGAGTTCGCCCGCCCGCCGGGCGAGCCGATGCGCCTGAGCATCGAAATCTCCCTGCTCTACGGGCGCGACGGCAAGCCCTTCGCCACGCTGCTCGGCTTCACCGACACCAGCCGGCATTTCCAGGTCCAGCAGGAGCTTGAGGCGGCGCAGGAGAGCCTGGAGACGACGATCGAGGAGCTGCAAAGCTCCAACGAGGAGCTGGAGACGACCAACGAGGAGCTGCAGTCCACCAACGAGGAGTTGGAAACCACCAACGAGGAACTCCAGTCCACCAACGAGGAACTGGAGACCATGAACGAGGAGCTGCGCTCCGCGAACGAGGAGCTGGAGGTCGCCAACGAGGAGCTGCGCCGCCAGGGCGAGGAGTCGGGGGAGTTCCGGCGCTACTCGGAATCGATCCTGCGCAGCATGGACGTGGGCATCATCGTCCTGGACCAGAATCTGTGCGTGCGCTCCTGGAACCGCTGGGGCGAGAACATGTGGGGCCTGCGCGCCGAGGAGGTGCAGGGCGAGTGTTTCCTCGACCTCGACATCGGCCTGCCGGTGCTGCGGCTCCGCACCGACCTGGAGAACGTCCTGCACAGCGAGGCGCCGCAGCCCCCCGTCACGCTGACCGCCGTGGACCGGCGCGGCCGCACGGTGACCTGCCGGGTCCGGCTCTCCCCCCTGCTGTACGAGGCGCGGGACGCCCGCGGCGTCGTCCTGATCATCGAGGACGTGACCGAACAGACCCGGAGCGAGGCCTTCACCGGCTATCTCGGGCGCGTCATCGGCGAGTCCCTGAACGAGGTCTATTTCCTCGACCCGTCCAGCTTCCATTTCCTGCTGGTCAACCGCGGGGCCGAGACGAAGCTGGGCTACAAGCTGGACCATCTGAAGCAGCTGGCCGTCCACGACCTGATGCCCAGGGTGTCGGCGGAGCGGTTCCGGGCTCTCGTCGCGCCCCTCCTCTCGGGCGACAAGCAGGAGGTGGTTTTCGAAACGGTGATGGAGGGCAGCCACCGCGGCCCCTACCCGGTCGAGGTCTGCCTTCAGCATTTCGGCGGGGAACAGCCGCCGGTCCTTCTCGCCATCGTGCACGACACCACCGAACGCCAGCACCTCGGCGCGGAGGGCGGCGAAAAGGCGGAGGTGGGGTAAGCAAAGGCCGCAAGCGGTCAGAAGCGGTCGGACCCGCCACCGCTTCCGGGGGATAGGGATGGGCGGATCCATTCCTCCCCCAGGAAGCGGATCAGCACCTCCGCGCGCCCGCGCGCCTCACGCCCCGCCTCGTCCCACCGTCGGGCCGACAGGCTCTGCCCCCGCGCCTCCGCCGTTTCGGCAAGGCGCAGGCACAGGGCGGCGCGTTCGTTCAAGGCGCGCAGCGCCACCTCGAACGCCTGTTCCACCATACGAAGCTGCGCCTCCTCCATGCTGTCCGCGCCGTAGCGATGGCCGATGTGGCAGGTGAAGCAGGGCAGAGTCTCCGCCTGGCTTTCCCGAAGCGCCCCGCCACATTCGGGACAGGTCAGGTTTGCCGGCATTTTCAGGTCGTACGTGCTTTCCATCGGCATCTCCCCGGATACCGCAGGCCCCGCGGCGTCCGCATCGCGTTCCGCAACCAGCCGGGCGAGCAGCGCGCCCATGCCGGCCGCCGGCAGACAATGATCGACGGCGACATGGTCGAGCGCGCTGCGCGGCATGCCGGCTTGCCGCGCGTCCGCCGGGTCCTGCACCACGGCGATGCCGCCGCGCCGCCTGATCTCGGCGAGGCCCGCCGTGCCGTCGTTCAATCCCCCCGACAGCACCACCCCGATGACCTTGGAGCCATAGGCCCGGGCGGCTGAGCGGAACAGCGGGTCGGCGGCGGGCCGGGTGCCGTTCTCGCGGGGGCCGCGCGACAGGCGCAGGTGGCGGGAGGGATCCACCGTCAGATGGCACCGTGGCGGCGCCACATAGATGTGACCGGAGCGGATCGGCTCCCGGTCGATGGCGTGACGGGCCGGAAGTGGCCCGGCCCGGTCGAGGATGGACGGCGCGGCGCTGGGCCGGTCGCCGATGTGCAGGACGACGCAGACCGCCGCGCGCAATCCGGCCGGCAAGCCCGCCACGAGCGCCTCCAACGGCTCCAGACCGCCGGCCGACGCGCCGATGACGATCAGGACGCCGTCCGTCACAGGGTTCCAGCCTTTGCCCGTCCCGCATCGGCTGGAGTTCGTTCCATCAATCCTCTCCTTCGTCGGCCATGCTGCCCGCCAATTCCCGCCCCTGTTTCGACAGCGCCTCCTTCAGCATCGCCACGGTCCGTTCCGCCTCCTGCGCCGACCGCGTCCAGTTGGCCTCGACGGCGGGGTGCCCATGCTCGCGGGCCCGCTCGGCCAGGCGCCGGAACATGATGGCGCGGTCCTCATGGGTGCGCAGGGCCACCCAGATGGCCTTCTCGATCGCCTCCCGATGCGACTCCGCCAGCGTCGCGGGGCCGTAGGCGTGGCCGACCTTGCAGCGGAAGCGCAGCAGCGGGCCGTCCTCGATCTCCACCAGATTGCCGCCGCAATCGGGGCACGTCAGCGTGCTCGGCTTGCCGACGGAGGCGGTGAGGCCCGGCATCGCGTCGAACTCGTTCTCCGGGATGCGCGCCTCGACCGCGATGTCGGCGGGGACCGGCACCGGAGGGCCGGGCGGATCGGAGAGCCGGCAGGCCAGCAACGCGGGAAGATCGGACAGCGGGGCGCAGGCGTCCACCGCGACATGCCGCATGGCGTTGCGCGGCATGTCGGGCCATTCCGCATCCTCGGGGTCCTGCACCATCGCCAGACCGCCGCAGCGCTTCACGGCGCGCAGCCCGGCGGTCCCGTCGTCCAGCGTCCCGGTCAGGATCAGACCCACCGTCCGCACGCCGTAGGCGACCGCCACCGACCGGAAGAGCGGGTCGATGGCCGGGCGGCAGCGGTTCTCCCGCGCGCCGCGGCGCACCAGCGCGCAGCCGTCCTTGACGAGCAGGTGATGGTCGGGCGGGGCCACGTGGATCCAGCCGGAACGCACCGGTTCGCCGTCCTCCGGGTGGAAGGCCGGCAGCCAGCCGGCGCGCGACAGCAACGTGGGCAGCACGCTGTGCGTCATGCCGACGTGCTGCACGACGAACACCGTGGCGGTCACGTCGCCCGGCATCGCCGCGAACAGCCGCTGCAGGGCCGTGACGCCACCGGCGGAGGCACCGATGGCCAGAATGTTCCTCTTGTCCATGATTCGGGAACAACAGTTTTTGCATGCATGACGACAACATCCCTGCGGCCGATAGATTCCCACTTTTGTCCTATCACTTTTCAACGCGCGCACTGTTGAGCGTGCTGTGCAATCATTCGTTCCCGGCGGGAGGGGGAAGCGTGGGGAAGTCGGCATCCGTCCGCGCAGAGGGTGACACGCGCGATTCGGAGCGCGAGGTGTTGCTTCAGCGCATTGCGGATCTGGACCGGAACCTGGAACAGGCCCTGGTGACGGTGGAGGACGCGCAGGAGGAAGCACGCCTTCTGGCGGCCGACCGGGTCCAGATGGAAGAGGAGATGAACGCGCAGCGGCAGGAGATCGCCGCGCTGCGCGACCGGCTTTCCCTCTCCGAATCCCGCCGCGCGGAGCTGATCGACGCGCTGGCCGAGTCCGACCGCCGCATGAGCCTCCTCCGCCGGGACGAGACCCATCTGTCGGAGGAACTCCAGACCTCCTACGAGGAGCTTCAGGTCCTCACCGAGGAGTTGGAACAGGCCAACGCCGCCCTGGAGCAGCGGGTCGAGGAGCGCACCGCCCAGCTCACCGAGAGCGAGCGGCGGTTCCGCACCCTGTTCGAGGCGATGGACGAGGGGTTCCTCCTCGCCGACGTCCTGTTCGACGGCGACCGGCCGGTGGACGTCCTCCATCTGGAAATGAATCCCGCGGCCCGGCGCATGACCGGTGAGGATTTCGTCGGGCGGCGGCTGCGCGAGATCAGCCCGTCCTTCGAAGACCACTGGTACGAGGTGTTCGGCCGCGCGGCGCGCGACGGGGAGCCGACCCGGACGGAGCTGTACGCCGGGCCGCTCGAAAAATGGCTCAGCTTCTACGTCTTCAAGGTCGGCGCCCCCGAGCAGCGCCGGATCGCCGTGATCTTCCGCGACGTGACCGAACGGAAACGGACCCAGGAGCAGCTCAAACACGCGAAGGAGGCGGCGGAGGCGGCCAACCGGGCCAAGACCAAGTTCCTCGCCGCGGCCAGCCACGACCTGCGCCAGCCCATCCAGGCGGCGGCCCTCTACGCCCATGTCCTGCTCGGGTCGGTCGGCAAGGACCCGGTCGCCCAGGAATCGCTGAGCCGGCTGAAGGCGTCCATCGACAGCCTGAACGGCATGCTCAGCGGCCTTCTCGACCTGTCCCGCCTGGAGGCCGGCGTCATCGAGGTGTCGATCACCGACTTCGCGCCCACGGCCCTGATGACCCGCCTGGCCGAGGAGTTCCGCGGCGTGGCCGAGGCCTCGTCCATCGAGTTGCGCTGCCGGCCCAGCCGTCTGGCCGTGTGCACGGATCCGCATCTTCTGGAACGGCTGCTGCGCAACCTGCTGTCCAACGCCATCGCGCATGGCCACCCCAAGGGGACGGACGGGGACGGACGGGTGCTGATCGGCTGCCGCCGCCGTGCGGACGGGGTGGAGTTCCAGGTCTGGGACAACGGGCCGGGCATCCCCGAGGACGCCCGCGAGGCCATCTTCGAGGAGTTCCGCCAGCTCAACAACCCGGAGCGCAACGCCACCCAGGGCTTCGGGCTGGGCCTGTCCATCGTGTCGCGCATCGCCCGCCTGCTGGGGGTGGAGGTGAGGCTGCGCTCATGGGTGGGGGCGGGCTCCGTCTTCTCGGTGACGGTGCCCTACGCCCGCAAGCCGGAGCCCGGGCCCGTGGCGGCGCCGGTCGCCAATCGGGAGCCGCGGATGAAAGGGCGCACGGTGCTGCTGGTGGAGGACGACGAGCAGGTCCGCCGCAGCATGACCATGATGCTGAAGCGCTGGGGCCTGCGGGTGGTCGCCGTGTCTTCGGCCGGGGAACTGGCCGCGACGCTGCCCAGCCTGCGGCGCCCCCATGTGGTGCTGACCGATTACCGCCTGCCGGGCGGCGACTCCGGACGCTCGGTGGTCGAGCTGGTGCGCCAGCGCTGGCCGGTGCCGGGAATCATCATCACCGGCGACACCGCCCCGGAGCGGTTGCGCGAAGCCATGTCGCTCGGCTGCCGCCTGCTCCACAAGCCGGTGCTGCCCGCGGATCTCGCCGGGGCGCTGGGCGAGGTGCTGCCGTCCTGACGTCGAGCGGCGGCGCGGCGTCGGACCGCGCCGCGGTGGATCCGGCGCGCCGGACGCGGCGCACAACCCAGGCCACCCCCACTTCCCGTTTGCGCTTTGCGGCTCCACGTAGGATAAAGCGCCCCAATTTCCGAGATTTCCGACGGCGAGCACCCCCATGGGCTTCAATTGCGGCATCGTCGGCCTGCCGAACGTCGGCAAGTCGACCCTGTTCAACGCGCTGACCGCCACCCAGGCGGCCGAGGCGGCGAACTTCCCCTTCTGCACCAAGGAGCCGAACGTCGGCCGCGTCGGCGTGCCCGACCCGCGGCTGGACAAGCTGGCGGCCATCGCCAAGTCGCAGAAGATCATCCCGACCCAGCTGGAATTCGTCGACATCGCCGGCCTGATCCGCGGCGCCTCGAAGGGTGAAGGGCTGGGCAACCAGTTCCTCGCCAACATCCGCGAGGTGGACGCCATCGTCCACGTCCTGCGCTGCTTCGAGGACGACGACGTCACCCATGTGGAAGGCAACGTCGATCCCCTGCGCGACGCCGAGGTGGTCGAGACGGAGCTGATGCTCGCCGACATGGAGAGCCTGGAGCGCCAGCTCACCAGCCTCCAGAAGAAGGCCAAAGGCGGCGACAAGGACTCCAAGATCAAGGCCGACCTGATGGAGCGCGCCCTGAAGGTCCTCCAGGACGGCAAGCCGGCCCGCGTCGTCGAGGTCAGCGAGGAGGAGAAGCCGGTCTTCAAGCAGTTCATGCTGCTGACCGCCAAGCCCGTCCTCTACGTCTGCAACGTCGAGGAGGCCTCGGCGGCCAGCGGCAACAGCCTGACCGCCAAGGTCGCCGAGAAGGCCAAGGCCGAGAACGCCGGCATGGTCGTCATCTCCGCCGCCATCGAGGCGGAGGTCGCCCAGCTCTCCGACGCCGCCGAGAAGCAGGAGTTCCTGGAATCCCTCGGGCTGGAGGAGACCGGCCTCAACAAGCTGATCCGCGCCGGCTTCCAGCTGCTCGACCTCATCACCTTCTTCACCGTCGGCCCGAAGGAGGCCCGCGCCTGGACCGTGCGCCGCGGCGCCAAGGCCCCGGAAGCGGCGGGCGTCATCCACACCGATTTCGAGCGCGGCTTCATCCGGGCCGAGACCATCGACTTCGACAGCTACGTCACGCTGGGCGGCGAGCAGGGCGCCAAGGACAACGGGAAAATGCGCCAGGAAGGCAAGGAATACGTCGTCAACGACGGCGACATCTTCCATTTCCGCTTCAACGTCTGATTGGAATTCCGTTAACCCCTTCCCCTCTCTGAGGGAGAAGGGGTTAACGCCCCCCAATCTTATCACCACTGGGAAATCCGTTAACCCTTTCGTAAAACTGGAAAAACCGCTTAAATACCCCTGAGATATGGTTAACAAGCCTCGCGTCGGCTGTTAAGCCCACTGGAATGGGCGACAACCGAGGGCTGGACCGGAGGGGACATGGCGGTGAACCAGAACGCGACCATCGCGCCGGGCGCCGGCTCCTTCTCCGACCGCGTGCGCGACGCCATCCGGCACGGCGAGCTGCGCCTCGCCTTCCAGCCGCAGGCCGACACCCAGAGCGGACGGCTGACCGGGTTCGAGGCGCTGTCGCGCTGGCGGCTGGACGACGGCACGGTGATTCCGCCCGACGTCTTCATCCCCATGGCGGAGACCAGCGACGCCATCCACATCCTGGGCGAATGGACGGTGCGCCGCGCCTGCGGGACCGCGGCGGGCTGGATGCAGGACGGCATCGCCGACGTGCCGGTGGCGGTGAACATGTCGGCGCGGCAGCTGCAGGACCCCGGCTTCGCCCGCACGGTGCTGGGCATCCTCGCCGAAACCGGCCTGCCCGCCGCCAACCTGAAGCTGGAGCTCACCGAAACCGCCCTGTTCGAGCACGGCGAGTCCTCGCGCGAGGTGCTGACGCAGCTGCGCGGCGCCGGGGTCCGGCTGGTGCTGGACGATTTCGGGACGGGCTATTCCTCGCTCGCCCTGCTGCGCCGCGTGCCGGTGGAGGCGCTGAAGATCGACAAGCATTTCACCCAGGCGATGGTCAAGGACCGCGACGCCGCCGCCATCGTGCGCGCCATCATCGACCTCGCCCACGCGCTGGGGATGCAGGCGATCGCCGAAGGGGTGGAGACCAACGAGGAGCTTCTCTACCTGCGCGCCTACCGCTGCGACCGCATCCAGGGCTATCTGCTGGCCAAGCCCCTGGACACGGCGCAGGTCCCCGACTTCATCCGGCGGCTCGCCGCGACGCCGACAGGCGGATGACCCGCTCCGTCTCGTCCCATTCGGTCAGCGCCGCGGCCTCGTCGATGGTGGCCCAGCGCGCCTCCAGGGCGTCGTCGGCGCAGACCGCCTCGCCCTCCGGGCACTCCGCGGCCACCTCCACGATGGTGTAGTGGTAGTGGACGGCCCCGGCGTCGTCGAGCGTCATGGCGTCCACCACCGTGACCACCTCGGTCGGCACGACGTGCAGGCCGGTTTCCTCCAGCACCTCGCGCACCGCCGTCTCGAACACGGTCTCGCCCACCGACTGGGCGCCGCCGGGCAGGCTCCACTGCCCCATCCGCGGCGGACGGCCCCGGCGGATCAGCAGCACCCGGTCGCCGCGCCACACCACGGCGCCCACCCCCACCCAGGGACGGTCGGGATATTCGCGGCCGGAACGGTCGGTGGGAGGTGTGGTGGACATGTCTGCTCCTCGTTGCGCTTGACCCGACGCTAACCCAGGGGGACAGTCGGATACCAGTGGCCAAGAGGCCGAGCGACCCGCACCCAGGACACCGAGCCCCGGACACCGCCATGAAGCTCAACGAGATCCGCACCTTCGTCGCCGTGGCCGAGGCCCAATCGGTGCAGGAGGCCGCGCATCGGCTGGGGCTGACCCAGTCCGCCGTCTCGCGCCTGATCCAGCGGCTGGAGGCGGAGCTTGGCGTGCCGCTGTTCGACCGCCAGACCAAGCCGCTGGCCCTGACCCGCGACGGCGAGATGGCGCTGGCCCACGCGCACCGGGTGCTGAAAGCGACGGACGAGCTGTCGGACGCCTTCGCCGGGGCCGCCCAACCGCGGGGGCTGCTGCGGCTGGGGGTGGCCCATGTGCTGAGCGCCATCGCCGCGCATCATCCGCTGGACCGGCTGCGCACCGCCTTTCCCGGCCTGACCATCCGCCTGCATTCGGACTGGAGCACGCCGCTGGTCGAGCAGGTGCGCAACGGCACGCTGGACGGCGCGCTGGTGCTGACCCACGACGCCCAGACGCCCCCGGATGACCTGGACGCCGTCTGCATCTCCCGCGAGCCGGTGCGCATCGTCGCGTCGGCCGAGCTGGCCGGGCGGCGGGAGTGGACCCTGCCGGCGATGAACGCGGTGGGCTGGGTGCTCCAGCCCGACGGTTGCCAGTACCGGACCGCCATGAGCCGCGCGATGGCGCAGCACGGGCCGGCGCTGAACGTCACGGTGGAGGGGTTCGACCAGTCGCTGCTGCTGTCGCTGGTCGCCCGCGGCGTCGGGTTCGGCCTGGCGCCGCTGCGGCTGATCGCGCCGACGGCCCAGGCCGCGCAGCTGCGGGCGCTGGAGACTCCGGACTTCGCGCTGACCGTCGCGGTGTGGCTGCTGCGCGGCCGCTTCACCGGGCGCATCGGCCCCGTCTTCGACGCGCTGGAGGACAGTTTGCTGGACCTGCTGCCCCCGGCGGCGGAGGGGCCTCTGCCCCTGCCCTGCCATTCCGCGGCCGAATAACCTTCTTTCCCATTGTGAATTTGCCGCACGCCCGGCGCACGCTTATCGTGTGACCCTGATGAGACGCGGGCCAGCGTTGCCGCACCGGCCACAGCCCGCGCTGAGGGAGGATCACTTGGACACCAGCAACCGGGCGGGCGGGGCGCCTTCGCCCCGCTCCTGGCGGACGCCGGGATTCGTCATCGCCTGCGGCTGCCTGATCGCCATGCTGGCGTTCGGCCCGCGGTCCAGCATGGGCCTGTTCACCGCCCCCCTGTCGGAGGCGCACGGCTGGGGCCGCGACGTCTTCGCCCTGTCGATCGCCATCCAGAATCTGGTCTGGGGCATCGGCACCCCCTTCGCCGGGGCGCTGTGCGACCGCTACGGCCCGGCGCTGGTGCTGGGGATCAGCGGCGTCCTCTACGCGCTGGGGCTGGCGCTGATGCCCTACGCCGACACGCCGCTGATGCTGCATCTCAGCTCCGGCCTGCTGATCGGCCTGGGTCTGGCCGGGGCGTCCTTCGGCATCGTCATCGCCGGCTTCAGCCGCATCGTCCCGCCGGAGAAGCGGAGCTGGTCGATGGGTGTCGCCACCGCCGCCGGCTCGATGGGCCAGTTCCTGTTCGCTCCCACCGGCCAGGCCTTCATCGCCGCCTACGGCTGGCAGACGGCGCTGATCCTGTTCGGCGCCTCGATGCTGATGATCCCCGTCCTTGCCTCCTCCTTCGCCGGGGCGGGCGGGTCGAAGAGCGCGCAGGCCGTCACCGGGGCCGACATCGGTTTCGCCGCGACGATCCGGCAGGCCTTCAAGCACCGCAGCTACGTCCTGCTGGTCACCGGCTTCTTCGTCTGCGGCTTCCAGCTCGCCTTCATCACCACGCACCTGCCGCCCTATCTGACCGCCGCCGGGATCAGCCCCGGCCTCGCCTCCTGGGCGATGGCGCTGATCGGGCTGTTCAACGTGGTCGGCTCCTACATGTCGGGCGTGCTGGGCGGCAAGATGAGCAAGCGCCTGCTGCTCTGCGCCAACTATACGCTGCGCGGCCTGTGCACGGCGCTCTTCATCCTGCTGCCGGTCACCCCGGTTTCGGTGATCCTCTACGCCGCGGCGATGGGCCTGCTCTGGCTGTCCACGGTGCCGCCGACCTCCGGCCTCGTCGTTCTGATGTTCGGCACGCGCTATCTCGGCATGCTCTACGGTTTCGCCTTCCTCAGCCATCAGGTGGGCGGCTTCCTCGGCGTGTGGCTGGGCGGCGTGCTGTACGAGCGCATCGGCTCTTACGACGTGGTGTGGTGGGCCAGCGTGGTCCTCGCCCTGGCCGCCGCGGTGGTGAACTGGCCGATCGCCGAGAAGCCCGCCCCCGCCCTGGCGGCGGAAGCCAAGGCCTGACGGTCATGACGACTCCAGCGCCCGCCTCCTCTCCCGGTTTCGGCCACGGCTTTGCGCTGGCGCTCGGCGCGCTGGCGCTGGTCATCTGGGCGGTGGTGACGGGGGTGGCGCTGAAGCAGGCGGCGCTGAACGAGGAGGATGGCGGCACGGTGCTCGCCGTCTTCCCGCCGGGCACCCCGACCGCCGAGGCCTTCACCGCGGTGGTCCGCGCCGGCGGCCAGCCGGTGCGCCAGACCTGGATTCCCTTCGCCTGGGTCGCCCGCAGCGACGGCGGCGGTTTCGTCGGCCGCCTGAAGGAGGAGGGGGCGGTCACCGCCTACGGCGAGCTGTCGGTCGGCCCGGCGCTGGGCGGCTGCGCGGTGGTCTCGCTGGACGACAAGCGCCCGGTCGGCTTCCAGTTCAAGTGACGTCACAAACCCGTCATCAAGCGGCAACGGGACCGCAGTTCGGGTATTGACAACCCCCGCCAGGAAGAGCAGGCTATCTCTCAGAGCAACACTGGTTGAGGTGAAGACGCGGTGGACACCGCATCAAGTTGGCCCAAAAGCCAGCTTCTCATCACAGCAAATGTTCCCGTAGCCAGGAGGGTGTGATCATCATGAGTCCACCTGCGCTTACTTGAGGAAGCCGACCTGTTCGGCCACACATTTCTGAACATTGCCGTTGAGACGGCTCAACCATTGCGGATGTCCTGGCACAGCCGCTGAAACCCCCGCCCCCCGCGCGGGGGTTTCGCTTTTCCGGGTTCCCGGCGCGGCGGCCTCCACCATGATGAAGGCCGCGGCCGGCAGTCGTCAGGCGTCGACCTGATGCCCCTCCAGGAACATCGCCTTGGACAGGGCGTCGAAAAAGCTCTGGTAGGGCGCCGGATCTTCGACGGGCGTGATGTTGTACTGGGCGTTGGCCCGGACGAGCGTCTGCGTGGTGCCGCGAGCCCGGGTGGTCACCGTGATCCGCAGGAGATAGCCGTTCAGCTTCGTGGCGCTGACGGTCCCGAGCGTCGCATCCGCCTTGTCCACCACGAAGCCCAAGTCCTGAAGCGTCGCGATGATGGTGCGCAGCATCTTCGGCTGGTCGGTGGTGTCGTAGGCCCGCGTCTGATAGGAGCGAACCTGAACCTGCGATTTGGAGGTTTCGAGGACCTGGCTGCGCGAGTCCGTCTGGCAGGCGCTGACGGTCATCGCCAGGGCGATCAACGGAAAAGCAAAAAACTTCTTCATGATCATCAAATCTCGTTGGCCGTCAGGAACACGGATTGGGAGAGTTTGTCAAAGAACTGCTGGTACATCACCGGATCGGTCAGCCCTTCGATCTTCGACACCACATTGTGGTTGTTCCAGACAATGCGCTGGAAGGTAACCCGGACGGCCGTCTTCTGATCGTCTATCGGCCGAGTCACGAGGCTGACGCGGATTTTCTGCTTGGTGTCAAACTGCATCGCGTTCGCACCGAACAGGACGGCCATGACGACCGCGCCGGCGACCTGCCCGGCCTCGGTCGCGTCACGGTCTTTGGAGCCGACGATCAGGCCGGCGGGAACCGTGCTCTCGTCAATGGTGAAGCCAAGGTCCTGAATGACCGCAGCGCTCGCCTGAAGCAGTTTGGCTTCCTCACTGGTGTCGAAGCGGCGCGTTTGCATTTGCCGCTGCTGCAGGCTTTCATGGGACAGCTGAAGGGCTTCCTTGGGAATGGTCTGCTGACAGCCGGTCATCAGAAAGGCAGCAGCCAGAGTTGCCGCGATCGTCTTCTTCATCACAAGGACCCCGCTCAGAAGCTCGACGTGCGATAGGCAAAGTCCCGAACGCGCTGAGCGTTGTCGAACTTTATGATGATCGTCAGAGTGCGCTGCGTTACCGACTTCGCGCCGCTGGCCTCACCGTAGCCCGGCGAAACGCCCGCCCCCAGGAGTCCGGCCGGCCCCAAGACGCCCCCAAGGACCAAAGCGGAAACGCCCCCCTGGGACGTGGAATAAGCCGTTTCCGTCGAGATTTTGTCGTAGACCCAGCTTTCACGCCGCTGCTCGTCCGTGGTCACCATGTTCGGAGACCCCAGAACCTGGACGACGTCCGCGGAAGACATGCCAACGCGAATTTCGCGCTGGACCGTGCCAACCGTCACCCGATCATTTGAATTGTTCGCCACAGCCGCCCGGTGCTGCTCCGCCGTCGCGCAACCAGCCAGCGCCAGCGTCAAGACGGCAACACGAAGGGTCGCAATTCCCGCAGTTTGTTTTTTCATTTCTTAGCCTGTATGAACTCGAAGATTTCTCGAATTCAGTTTTAATTTTTTCGGTCGCTTGAGTCTACACCTAAAGCGTGCATATCAGAGTATGCATATAGTTTATGAGAGTTCTCTATTTTTTACGCTGCAACTCAAAATGAATCGCCGCATCCAGTCACCCGGCACCGGACCCGGGCGGCAATTTGGGCGCGAGGAAAAGAAAAACCCCTCCCCCGCGGGCGCGGGAGAGGGGCGAAGGCGTCGTGTCGCTTCAAACGGGTCCGCAGACCCGGGAGTCAAGGCACCGGCCGATCAGTACATGTGCTGGCCGCCGTTGATCGACAGGGTCGAGCCGGTGATGAAGCCGGCGTCGTCGCCGACCAGGAACAGCACGCCGCGGGCGATCTCCTCGGCCTTGCCGAGACGGCCGACCGGGATGCGGGCGACGATCTTCTCCAGCACGTTGGGCGGCACCGCGCGCACCATGTCGGTGTCGATGTAGCCCGGCGCGATGGCGTTGACGGTGACGCCCTTGGCCGCGCCCTCCTGGGCCAGCGCCTTGGTGAAGCCGTGGATGCCCGACTTGGCGGCGGCGTAGTTCACCTGACCGTACTGGCCGGCCTGCCCGTTCACCGAGCCGATGTTGACGATGCGGCCGAAGCCGCGCTCGCGCATGCCGTCGATGACGTTGCGGCAGAGGTTGAAGCAGGAGGTGAGGTTCGTCGCGATGACGTCGTTCCACTGCTGCGGGGTCATGCGGTGGATCACGCCGTCGCGGGTGATGCCCGCGTTGTTGACCACCACGTCCACCGGCCCGAGTTCGGCGGTGATCTTCGCGATGCCATCCTTCACGGCGTCGAAGTCCGACACGTCGAACTTGTAGACCGCGATGCCCGTGCGGGCCGAGAATTCCTTCGCCTTCTCATCATTGCCGGCGTAGTTGGCGGCGACGACATAGCCGGCGTTCTTCAACGCGACGGAGATGGCTTCGCCGATACCGCGCGTTCCGCCCGTGACGACTGCAACTCGAGCCATTGGCTCCTCCCCCAAAGCTTGGTGTTGGATTCTTTATCGGTTTCTGTAGGCGCACATACGAAACGGGCCGCACCCCGGAGGGAACGGCCCGCTTTTCGTCAGCCCCGCTCGACGGTGAGGGCGATGCCCATGCCGCCGCCGATGCACAAGGTGGCGAGGCCCTTCTTGGCGTCGCGCTTCTGCATCTCATAGAGCAGGGTGGTCAGGACGCGGGCGCCCGAGGCGCCGACCGGGTGGCCGAGCGCGATGGCGCCGCCGTTGACGTTGACCTTGGAAGTGTCCCAGCCAAGGTCCTTGTTGACGGCCAGGGCCTGCGCGGCGAAGGCCTCGTTCGCCTCGATCAGGTCCAGGTCCTCGTGCTTCCAGCCGGCCTTCTCCAGGGCGAGGCGGGAGGCCGGGATCGGGCCGGTGCCCATGATCGCCGGATCGACGCCGGCGGTCGCCCAGGAGACGATGCGGGCCAGCGGGGTCAGGCCGCGGCGGGCGGCGTTCTCGGCGGTCATCAGGACCAGCGCGGCGGCGCCGTCGTTGATGCCCGACGCGTTGCCGGCGGTCACCGTGCCCTCCTTGGAGAAGGCCGGGCGCAGCTTGGCCAGCGATTCCGCCGTGGTGCCGTGCTTCGGATACTCATCGTCGGCGACGATGATGTCGCCCTTGCGGCCCTTGATGGTGACCGGGATGATCTCGTCCTTGAAGCGGCCCGACTTCTGGGCGGCCTCGGCCTTCTGCTGCGAGGCGGCGGCGAAGGCGTCCTGCTCCTCGCGGGTCAGCTGCCACTTCTGGGCGACGTTCTCGGCCGTCGTGCCCATGTGATAGCCCTTGAAGGCGTCCCACAGGCCGTCCTTCAGCATGGTGTCGAGCATCTCGGCGGCGCCCATCTTGACGCCGTTGCGCAGATGCATGACATGCGGGGCCTGGCTCATGCTCTCCTGGCCGCCGACGACCATGATGTCGGCGTCGCCGTTGCGGATCGCCTGGTAGCCGAGCGCCACCGAGCGCAGACCCGAGCCGCAGAGCTGGTTGATGCCGAAGGCGGTGGCGGAGGCCGGGATGCCGGCGTTGACGGCGGCTTGGCGGGCCGGGTTCTGGCCCTGACCGGCGGTCAGGATCTGGCCCAGGATGACCTCGTTCACCTCCGCGGCGTCGGTCTTGGCGCGGCTCAGCGCTTCACGGATGGCGACCTCACCCAGGTAATGGGCCGGCACGGCGCTGAGCGCCCCGTTGAAGCTTCCGATGGGAGTACGCGCTGCGCTGGCGATCACAACCTCGGTCATGTTGACGCTCCTCAGATTTTGTCAGTTTTATTATCGTGTCAGTGGGCCGCACGGAGTGGGAAAAACCTTATGCGCGGATTTCCCGCAATGCAAGACACCTGACTGGCTGCGGTTATCCTGCCGCACTAAGCCATTCGGCCAGGGGGCGCCAAACGCCTGTTTCGGCTCCGGCGCTGACCACCATGCCAATATGGCCGAGCGGCGGCCTGATCATTTGCGCGCGGTCGATTGATCTTGCCAAGGCCATCGCGGAGGCGGGCGGAACGATGCGGTCGCGCTCCGGGATGAGCGCCAGGACGGGCATGCGCAACCGCGCCGGCTCCACCGGCTGGCCGGCGACCATCCAGTCGCCGCGCGCCGTGTCGTTGCGCCCGTACCAGCCGGCCAGCGTGTCGCGCGCCACCCCGGCGACCAGCGGCACCCCGTCGTTCAGCCAGTCCTCCAGCGACACGAAGGCGAGCGCGGCGCGGCTGTCCGGCTCCATGCGGGCGAACTGCGAGAACTTCTTCAGCGCCAGCAGCGGGTCGAGCTGGGCGAACAGCCCTTGGAGAACGTCCACCGGCAGCTCGCCCCAGGCGTCGAGCAGCGGGCCGAAGGGCTGGAAGACGGCGGCGGCGCGCCGCGCCATGCCCGCGTCCTCGGCGTGGAAGTCCCAAGGGGTGGCGAGCAGGCCGAGCGCCGCCACCTCCTTGGGGCGGCGCTGCGCCAGCGCGGTGGCGAGCAGCCCGCCCATGCAATAGCCGACCACCGGAACCGGCCGGCCCACCTCTTCCACCACCGCGGCCAGCGCCCGCTCCAGCCGGCCGGCGATGTAGTCGGTCAGGCTGTAGCGCCGCTCCAGCGGGCCGGGCGTGCCCCAGTCGATCAGGAAGGGTCGCAGCCCCTGCGCGGCCAGCCAGCGCATCAGGCTTTTGCGCGCCGACAGGTCGAGGATGTAATGGCGGTTGACCAGCGACGGCACGAACAGCGCCGGCGCGCCGGTCGCTGGGCCGAGGGCGCCGTAGTCGAGCAGGCGGGACGCCCCTTCCGTCCACAGCACGGGCGGGTCGGGAAGGTCGCGGCGGTAGGGGTGGTGGCGGTAGCGCTCGATCCCCGTCAGGGCGAGGTTGAGCTGGCGGCGGACCTCCCGGTCAACCGCCCGGGCGAACGCGTCCGCGTCGGTTGCGGCGATCCGCCGGCGCAGGTCCTCCGCCCGCTCCCGCAGATGCGGCTTCCATGGCAGCGAGCCGTTCCTCAAGTGCGGCAATGCGGCCGAGGAGCTGAGCAGCGTCGCCGCCACCGTCGCCAGATGCAGCGCCAGGGGCCGCGGCCCCAGCCGTTGGGTGGGGTTGGGCGGCGGGGGCGTCGTGGCGTTGTCCCCGGTCACGCGGCTCTCCCTCGGACGACGGGTGGGATGAGGCCGGGGTCGGATTCCAGCCCGTGCCCGGCGCGCTGGCGTAGGCGAAGCCGCCCGGCCCCAGGACGAAGGGCGCCATCGCCGCGGCGCCCTGCGCCATCATCTGGAACAGGCGGGCGGCGGCATCGGCCATCTCTGGATCGGCGGCGCAGGCCGCCCATTGTTCCTGCCACAGGTCGAGGTACCGTTGCGCGAGCGTTTCCAGGGACGGGGTGTCGGATTCGGACGATTCGGCCATGGCCGCGAGTATATGGGGGAGGCGGTGCGCTTGACCAGAGCCGCGAAGGACCGATCGAAAATGCCGCGAATCCCGAATTATCGGGGGTGCGTCCACCTGCGGTCGCAGCGCTGCGGCACAGCACTGGACAGGGTGCATTCCTTCGAGTAGTCCTTATATCTGGAACATACCCGCCGCACGACCCTTCTTGAAAGAAACAGCGATGGCCGACAAGGAAGACCAGAAGTCCGCGACGATCACGATCAAGAAGTACGCCAACCGGCGGCTCTACAACACGGCGACCAGCAGCTACGTGACGCTCGACCATCTCTGTCAGATGGTCAAGGACGGCCTCGACTTTGTGGTCTATGACGCGAAGACCGGGGAGGACATTACCCGCTCGGTGCTGACGCAGATCATCGTGGAGGAGGAGAGCAAGGGCCAGAACCTGCTGCCGATCAGCTTCCTGCGCCAGCTCATCGGATTCTATGGCGACAACATGCAGTGGATGGTGCCGCGCTACCTCGAATATTCGATGCAGTCCTTCTCGCGCAACCAGGAGCAGATGCGCGACTATTTCCAGAACACGCTGGGCGGGATGTTCCCCTTCGGCCGGCTGGAGGAGGTCGGCAAGCAGAACATGGCGATGTTCGAACGGGCCATGCGCATGTTCTCGCCCTTCGGCGGCGCCGAGGACGGGCAGCCCGGCGAGCATCCCGCCGCCCCGCCCCGCCCGGCGGCCCCCGGCCCGTCCGCCGTTCCGCCCAACGGCGCGGCGGCGGCCACCCACACCTATGAAGAGCTTCAGAAGCAGATCGACGACCTGCAGAAGCAGATCGCCAGCATCGCCAAGCCGGCGCGCCCGGCGAAGCCCGAAGGGAAGTGAGCGGCGGCGCCTGCCGCCTCGAAGGTCATCGCTTCATTGGTTCCGTGGCGCAGGGCGGGGAAAGTTCCCCGCCCTTTTCTGTTTTTTTCGGCACCAGTGGCACGCCCGGCTGTTTGTTCAACGGAACGGTCCAGAGGAGGAACGCCATGAAGACCGAGCTGCAGATGACGATGGAGCTGGAGGTTGCCGACGCCCAGGACGCCCACCGGTTCGAGGAAAAGCTGCGCGGCTGGCTGCGCCACCAGAGCCAGGTGGTGTCGGTGTCCGCCGCCCACAGCGGCGTCGGCAACGACGTCGCGTGGCGGGACGCTCGGCGGGCGGCGTTCGGCTCGCCCTTGCCGAATCCCTTCGCCCCGGGCCGCGGGCGCTGATTTCCGCAAGCGGATCGCCACAGAGGCGCCCGTCCCCGCACCCCGTTGGGACGGGGCGGGCGCCTTCCGCCTTGAGACGGCGCGTCAGCCGCGGAAGATGTGCGGCACCATCGCCGCGTCGGAG
The DNA here is from genome assembly GCF_040500525.1 of Azospirillum formosense. Lineage (NCBI taxonomy): Bacteria > Pseudomonadati > Pseudomonadota > Alphaproteobacteria > Rhodospirillales > Azospirillaceae > Azospirillum > Azospirillum formosense. The sequence continues at coordinate 132,375 of NZ_CP159405.1, read as the reverse complement.
CCGACCCTCGGGTCCGCCGATTCACGGACCGACATGCCCAGGCACTTGTCCCCGATGATCCAGCAGTGCAGGAGCGCGTGGACGCCGTCCTCCTCGAAGATCGGCGGGGTTTCCAGCCAGACCCGTCCGCCCGGATAGTCGGCGCTGCCGGTGTCCGAGACGGCCTGGCCGTGCGCGGTCATGCGCTGGGCCGCGTCGTCCAGCCCGAACAGGCTGCGCTCGGTCACCGCGTCGCAGCCGGCCAGCTCCTCGGGGTCGAGCGCGGCGCGGCACAGGTTGGGGTGGCGCGGATAGAGCGACCACAGCGTCGCCAGCAGCCCGTGGTTCGACATCGGCCAGCACCACAGCGGCGACAGCATGCTCATGCCGCCCATCCGCAGCTTCTGCAGGAATGCGTCCTCGGCCAGCCCCTGCCAGGGGTAGATCTTGGCCAGCCAGGAGGCCGCCCGCCCCTCGTCGTCGACGAAGCGCCGGCCGTCCCAGCCCAGGCTTTGCAGCGGCAAAAGATGCGTGGCGATCCCCGCCTCCGCCGCGGTGGCCGCCAGATAGACCAGCTCGCTCTCGCGCATGGGGTCGGGGGTGGCGCAGGCGAGATGGACGAGGGCGCGGCCCGGCATGCCCGCCGCCAGCTCCTCCCAGCGCTCCACCAGCCCCTCGTGCAGGCCGTTGAACTGGTTGGCGTCGCCCATCAGGGCCTCGCGCCAATTGCGCTGGATGATCGAGGCGGCGAACAGACCCTCCGGCGTGTCGTAGTTGCAGGCCAGCAGCTTGACCGAATCGCGCCCGTCATAGGCCAGCGTCAGCCGCCCGATCAGCGCCCCGGCCCGCTCGTTCAGCCGGCCGGACGCCCAATAGTCGTTCCAGGACGCCTCCAGAAGTCGCGCCACGCCGCCGCGCACCCCCAACCGGGCCAGCGCCCGCCCGTCCACCGTCGCGCGCAGCGCCTCGCGCAGCATGGTGTGCAGCTCGTCGGCGACGCTCTCGATCAGGTCGATCTGATGGGCGGAGAACTCGTACCGCACATCCTCGCGCCAGAAGGCGCCGGCGCTCATGGCACGGACGCCGTAGGGGTATTTGCGGAGCCCCGGACGCCAATCCGCACGGGGTTTCATGACTGCTCTGCGCATCGTGTGCTTACCGGGCCGCCGGATTCAATCCATGGTTTTGTCCCGCTGCGGCGCGCCGCTTGCGGCCGTCCGGGATTTAGTGGGGGCGGATCATTGCGGCGCAAACGCGCCAACACAAGCGCCTTGCGCGCCCGTCCCTCCGTTTTTCCACGCTTCCCCCCGTGGATCTCACAGGCCGGGTGGAACGCCCGTCAATAGGCGCGGTCGGCCAGCCAGCCCGCGATGGCGCTTTCCATCGCCTCGGCGGTCGGATCGCCGTGCGCCGGGCCGGTTCCCACCATGGGAAGCCGAGCCGCTCCGGCGATGTCCTCCGCCGGGGCGCCGGAACCGACGAAGAGGTCGCAGCGCCTCAACAGGGCGCACAGCCCGTCGAAGCCCAGCCGCCCGACCGCGCTGACGCAGGCGGCTCCGGCCTCCCCGGCGATGCGCGCCGCGGCCCCCTTCGCGGCCTCCTCGCCGACCAGGATCAGCGCGGTGTCGCCCCGCGCGGCGAGGCGGCGGCACAGCTCCGGCAAGTTTCCGGCGCCCGCGGCGGCGGCCAGCCCGACCGCGCAGCGCCAGCGCGCCGGAACGCCCTCGGCCAGAAGAGCGGCGGCGGCCCGCTCGCCGGCGGGGGAGGTCCAGACCTCCGCGGTGGGGTCCGGCTCCCCGGCGGCGAGCGCGCCCAGCAGACCGGCGGGAGTCGTCGCGACGTGGGTGAGGAAGGCGTCGGCGTAATAGCCGCGCACCGGCCGGCCGACCCTGCAACCGAGGCGGAGCGGCGCCCCCGTGTCCTGCATGAGACGGTTGGCGAATCCGGCATCCTCGCCCCGGACCGGATTGATCGTCAGATCGAAGGCGCCGTTGAACCGCTCGCCGATCTCCTGGCGCACCGCGGCCACCAGCGCGTCGTCGGGTGCCCGCCCCTTCAGCGGCGGCAGGGTGACCCGCTGGTTGACGTAGGGGCAGAGGGCGAGCGCCGCTTCCGCGTCCGGCGTCGCGAAGACGGTGATCCGGGCCAGCGGCAAGGCCCGCCGCAGCTCCCGCAGGACGCCGGACGCCCGCAGCACGGCGCCGACCCCGTCGAGCAGGAACAGGCCGACGCTGCGGATCAGATCGGTCGGGAAAGGCGGTTCGCCGGGGGCGAGCGTGCGGCGGCGGACGGCGGGGCCGGAGTTCCGCAGCAGCGCCACCGCCGGGGCGGTGGAGGCGCCCCGCGCCGGCGGCACGAAGCCCCAGGTTCCCTCGGCATCCGTGCGCGCCAGCGGCTCCACCTGGGCGTGCTCGGCGCGGGCGACGGTCGCCGCGTCGGTCACCCAGGGGAAGAAATCGCGCAGCGGCAGGCCGCCGTTGCCCACCGACCGTCCCGCCGCCTGCAGGGCCTCCCACCGCTCGACCGCGCCATCGTAGCCGTAATAGACCTCCTTGAACGCGACCTGCTCCCGCGTCGCGTAGGCGAAATGCTGGAAGACCAGCCCGCCCGCCGCCGTCTCCTCGTGAAGGAAGGGGTTGGCCGCGCCAAGGTCGTTTTCGGACCCGTCGGGCTGCGGGCGCACCAGCCGGGGCGGGACGTGCGAGTGCCAATAATCGCCCGGCCGGTACCGCCAGCTGCGCAGCCATTCGTAGGCGCGGTAATTGCCGTACTGGTCCAGCCGGTCGAGGACCAGGGACGGGCCGACGAAGAAGTGGCAGAGGTACAGAGCCGCCGTGCGCGACGGCGAGTCGAGGAACATCCGGCGCGCGCGGGCGATCTGCTCCGCCGTCCACAGCTCGTCTGCATCGACCTGCCAGAGCAGGCATTCCTCGGTCATGGCGGCGAGCGGCGCCGTCACCATCTCCACCTTGCCCTGCCAGAAGACGCCCGGCGGCTTGCGGTACACCGACACGCGCCCGGGCTCCTCCGCGGCGATGCGGTCGAGATACTCCGAGGTGCCGTCGCTGCTGCGCCCGTCGCGGTGGAGATCCTGCGGGACGCGCCCGCCCCGCTGCGCGCACCAGGAGGAATCGCGGACCTGCTCCGCCACCCCCTCCACGACGTGCCAATGCCAGGGGAAGGGCAACTGGCGGAACACCTCCAGGTGGTAGCGGATGAAGGGGTCGCCGTTCAGGACGATGGTCAGGAAATGAACCGGTAGCATGCCCGCAATCCCGTCCTTCGCCCGTTGATCCGGCGCCGCGCAGTCCGCCGGACCTTGTCGCCTCCGCGGGAGCGGTGTCAAGGAAGCCGTGCGACTCCCCGCGACGGGCCGCCATCCCCCTCTTGACGGCGGGGGACCCCGCCCCTACCCTGGCGCCGGTTATGGTTCCCCGCGTCCTCCGGTCGCGGGGCTAAGAGGGAAGCCGGTGCGCCGCCCCGCAGGGGGAGACACGGCAAATCCGGCGCTGCCCCCGCAACTGTGAGCGGTGAGCGGCCTCGTCCTTTCCGTGTCACTGGCGCCGCCTGCGGGAACGGGCGCCGGGAAGGCCGGACGATGCCGCCTTGACCCGCAAGCCAGGAGACCTGCCGTAACCGAACGTTCGTCCTCGGGCGGGGTGCCCCGGTGGTCGCTTGCCGATGTCCGGCCCTATGGCCGCCCGTCTTCCGCAAGCCGTCCCCCCGGTGCGCCCATCCAGGGGCCAAGGGGGTTGCGATGCCGGTGCCTGCCAGCAACGACGCCCCTCCCAACGCATGGCAGACTCGGAAAGGGCATAGAGCATGCACATCGAACCCGGCGTCGTGGACGGCGCCAAGATCGCTCTCAGCTACGCGACGGCCGCCGGCGGCTTCGCGATGGCCGGAAAGCTGGCGCGCGACGACGTCCGCAACAACGGCGGGGTCGCGCCGCTGGTGCTGCGCAGCCTGATCGCCACCGCGCTGGTCTTCTCCTTCTTCGAGGTGTTCCCGCACCACCCCGTGGGCGTGTCGGAGGTTCACCTGATCCTCGGTTCGACCCTGCTCCTGCTGTTCGGCGCCGGCGCGGCCTCGATCGGCCTCGCCGCCGGCCTGCTGATCCAGGGCCTGTTCTTCGCTCCCTTCGACCTGCCGCAGTACGGCATGAACGTCACCACGCTGCTGGTCCCGCTGTGGGGCATCAGCCTGCTGGCGAAGCGGATCGTCCCCGACGCCACCCCCTATGTCGACCTGAAGTACTCCCAGGCGCTGGCCCTCTCCACCGCCTATCAGGGCGGCATCGTCGCCTGGGTGGCCTTCTGGGCCTTCTACGGCCACGGCTTCACCGCCGAGACCATGACGGAAGTCGCCTCCTTCGGCGCCGCCTACATGACTGTCATCATCGTCGAGCCGCTGGCCGACCTCGCCGTTCTGGCCGTCGCCAAGGCGCTGCGCCGCCAGAGCCAGGGGCCGCTGTTCAACGTCCGCCTGCACCAGGGCGTCTGACCGGCTCCCTGGACCGTATGGTTCGCGTGAAGGGCGGCGGGGACATCCCCGCCGCCCTTTTTCGTTCAGGTCAGCTGGCCGGTCAGATCACCAGCTCGCCCTTGCGGATCGCCGCGTAGCGGCGGTTCACCGCCCCCCAGTCGACCACGTTCCACCAGGCCGCCAGATAGTCGGCGCGGCGGTTCTGGTACTTCAGGTAATAGGCGTGCTCCCACACGTCGTTGCCCATCAGCACGGGCACGCCCTCCATGGCCGGCGAATCCTGGTTCGGGCGGGCGGCGATGGCGAGCTTGCCCGACGACGGGTCGGCGGTGACGAAGACCCAGCCGCTGCCGAACTGCCCGGCGCCCGCCGTGTTGAAGCGGGTCTTGAAATCGTCGAAGCTGCCGAAGTCGCGCGCGATGGCCGCCCCGACCTCGCCGTCCGGCGCGCCGCCGGCGTTCGGTCCCATGATGCTCCAGAACATGCTGTGGTTGGCGTGCCCGCCGCCGTTGTTGCGCACCGCGGTGCGGATACTCTCCGGAAGCTCCGGCACGCGCTTCAGCAGGTCGGCCAGCGGCATCGCCTGGAGATCGCCATGGTTGGCGAGGGCCTTGTTGAGGTTGTCGACATAGGCCTGATGGTGCTTGTCGTGGTGCACGCTCATCGTCGTCGCGTCGATGTGCGGTTCCAGCGCGGCGGGCGCGTAGGGCAGCGGCGGCAGCGTGAAGCCCTTGCCGCCCGGTGCCTGGCCTGCTGCTTGAGCCCAAACGAAGCGCGGCGCCGCGGCCAGCACCAGCGCGGCGGCGCCGGCGGACAGCAGCAGTTGGCGGCGATCCAGGCGAACGGACATGAGACCTCCCAATGTTGTGTTTCGTGCCGAACGGCGGGGAAGCCACAGCCTCAGTGCGCCTCCCAACTCACTCAACAGGGCAATGGGCGTAGTCACTCGGTACCGGCGCACCGCACGCCGACCGATTTCTACAGGCGGGCCTTTCCCGCCACCCGGGCGGACGACACGCGGGCCATGCCCAGCGCCACGGTCCGCCAACGCCCCAGACGGAACCGCGACGGTGCGGCCGACGGCTTGCGGACCGGCGCGGCCGGGACCGTCTCCGCCGCCTCGAGGATCCCGCGGGCGCGGCGCTCGCGCAGCAGAAGGCGCATCACCTCCTCCTCCGTGACGGGGCGTCCGGCCCTGGCCGAGGCGAGGCTGGCGGTGTCCTGGAGGGCGGCGACCTGCGCCAGGGTGCCGGTCAGTCCCTTGGCCGCGGCGGTGACCAGCGCTTCGCGATGAATAGCGAGGATGAACGGCTTTAGCCCACGGTCGGGCGTTCCCTGCGGCGGTGTCGGCATGGCGGAAGGGCTCCGGGGGTTCGTTCGATCGGATAGGTCATCATCCAACCGATAACGCCGCCGCGGCAAAGGCCCCTACGGATTAGCCCCGCCGGTCGCCGCCGAAGGAAGCGGCCCTCAGCGGGCCACGTACCAGTCCGTCCGGTGGTTGAAGGCGACGAAGGCGTTCAGCACCGCCGCCCCCAGCATCGAGGCCAGCACCGCCTTCGCGTCGATGACGAAGACCGCCATCGCGAAGATCACGACGTCGAACATGGCCTGGAGCCACCCGGCGCGGAAGCCCGTCTTCTCTTGGATGTAGAAGGCGAGAATGCCCACCCCGCCGCCGCTGGAGCCATGGCGGAACAGGCCGATGACCCCGATGCCGATGCAGAAGCCCGCCAGGACCGCCGCCACATAGGGGTGCAGCGCGTCGTAGCGGATCGCGTGGGGCGCCAGCGTGGTCAGCACCGAAATGCTGGTGACCGCCAGAAGCGACTTCGCGGTGAAGCGCCAGCCGATGCGCGCCAGGGCCAGCGCGTAGAAGGGCAGGTTCACCACGAAGAACACCGGCCCGAAATCCAGCCCCGTGGCGTAGGCGATGACGAAGGACAGCCCCGCCGCCTGCCCGGTGATCAATCCGGCGGCATGGAGGATGGAAATCCCGAACGCGGTCATGATGATGCCGAACAGCTGCCCCTGCGCATTATCAAACGCGCTGTGCGACGCCCGTTTGGTTTCATTTGTTGCAACGGCAGTGCTGGCGGTCGCGGATACTGCACTTTTCTTGAGCACGCTGGGCACCTTGCAGACTTCGATCTCTTTTGACAGTAGCATCAAAGACCAGATCAAGAATAGAGCGGCGTGATTTTGTTGACGCCCCCCTCAATCCGCGGGGCGTCGCTGCGCCGCCGGTGCCGCCGTCCCGGGCCCCGGCCATCGATTCCGCCGGATGAGCCGGCCCCCGGCGACGAGGTCGGCGGCGCCGGGACGCGGCGTTGCGCGGCCTCGACACCGTCCTTGCTCCCGCCGCGCAAGAATCGGTCCGGCCGGCGTCACACGCTTTCCCCGCATCGCCCGCCAAACCGCAACCCAGGCGCACAAAGTTCGCGCGATGCGGCGGAGTCTTTCGCCGGATAGACCAATCGGACGACACCCCGCATCGCTACAGTCGCACCGTCCGCCGCTCGCGCATCCCATGGTCGCATGGGGCTGCGCGAATGATCGACGCCACCAGCGGCCGCCTTTGAAACCGGCCCCACCAGTGAGGAAAGACAATGGCATTTCCGACCGCCGTGAACGACCAGATCACCGATTCCGTCACCCAGGCCAACACCAAGGTCCTGGGCGACGCCCCGGCGATCGCCATGGGCAACCTGTTCCAGGCCACGGCCCAGGCGCTGGCCAACGCGGCCCACAACGCCACCAACGCCCAGCAGCAGTCCTACGTGACCGCGCAGGCCGCCACCACCCAGGGCGTGGCCACGCTCTACTCGATCGACACCGCCTCCACCGGCGTGGCGACGAAGAGCATCCTCAGCACCGGCGTCAAGGGCCTCGGCTCGTAAGCCGGCCCCACGCCGCCGTCGATGTTCCAGACCACCTGCGCCACCCCGCCGTCCATGACGGGCGGCGGGCGGGCGGCAGGCAACCGAAAAGGACGAACCAATGGCTTTCCCGACCGCCGTGAACGACCAGATCACCGATTCCGTCACCCAGGCCAACACCAAGGTCCTGGGCGACGCCCCGGCGATCGCCATGGGCAACCTGTTCCAGGCCACGGCCCAGGCGCTGGCCAACGCGGCCCACAACGCCACCAACAACCAGCAGCAGTCCTACGTGACCATGCAGGCCGCCACGACCATGGGCGTCGCCACGCTCTACTCGATCGACACCGCCTCCACCGGCGTCGCCACCAAGTCGATCCTGGGGAGCTGATGAGCCGACCGGCCAGGACCGGGCGCCCGCGGGCCTCCGGAACGGGCCGCTGGCCATCCATCCCGAACCCTTCGCCAAGGAATAACGTCAGATGGCTTTCCCGACGGCAGTCAACAGCCAGATCACCGATTCCGTAGCCCAGAGCAACGTCCAGGTCGTTGGCAGCTCGCCGGCGATCGCCATGGGCAACCTGTACCAGGCCACCGCCCAGGCGCTGGCCAACGCGGCCCACAACGCGACCCTGGCGCAGCAGCAGATGTACGTCACGGCGCAGGCCGCCACGACGACGGGCGTCGCGATGCTCTACTCCATCGACACCGCGACCACCGGCGCCGCCACGTCGAAGCTCCTCGGCTGACCGGCCGGCGGACGCGGCCCCCGCCGCCGTCCGCCGCACCGCCGCCGGCGCTTTGGCCTCGAACCAACGCAACATCGGATGTAAGGAGCAAACACGATGGCTTTCCCGACCGCCCTGAACAACCAGATCACGGACTCGGTCTCCCAGGTCAACACCAAGGTCCTGGGCGACGCCCCGGCCGTCGCGATGGGCAACCTGTTCGTCGCCACCAGCCAGGCGTTGTCGAACGCGGCCCACAACGCCACGAACAACCAGCAGCAGTCCTACGTGGTGATGCAGGCGGCCACCACGCAGGGCCTGTCGACCCTGTACTCGGTCGACACGGCCACGGCCGGCGTCGCCACCACCCAAATCCTGGGCCTCTCCTAAGGAGAGCCGGCGGGCCGCCCTCGGGACACCGGGGGCGGCCTCCGCCGCAGGTTGAAGCGCCCGGTCGCGCATAAGCCCGTGTCCGCAGAAGCCAGTGGCGGGAGCCTGAAGGCAGGAGTGTGCGAATGCCGGACGGAGGCTCCTCCAGTCTTGCCGGATCGGTCGCGGCGAACACGGCGATGCCGCTTGGCCTGACCCCATCCCTGGCGATGGACATGACCTACGTCGCCATGGCCGACAGCCTCGGCCTGGCCATGCAGAACGCCGTCGCCAACCAGCAGCGCGCCCAGGTCATCACCGAAGCCGCGCTCGCCCAGGTCCTCACGCTGATCATCACCAAGGGAACCGCAAAATCATGAGCGACGAAGGCACCGTGAACACCCAGGTGATCGACTCGACGTCGGACATCGTCACGCTTCTGACGGGACAGTCCCCCGCGCAGTCGTTCGCCATGCTCGACGCCGTGATGGTCGAGACGCTCGGCATGGCGATGCACAACGCCGTGCACCGCCAGCAGAACGCCGGCATGGTCAATTCGGCCGCGGTCACCGCCGCCTGCGCCAAGATGCTGTCCGTGCCCTTCCCCACCACGCCCCCGCCGCCGCCCTCGGGCTCGTCCACCTCCGGAGGCAGCGCGTCGCCGCTGCAGCCGCTGACCCCGCTGCTGACGACCTCGCTCACCACCCTGCCCTCCACGGTCAGCGGCGGCGGTGGGAACGCCACCGTCAGCGGCGCCGGGAACAGCACCGTCGCCGGTGGAACCGGGAACAGCACCGTCAGCAGTGGCACAGGGAACAGCACCGTTGCCGGCGGAGCCGGAAACAGCACCGTCAGTGGCGGGTCGTGATTGACCCCGCGCCCATTTCCCAGCGGCCGGCCGTCCAGGCCACAACGAGCGAGGAGCCTTCATGTCGGAGCCCACGAAGGTCAATGCCCAGATCATTGACGTCATAAACCAGACGCAGACGGCGACCATGAGCCAGCAGGTCGTCACCACCAGCGGCGCGGGGAAAGCCTATCAGGCGGTCGCCCAGTCCACGGCCATGGCCGTGCAGGACGCGACGGACACGCTGCGCAACGTCTCGACCATCGCCACCACGGCGATCGGTGTCGCGATGGCGCAGCTTCTGGCGACCGGCGATCCGAAATACGTCACCGCCCTGACCCAGGCGCAGGGAATGATGACCAGCGCCGCCAACGACTTCACCAGCATCGGTACCGCGGCCTCCACGGTCCTGAATAGCTTCCCGTCGAGCTGACCCTTACGCAGGTGTCCCCACCATGACCGTCTCTGTCGCCAACAAGATGATCCAGAACCGCGCCGGGCTCACCGACCTGGGGCGGCTTGCGCTCGCCTTCATCGATGGCGGGTCGGAGTGGCTCGACTGGGCCATCAGCAACGCCGGTCCGCGCTACGACTTCCCGGACGAGAGCACGCTCGTGGAGCAGGTCCAGCAGGGGCTCCACGTGACGCGGCTGGCCCTGCTGCCCAATCTGAAGCTGATGGTCAGCCCGGTGAAGCTGATGACGCTGGGGGTGGACAGCCTGCGCACGCTGGCCGACGCCGAATCCGGAGACACCAGCGCCACGGTGTCGGCCCAGGTCAAGCGCATCCTCGCCGACCACAATCTCCTGACGCAGGACGACTTCGCCGCCGGCGCGTCCTTCCTCGCCGGGCTGGGGGTCTCCGGGGCTCCGGTCTTCCAGTTCATGGGCTTCGACGAGCAGCTGGCGGTGCAGGAGCTGCTCTACCGCAAGGAAAGCCAGGGAACCGCGAACCCCGAGCTTCAGAAGGAGGCGGCCGCCTTCGCGGTGGACCAGGCGCGCACCGTTCAGGAATTCGCGGACTATTACCAGTTCTACCTGATCTACGTGAACCGGCTGGGTTCCCTGACCGCGACGCCGGACGACCGGAAGAAGCGGGCCGGCGGCGCACTGGAAACCATCCTGCCGCAGCTGTTCGGCTTCCTGGAATGCCCGCAGGTCCCCCCGCTGGCCGCCCCGGCGGAGGTGGCGCGGGCGGTTTCCAACTGGCAGAAGCGCGGCCGGCCGATCGGCTTCGCCCGCTTGTCGGACGGCGCCCTGCAGATCGTCCGCGACACGGCCTTCCGGGACGAGACCGGCGACGCGGTGCGCGTGCTGGTGGCCGGCTATCTCGCCAGGGCGCAGGCCCTGCTGTCGGCGACGCCGCCGCAACGCGGCATCATGGGCCAGGACGGCGCGTCCTGCCTGTTTCCCATCTTCGGTAAGGGCAACCAGGCGGAAATCCAGATGGGGGCCGTGGGGGTGATCTCGCTGCGCTGCTTTCGCCCCGATCCCCCCGCCCCCGCCACCACCACCGTCACCACCACCGTCACCGCCGCCTGACTCGCCGCGACAGGACTCGCCTCCACAGGACTGGCCTCCACAGGACCCGCCGCGACCGGCGGTGACCGGGGCGTCCCCATCGGCACCCCTCTGTGCACCGCCTTCCACGCCGCCCTCCGGACCGCCCTCGCCACCCTCCAGGCCAACCGCAGCGGCGGCGGACATCCCGACGGCGGCGGGGGCTCGGATGATCCCGGCGGCGCCCGCATCGCAAAACCGAACCGGACGAAGGAGATCGAAGGATGGGCGTTTCCCAGCCCCCCAGCAGCCCGAACCCTGAACCGTCGGCCGCTCCGGCGTCGCCTGCGCCGCCTGCGGTGAGCGCACCGCCGCCGGCCGACACGGCGCCCGCAGCGGCACCCGACACGGCGCCGTTCGAAGCGGGCACCAAGACGCCCGCCGAGATCGCCAGCGCGCTGCTCGACCAAGCGGTGAAAAGCGTGAACGCCGCCGCCGAGCAGGCTCTGGCCGCCGTCGAGCAGGCGATCCAGCTCGCCGGCCACGCCGTGGAGGCGATTCCCGGCCTGACCGCGCACCCCGGCGGCCACGCCGACGAACAGAGCGCGATGTCCCAGGCGAACGAGGCCATGTCGCAGGCGCTCCAAGCCGCCAGCGGAGCCGGCGCCGGCGGTCAGGCAATGCAGCAGGCCAGCGAGCAGCAGCAGAAGGCTGTCACCGCCGCCAGCGAGGCGGCGCAGCAGGCCATGGCCGCCGCCAGCGCCCAGATCGCCCGGGCGATGAACAGCAAGGGCGACCCGGCTCTCTGAGGCCGCCACCGGCCTGCCGCCCCGGAACGACCGCGACGCCGCGCGGTCTCCCGGCGCGCGCGGGGCGGCGGCACACTTACCGCCCCCCGCTCCGCGCCGAGCGTTCCAGGGAGCGGATGTGCGACAGGCCCGGCAGGATTTCGGAGCGGATGAACTCCAGCCGGCGGAGCGGACCGCCGCCGCTGGAGAAACGGGCCTTCCACAGGGCCATCTTCACCGCCAATCCGCACAGCACTCCGCCGATGGTGACGTGGTGGTTGGTGATCAGGTCGCGGATGCTGCGGAAGCTCTGGGCGTTGATGTTGCGCCAGAAGTCCTTGGATCGGTTGTCGAAGCTCTCGAACCGCCCGGTGATGGAGGCGGCGATCTCCGTCAGGTCGCGCCCCACCTCGTCGAGCATCCGGGCGTGCCGGGCGTCGCGGCGGACCTCGCTGAAGCCGCGCACCGCGTCCATCCAGGCCAGGAAGGCCTGCACGTCGGGGACGATCTCGTCCAGGCACTGCTTGAAATAGGCCAGCGACAGGAAGATGTCGCCGTATTCCTCCAGGAAGGCCGGGATGTCGGCCATGGCGATGTCCAGCCGGTCGGCCATCATGGTCAGCCGGCGGCGCACCTCCGCCAGATCGGGCTCGGCGAACAGGCGGATCAGGTCCTCGACATTCTGCACCTGCACGTCGTCGCTGCCGTAGACGCTTTCGATCAGCGGCCGGGTGAAGACGCGCATGTAGCGGGTGAGCTGGTCCTTCCGGCGCTGCGACAGGCGGAGCGCGGCGTGCTCGTCCACCGCGATCTTCAGGCGGCGCAGCTCGATGCGCAGGGAATAGACGTCGAAGCTGGCGGCCTGGGCGATCTGGCCGATCATCAGCAGGTCGCGGTCCAGCTCGGGCGAGCGGTTGCCGAAATGCAGCGGCAATTGGCTGGGCATCACCTGCCCGCTGCCGGCATGGACGTCGTTGAACAGCTCCACCACCGTCTGGAGCCGGACGTTCTTGATCAGCCGCGCCCGGCGCAGACCCGGAGTCTCCAGCGGCAGGATGGTCATCGGCAGGATGTGGAGGGAGTCGCGGGCCGTGTCCTCGTCCCGGTCGTCCGGGCCGGGCAGCAGGGCCACGACGTGCGGCCAGGTGCCCGGCGGCCTGGCCTGTCGGCTCGGCTGCACAGCCAATCTCCCGGAATTCGCCCTGCCGGAAAGCCGCCGCTCAGAAGCGCGGGAAGTTCAGCAGCGACATGGTGATGGACGGGTCGATGGCGATGACCGAGGAGCGCCCGCGGCTGTTGATCGGCCCGATGTAGGGCAGAGTGGCGGTGGCTCCGGCGGGCCCGCCGTTCTTCAGGTCGTACATGGCCGAGAACCGGTCCAGGAACTTCCCGAGCTTGGCCGGGTCCTTGAAGTCGGCGATGTCGAAGCGCTTCTTCAGCTTGTCGACCAGCCGGTCGAGGTCGCCCAGCGCCGATTGCTCCGGAATGTCGAGGGCGGTGAAGACCACCTTCTGCAGCGCGCGGTCGGCCATCACCTGATACCAGTTGGTGATGCGCGGCGCCTTGCGGTCGAAATAGAGCGCCAGCCGGACGGCGGGGTTGCTCTCCTCCGCCTTCACCTCCAGCGACACGTCGACGTAGCGGTCGACGATGGCCTTGACGATCGCCGGCTCCTTCAGCGTGGCGCCGCCCGTCTCCTTGAAGGACAGGACGGTGGCCATCTCCTTGAACTTGGCGTCGTTCATGCGGTTGGCCAGCGCCTCCGGGTCCTTCACTCCCTGGTCCAGCACCTTGCGGATGAGGGCGCGCGCGTAGGTCTGGCTTTCCAGGTCGAAGGCCACCATGACGAAGCGGTAGAGCTTGTCGTCCTTCAGCAGCTCCTCGGCGCTGGAGATCTTGCCGATGTTGGCTTCGAAATAGGCGATGTTGCGCTTCACGTCGGGGCGCGAGCGGATCATCGCGTCGTAGCGGTCCTGGTTGCGGACGATCTGGCGATAGTCCTGGAGCGTGCTCATGCCTTCACCTCCGGGGCCGCCGGCCGGCCGCTCTCCTCCGCCGCGTCCTCCGCCGGGTCGGCGTAGGACGGCGGGATGCGCAGAATCACCTCGCCGGTGTGGGTGTCCAGCACCTCGGTGGACAGGCGGCCGGTGCCGGGGTCGAGGTTGACGCGGAAGGGCGGGATGGGATCGGGCCGGCTGCGGTTGTCGGATTCCGCCGGTTCGCGGGCTTCCTCGACCACCTCCGTCGCCTTGACGGCCTCGGCCTGGGCGGCGCGCAGCCGGTCGGCCTGGCGCTGGCGGGCTTCGGCGATCAGGTCGGCGCTGGCGGAGCCGCGCTCGCCGTTGACGCCGGACACGCCGCCGGTCAGTCCCTGGATGGGTGCGGGCATGGCGGTCACGCCTCCATACGGGCTTCGGGCGCGCGGTTTTCGGGCGCACGCTCGTCCCGCCGGGAGCGCTGCGCGTTCAGCAGCCCGTCCTCGTAGGCCATCACCGGCCGCAGGCAGGCCAGCGCCTTGTAGTAGTCGCGGTCGCTGACGTTGCGCATCGCCTGCATGATGCGGTCCTGCATCTCGGGATGCATGAAGGCGGTGTAGAGCTTCGCCATCATGCCCGCGACGACGCTGCCGTACTGCTCCGCGGCCTGGGGGTCCAGCAGCATGCTCTGGATCACGAAATAGGCGCGGCGGACGGGGGTGTCGGCCTCGTCCTCCTGCATGATGTCGCTGCCGCGGATGATCTGGGCGAAATTGCTGACGGTCAGGGTGTAGCGGCGGTTCTCGTTCTGCACGACGCAGCCGTTGATGACCACGCGCTCGCAGGGCTTGAGGCGGAGCTTAAGCGCCATAGGACGCCTCCATCGGAGCGGGGGCCTCCGCGCGGGCCACGCCCTGCAGGCCGCGCATGACCGACCGGTTGATGTCGATCAGCGTGCCCGCGTCGGCCTCGCCGCGCAGCACCTGGGTGGTCTGGCGCGCCACCGAGAAGGACAGCGAGACCAGCCCGGCGCGCAGCGCCTCGGGCAGCGCGTTGCCGTCCTCCAGCAGGTCGGCGCGCAGCGTGTTCCAGAGTTCCAGGTTGCGCCACAGCGCGTCCTTCAGCGCCGCCGACCGCCAGCCGGCGTCGCGGTTGGCCTCCAGATCCAGGGTGATGCGGAGGAAGACCAGATATTCGATGCGGCGCGGGTCTTCGCACTCGGCCATCGTCTGCTGGTAGGCGGCGATGCTCATGGTCGCACCTTATGCAACGCGCACGGGGGCGCCGGAAGGGGGCTGGGGCAGGAAGAAAAGGACGCTAGGGCGGAAAGGAGAAAGAGGCCGGCGCCCCCTCGGGAGGGGAGCGCCGGCCGAACCGGGTTAGCGGAACAGCGAGAGAATGTTCTGCGGACCCTGGTTGGCGATCGAGAGCGCCTGGGTGGCGAGCTGCTGCTGGACCTGGAGGGCCTGCAGGCGGCTCGATTCCTCGTTCATGTCGGCGTCCACCAGCGAGCCGATGCCCTTGTTCATCGAGTCGGTCAGCTTCGACACGAAGTCGTTCTGCACCGACACGCGGTTCTCGATGGAACCGATCACCGCGGCCTTGCCGATGGCCTTGTCGAGCAGGCCGTTGATGACCTCGAGCGACTTGGTGGCGTTCGAGGTCACGTCGATCTGCGTCAGGTCGGCCAGGCCGCCGAAGGCGTCGCTTTCCTTCGAACCGACCCACAGGCTGTCCACCTTGGCGGTGAAGTTGCCGTCGGCGTTCACGTCCTGATCGGTGAACTCCAGCTTGTCGCCGTTGAAGGCCACCTGGAAGTCGGCGCCGGCCGTGGTCAGGGCCGCGTTGACCGCGGTCTCGATCAGGCCCTGGGTCGTCGCCTTGTCGGTGGTGTAGTCGATGGCCGACAGGTCCACCGTCACGGCGGTCTTGGTGCCCGCCTCGTTGGTGACGTTCAGGGTCAGGTTGCCCAGGCCCAGGTTCTGGCCGTCGATGAAGGTCTCGTCCGGATCGCCGAGCGCGATGCCGACGCTGGCCTTCAGGTCGTTGGTGGAGTCCACCTGCTGCTCGATCGTGGCCTTGCCGACGATCGAGGTGACCTGCATGTCCTGGCGCTGGAAGCTGATGTAGCTCGGATCGACCGTGCCGGCGCTGCGGCTCAGCGACGCCAGGATGTCGACGTTCTGGTCCTTGGCCGTGCCGTCGTTGGAGTAGGTGATGCGCAGCAGGTTGTCGCCGTTGAAGGAGGCGTCGGCGGCGGCGCCCTTCACCAGCTTGACGAGCTGGTCGATGTCGTTCTGGATCAGCGACTTGTCGACGCCGTTGGTCTGGCCGGCGATGACGCGGGCCTTCAGCGTCTGCAGGTTCTCGACGATGTTCTTGGACGCCACCGACGCGGTGTTGGTCGTGCCCGAACCCAGTTCCAGCGATTCCTTCACCGCCTTGAAGCCGGCGACGTCGGCGCGCATGGTCGTGGCGATGGACCAGTAGGCGGCGTTGTCCTTGGCGTTGTTGACCTTGAGACCGGTCGAGATGCGATCCTGGGTGGTCGCCAGATCGTCGGTCACGCGGCGCAGCGTCTGCAGCGCGGTCATCGCCGAGGTGTTGGTCATGATCGAGGCCATGTGTATCTCCATTCGCGAGATGCAGAGCGCCTTTCTGACGCTGGGGCCGGGCTGCGCGGGCCTTCCCACTTGGTTTTATGGGCGCGCAACCGACCATTCGACTGTGACCGACGCCGTTTAAACCGGAGTAAAAAACCACGGCCTTTTCAGGGCGGCGCATTCGTCTTTCAAAGATAGCGTCTTTTAAAAGTAATCGCGCATTTTATAAAAATGCGGCGACCGCACAGGGCGGCTCAGCCCCCGTGCCCCGAAGGGCCGCGGCCATGGCGTCTTTCAAAATCTTCTGGGAAGCGGAGCGTCGGGCGGGGATGTCGAACCGAACGGGGACTTTGAAACCGCGCCGTCACTCGGCGGCGACGAGACAGCCGGGGTGCAGGCCGGACGCGGCGAAGGGGATGGCCGGGAAGCGGCGGGCGGCGGCGGACCCGGCGGCCGGGGCGGCGGGAGCGGCCTCCTCATGCTCGGGCGGGGCTTCGAACTTGTAGCCTCGTCCGTAGACGGTCTCGATGTAGCGGGCGCCGCCGGTGGCCTCGGCGATCTTCTTGCGGAGCTTGCAGATGTAGACGTCGATGACCTTGTCGAGCGGGTCGGCGCCGGACAGGCCGTAGACCTCGTCGTAGATGTGCTCCTTGGAGACGACGCGGCGGTGATGGGCGGCCAGGACGCCGAGGATGGCGTGCTCGCGCTGGCTCAGCCGCAGCCGCTCGCCGCCGACCTCGGGGTCGCGCCCGTCGAGGAAGACCGTCAGCCGGCCGACCCGCACCGCGTTGCTCAGCAACCCGCGCGAGCGCCGCCGCGCCACCTCGATGCGCGCCCGCACCTCGGCGCTGACCACCGGCTTGACCAGCACGTCGTCGGCCCCGGCGTGCAGCAGCTCCACCGTGGTGGCCACGCAGCGCCGGTCGAGCAGGCACAGGATCGCCGCCCCGACCTGATGCGCCCGCAAGGCCGCCACGCAGCGCGCCGGGTCGTCGACGCTGCCGAGCACGATGGCGTCGTAGCCCAGCCCCTCCGCCCCCTGGTCGCGCAGAAGCTCCTCCAGCCCGCCCCAGTTTTGGCGGTCGTAGCGGATCTTCCCCATGCCGAGCTGACGGCCGAGCGCGTCGGCGATCAGGGGATTCGGTTCAACCAGGACAGCGCGCATGGGATTCTCCGCAACAGGGGTTTCAACTAAACGGCGGGACGACAAGGCACTTAAAATTTTCCTTAATTCCGAGTGCTTTATTTTCTCACACCCTCAGGTAATAGCCTTCCTGTACCGCGAGTCAACCATCCGGCTTACCTCAAGGGATAATGTTACGGCCTGCTTTTATATGACTTTTAATATCCGTTAAGGCGTAGATTCTTGGCTGCTCTTTGCCTCGAAATTCGAAGCATTTTCCTCCCGAGTTGCCCGCAACGCCGAACCTCCGCGCAGGCCATCCCCCAGGCCTTCACCCAGGCCATCCCTCAGTCTTGAACCGGGCTTTAACCCGGCTGTATTTCACTGGTGGCGAGAAGATGCGAACGGGGGAGAGGAACCGATGCCGACCCGCAACCGACAGGCGATTGCCGGAACCGCGCTTGCGGGCGCTCTCCTGCTGGCGGGCGGCTGCGCGATGACCAGCCCGGCGCCCGACACCGCCTACCGGCAGGCGTTGGAGGCGACGGTGGTTGCCGGGCAATGCGAGGGGCCGACGGTGGAGGCGCTGTGGACCGCCTACGACCGCTGGTTCGCCGTGGCCGCCAGCCTCGCCTCCTATCACCGCGGGACGGAGGCCGGCGCCCTGCTGCGGCAGGGGGAGGCGTTCCGCATCCTCGGCTGTCCCGCCGCGGCGCGCGACACCTACGAGACGCTCCTGCAACGCTTCCCCGACCCCGATTACGAACTTGAACGCAACGCTGCCCGCCGCGGCCTGATGGATCTGCCGATCAACCCGCCGACGCCCCTGCTGCGCCCGGCGCCCGCCGTCACCTCGGCTCTGCGCGCCCCCGCCCCGACGGATCGCCGCGACGGCTGATTCGCCGGGCCGTCTTGTGGATTCGCGGGGCCGGGCCGTATGGCTGCCATGACGCCCCGCACCGTTGTTCCCAGGCATGATATATCAGTAACCTGACGGTTAACCGGGCCGAAACCCGGACCATCCGTCCGCTTGCCGCCCTCCTGCCTGGAAACGCCCTCCGGCCATGCCCGACTGCTCCCGCCCCCCGGAAGGGGTGTCCGCCGCCCAGACCGTGCCGTCCCGCGGGAGCGAGCGCCGCGACGATCCCGTGCGCGGGATCCTGATGGTTGTCGCCGCGGTCTTCTTCTTCTCCTGCTCCGACGCGACGGCGAAGTATCTGTCCCAGACGCTGCCCTCCATCGAGATCGGGTGGATGCGCTACGTCGGCTTCACGACGCTGCTGCTGCCGCTGATGATCCGCGGCGGCCCGCCGGTGATGAGGACGGCCAGCCCCGGCCTCCAGATCCTGCGCGCTCTGGGCATGCTCGGGTCGGCGCTGTTCTTCATCATGGGCATGCGTTATCTGCCCCTGGCGGAGGCGGCGGCGACCAGCTACGTCTCGCCGGTCTTCGTCACGGTGCTGTCGATCCTGGTGCTGGGCGAGAAAATCGGGCCGCGCCGCTGGGCGGCGGTGCTGGTCGGCCTGCTCGGCGTGCTGATCGTCATCCGGCCGGGCGGGGCGGCCTTCCAGCCGGCGGCCATCTTCCCCATCCTGTCCGCGATGAGCTGGGCGACCGGCGTGGTCATCACCCGCAAGATGACCGGGCAGGAGCACCCAACCACCACCCTGATCTGGACCGCCCTGACGGGCCTTGCCGTGCTGACCGTTCTGCTGCCCTTCAACTTCGCCATGCCGACCGGCACGGAGATGGCGTTGGGCGCCCTGATCGGCCTGGTCTCGACCATGGGGCAATGGCTGATGGTGCAGGCCTACCGCTTCGGCGAGGCGTCGGTGCTGGCCCCCTGCTCCTACGTGCAGATCGTCTGGTCCACCCTGCTGGGCTTCCTGATCTTCGGCGCCCTGCCCGACCACTGGACCTTCCTGGGCGCCGGCATCATCATCGCCAGCGGCCTCTACACCGCCCACCGCGAGCGGCTGCGCAAGAAGCAGCAGCAAAACGTCGCATGACCAGGCCAAGGCCAGGGCCCGAAAAGCCTTGCCTCCGACATTGATATATTAGTATACTTACACCCAAGGAGGCGCGGGACTGAAATCCCGTGTTGTTCGAACTCTTTAGCAGGAACCGGCGGATCGGACCGCCGGACGGGGGATGGCGATGGGTGAGTCCGCGCGCCGGGTTGCGGCCCTTGGCGAATGCATGATCGAACTGGTGCGCCGTCCCGACGGGACCTTCACCATGGGCTTCGGCGGCGACACCCTGAACACCGCCGTCTACATGGCGCGGCTGGGCGTGGCAACCGATTACGTGACGGCGCTGGGCGACGACGGCAACAGCGACGCCATGGTCGCCACCTGGGAGGCCGAGGGCGTCGGCACCGGCCATGTGCTGCGCGTGCCCAACCGCGTCCCCGGCCTCTACATGATCGAGACGGACGACAGCGGCGAGCGGCGCTTCCTCTACTGGCGCGATTCCGCGCCGGCCCGCGACCTGTTCGTCCTGCCCGACAGCCCGGCGCTGGTCGCCGACCTGGAAGGCTACGACCTGCTCTACATGTCCGGCATCAGCCTGGCCATCTGGGGCGAGCGCGGGCGCGAGGTGCTGTTCCCCATGCTCGACCGCCTGCGCGAGCGCGGCGGCCGCGTCGCCTTCGACACCAACTGGCGCCCCCGCCTGTGGCCCGACCGCGAGACGGCGCAGCGCGCCTACGACGCGATGCTCCGGCGCACCGACATCGCCCTGCCGGGCGTCGAGGACCTGCGCGGCCTCTACGGCGACGCCGACGCCGGCAGCGCCATGGCCCGCGTGCGCGATGCCGGGGTGACGGAGATCGTGCTGAAGCTGGAGAAGCCGGGCTGCATCGTCTCCGCCCCCGGCCTCGAGGAGACCGTGCCGTCGGAGAAGGTCGCCAAGGTCGTGGACACCACCGCGGCGGGCGACAGCTTCAGCGCCGGTTACCTCAGCGCCCGCCTGAAGGGCCTCGGCCCGGTGGAGGCGGCACGCTCCGCCCACCGCATCGCCGCCGTGGTCATCCAGCACCGCGGCGCCGTCATCCCGCGCGACGCCATGGCGTCCGTGCTGGACGGCTGATCCGCTGACGGAGGGACCCTCCATGCCCCCAGGCCAACCATCCGTAGGCCAACCCCCGGGCCCAGCCGCGACCGTTGCCGCCACCGTCAAGCCGCCCCGCGCGTCGCAGCGCGGGACCACGGCGGCGGCGGCCATCTACCGCGACCTGCGGGCCGACATCGTGTCGCTGGCCCGCAAGCCGGGCGACCCGATCGTGGAGAAGCTGGTGGCCGAGGCCTTCGGCGTCAGCCGCACCCCGGTGCGCGAGGCCGTCCTGCGGCTGGCCGACGAGGGGCTGGTGGAGGTCTTTCCGCAATCGGGCACCTTCGTGGCGCGCATCCCCATCGCCGCCCTGCCGGAAGCCAACCTGATCCGCAAGACGCTGGAGCAGGCGACCGTCCGCTTCGCGGCGGAGCGCGCCACCCGCAGCCAGGTCGCCGCCCTCCAGGCCAATCTGGAGCGCCAGCGCGAGGTGGACGCCTCGGGCTGCGCCGACGGCTTCCATCAGGCGGACGAGGCGTTCCACGCGCTGATCGCCGATATCGCCGGCTATCCCGGTTTCTGGCCGATCACCCAGCAGGTGAAGGTGCAGATCGACCGCTGCCGCCACATGACCCTTCCCTATCCCGGCCGCCTGGCGGCCGTCATCGCCGAGCACGAGGCCATCGTCGCCGCCATCGCGGACCATGACCCCGACCGCGCGGTGAAGGCGCTCGGCGACCACATCGACGGCCTGCTGCTGACCATCGACGACATGCGACTCGCCACCCCACTCTATTTCTCTCCTGCCGAGGCCCTGACATGACCCACCCGCGTCTTGAACCCTCCCTGTCCGGCCCGCGCATCGTCCCGGTCCTCGTCCTCGACGAGCCGGACACCGCGGTCGCTCTGGCCGAGGCGCTGGTCGCCGGCGGCCTGACCACGCTGGAGGTGACGCTGCGCACCCCTGCGGCGCTCGCTTGCGCGGAGGCCATCGCCGCCCGCGTTCCGGGCGCCCTGGTCGGCCTCGGCACGCTGATCCGGCCGGAGCAGTTCACCCAGGCCCGCGACGCCGGCGCCCGCTTCGTCGTCAGCCCCGGCCTGACCGACCGCCTGGCCGAGGCCGCCAAGACCGCCGGCCTGCCCTATCTGCCGGGCATCGCCACGGTGGCCGAGGCGCTGATTGCCATGGAACACGGCTTCCGCGAGTTGAAGTTCTTCCCGGCGATGCTGAACGGCGGCGCCCCGGCGCTGCGCGGCATGGCGCCGCTGATGCCGGAGATCCGCTTCTGCCCGACCGGCGGCCTCAAGGCGGAGCATGTGAAGGAGATCCTGTCGCTCCCCAACGTCTTCGCGCTCGGCGGCACCTGGCTGACCCCGGCCGACGCGGTGAAGGAGCGCCGCTGGTCCGAGATCGAGCGGCTGGCCCGCGAGGCCTCCGCCCTGGCCCAGGGCTGAGCCGGATGCGGCGGCGCGTCGGCGTGATCGGGCTGGGCATGGCGGCGACGCCGCACGCCCAGAGCCTGCTGGATCTGGCGGACCGCGTCGAGGTGGCGGGCTGCTTCAGCCCGTCCGCCGACCGCCGCGCCGCCTTCGCGGCGCGCTTCGGCCTGCCGGCGGTGGACGGGGCGGAGGCGATCCTCGACGATCCCACCGTCTCCGCCGTCCTGCTGCTGACCCCGCCGGACACCCACGCCGACCTCGTGGCCCGCTGCGCCGCTGCTGGCAAGCACGTCCTGCTGGAAAAGCCGCTCGACGCCACGCCCGCGGGCTGCCGCGCCGTGGTGGAGAGCATGGAGCGCGCCGGGCTGACGCTCGGCGTCATGCTCCAGCACCGCTTCCGCGCCGCCGCGGAAAAGCTGGCGGAGCTTCTGCGCGACGGCACGCTGGGCCGCCCGCTGTCGGCCTCCGTCGTGGTGCGCTGGTGGCGCGACGACGCCTATTACGCCCAGCCCGGGCGCGGCATGAAGGCGCGCGACGGCGGCGGCGTGCTGCTGACCCAGGCCATCCACACGCTGGATCTCTATGTCAGCCTGCTCGGCCTGCCGCGCAAGGTGGCGGCCTTCGCCAACACCAGCGGCCTGCGCCCCATCGACACCGAGGACGTGGTGTGCGCCGCCCTGCGCCACGACGGCGGGCTGCTCGCCATGGTGGACGCCACCACCGCGGCCTATCCCGGCTATCCGGAGCGCATCGAGATCGCCGGCACCGCCGGCTCCGCCCTGTTGATCGGCGACCGGCTGGAGGTTCAACTGCGCTCCGGCGAAACGGTCCAGGCCGGGGAGACGGCGGGCACGCTGGGCGGCGGGGCCGACCCCATGGCCTTCTCCAACGCCCACCACCGCGCCGTCCTGGCCGATTTCCTCGACGCGCTCGACCGCGGCGGCCAGCCGCGCGTGTCGGGGCGGGAGGCGCTGAAGGTCCACCGCCTGATCGAGGCGATCCTCCAGTCCTCCGACAGCGGCGCCGTCACGGCGGTTCCGGAAGACTGAGGCGGATGCGTCAAATCCCTCTCCCGCCCCGGGAGAGGGTGCCCGCGCAGCGGGCGGGTGAGGGTACTGCCGAGGATCAAACCCCGATCCTCGGCAGTACCCTCACCCTCCCACCGCTTCGCGGCGGGTCCCTCCCTCTCCCGGGACGGGAGAGGGACTCGAAGACTCCTCACTCTTCGCTCACGAACTCGTGTCCCGCGCTTGATTTGCCGGGAGCGGCGACCAAGGCTAGATGAGGGACGGGGGGCGCTGTGGCCTCCCGGCGGCTTTCCTGTGGAGAGTGTTCATGCTCATCAAAGTCCGGAGCGCGTCGCAAGCCAGCGAGAACGAGGTGACGCCCCGCGGCCTGTTCCTGTCCCGGCGCTCGATCATGGCCGGTGGCGCCGCCGCCCTGGCGCTCGGCGGCACGGGTGCCCTGTCCGGTCCGGCGCTGGCCGCGCCTTTCCAGGCCCCGCTGACGGTCAGCCCGAAGGACCCCAAGATGGACGCCCAGACTCCGATGAAGTCGGCGACCACCTACAACAATTTCTACGAGTTCGGGACCGACAAGACCGACCCGTCCGAGAACGCCGGCACCCTGCGCACCCGCCCGTGGGAGATCGCGGTGGACGGCGAGGCCGGTAAGCCGGCCACCTTCGGCATCGAGGACCTGCTGTCCTTCCCGCTTGAGGAGCGCGTCTACCGCCTGCGCTGCGTCGAGGGCTGGTCGATGGTCATCCCCTGGGTCGGCTTCCCGCTGGCCGAGTTGCTGAAGCGCGTCGACCCGACCGGCAACGCCAAGTACGTCGCCTTCCAGACGCTGGCCGACCGCTCCCAGATGCCCGGCCTGAAGTATCCCGTGCTGCAATGGCCCTATGTCGAGGGGCTGCGCATGGACGAGGCCATGCACCCGCTGACCATCCTGGCGGTCGGCATGTACGGCGAGACGCTGCCCAACCAGAACGGCGCGCCGGTGCGGCTGGTTGTGCCGTGGAAGTACGGCTTCAAGTCGATCAAGTCGATCGTCCGCATCACCCTGACCCAGGACCAGCCGCCGACCTCCTGGAACCGCTCGCAGCCGCGCGAGTACGGCTTCTATTCGAACGTGAACCCGGAGGTCGACCACCCGCGCTGGAGCCAGGCGACGGAGCGCCGCGTCGGCGAGTTCTCCCGCCGCAAGACGCTGCCCTTCAATGGCTATGGCGAGGAGGTGGCGTCGCTCTACGCCGGCATGGACCTGCGGAAGAACTACTGAGATGGCCGCAGCCCAAAAAAGTGTGTCGAAAGGTCCGGTCGCCCAGGCTCTGTCCTCGCGCTGGGCGAAGCCGGCGGTGTTCGCCCTGGGGCTGGCCCCGCTCGGCTGGATGGTCTGGCTGGGCATGAGCGGCGGGCTGGGGGCCGAGCCGGTGGCCGAGGCGGTGCGGCAGAGCGGGCTGTGGGCGCTGCGCCTGCTGCTCGTCGCGCTCGCCGTCACGCCGCTGCGCATCCTCACCGGTCAGGCGGGGTTGGCGCGCTTCCGCCGGATGATCGGGCTGTTCGCCTTCTTCTACGCGCTGCTGCACGTCTCCGTCTATGTGGGGGTGGACCAGTTCTTCGACTGGGCGGCGGTGTGGAAGGACATCGTGAAGCGGCCCTACATCACCGTCGGCATGGGCGCCTTCGTGATCCTGACGGCGCTGGCAGCGACCTCGACCAACGGCATGGTGCGGCGGCTCGGCGGGCGGCGCTGGAAGGCGCTGCACAAGGCGGTGTTCGTCGCCGGGGCGGCGGGCTGCGTCCATTACGTCATGCTGGTCAAGGGCTGGCAGTACCCGCCCTTCGTCTACGCGGCGATCCTCCTGGGGCTGGTCGCGCTGCGCTACGCGAAGTCGCCGGCGGCCGGGCGGCTCTCCCCGTCCTACCGGACCTGAGCCCGCCTCAGCCCAACCGGCAGGCACACCCGCATCCCGTCCGCCCCCACGGGCACCACCTCGACCTCCGTCCCGTAAACCTCCCGCATCATGGCGGCGGTGATCACCTCGTCCGGCGCGCCGAAGCGGGCGAGCCGGCCGCCGTGCAGCAGCGCCACCCGGTCGGCGATGGCGAAGGCCTGCTCCGGGTGGTGGGTGGAGAAGACGACCGTCAGCCCCTCTCTCCCCTCGCCGTCCGCCAGCCGCCGCACCTGCTCCAGCACGCGGACCTGATTGCCGAAATCCAGGCTGGCGGTCGGCTCGTCGAGCACCAGGACGCGGGGAGCCTGCGCCAGCGCGCGGGCGATCAGGGCCATCTGCCGCTCGCCGCCGCTGATGCGCAGCCAGTCGCGCTCGGCCAGATGCCCGATGCCCAGCCGTTCCAGCGCGGCCTCGGCGGCGGCGTGATCGGACGCGGCGGGGGCGCTGAAGGCGCCGCGGTGGGCGGTGCGGCCCATCAGCACCATCTCGCGCACGGTGAAGGGAAACTGCCCCGCCCCCGCCTGCGGGACATAGCCGAAGGCCAGGGCCCGGCGGCGCGGCGACCAGCCGGCGGTGTCCTCGCCATCGACCCTCACCCGCCCGCCGCGCGGCGGCAGCAGGCCGAGCAACGTCTTGAACAGCGTCGTCTTGCCGCCGCCGTTGGGGCCGAGCAGGCACAGCACCTCCCCCGCCGCCACGGCGAAGCCGACCCCGGCGCCGACCACCCGCTCGCCGTAGCCGAAGGCGAGGTCCTCCACCGACAGCCGCGCGCTCATGACCAGCCGCGCTTTCCGAAGGCGAGCAGCCAGAGGAAGACCGGCGTGCCGATCACCGCGGTCAGCACGCCCAGCGGCAACTCCACCGGCCCCAGGCTGCGCGCCAGCGTGTCCACCGCCAGCAGATAGGCCGCCCCCAGCAGCACCGCCGTGGGCAGCAGCCGGACGAAGGCCGGGCCGACCATCAGCCGGGCGAGGTGCGGCACCAGCAGCCCGACCCAGCCGACGATCCCGCTGACCGACACGGCGGCGGCGGTCATCAGCGTCGCCGCCACGATAACAACGATCCGCACCACCCGTACCGGCACGCCGAGCGCCGTCGCCTCCTCGTCGCCCAGCGTCATCACGTCGAGCCGCCAGCGCAGCAGCACCAGCGGCAGCAACGCCACCGCCACCGGCGGGACCAGCGCCGCGAGGTCGCCGCGGTTGACCGCAGACAGGCTGCCGAGCAGCCAGAAGGTGATCGCCGGCAACTGGTTGTAGGGGTCGGCCAGATACTTCAGCAGCGCCACGCCGGAGCCCAGCAGCGCCCCGATCACCACGCCGCCCAGCACCAGGACCAGCACCGGGTCGCGCCCCCGGATAGCCGAGGCGACGGCCAGCACCACCCCCACGGCCAGCAGCCCGCCCGCGAAGGCCATGCCCTGGATGGCGAGCACCGGCAGCGAGGCGAAGATGCCCAGCACCGCCCCCAGCGCCGCCCCCGACGACACGCCGAGGATGTCCGGCGAGACCAGCGGGTTGCGGAACAGCCCCTGGTACGCCGCTCCCGAGGCGGCCAGCCCGGCCCCGACCAGCATGGCGGTCAGCACGCGCGGGCCGCGGATGTCCCAGATCACCGTCTCCACCGCCGGGGCGACGGCAGCGCTGCCAAGGCCCAGCTTCGCCGCGAGCAGCCCGGCCAGTTCCCCCGGCGGGACGGGATAGGCGCCGGTGCTGAAGGCGACGCAGACCGCGGCGACCAGCAGCGCGGCCACCCCGCCCAGCGTCAGCGCGAAAGGGACCTCACCCCGGCGGGCGGCTGCCGGCGAGGAGGGCGTCGATCTGCTGCGCGGTGGGCTCCCGGTGGTAGAAGAGGGCATAGAAACGTCGCGTCTCCTCGCGCAGATCCTCCGGAAACAGCTCCGGATAGAGGACGGCGCCCAGCCAGCGCAGGCCGAGCAGGCGGTTGGCGGCGGGCGGGGAATCGATCCAGGTGAAGGGCAAGCCCGGCGACAGGTAGACTCGCCGGTCGCGCACCGCTTTCACCCCCTGCCACAGCGGGTCGGTCCACACGCTCTCGTAGAAGCCGCGGTCGATGGTGACGATGGCGTCCGGCTGCCAAGCCAGAACCTGCTCCATCGACACGTTGACCAGCCCGCCGTTGCCGAGAGTCTCCGCCGCGACGTTGCGCACCCCGGCGACGTCCAACGCCTCGACGTTGATCGAGCCGCGGATGCCGGTCTGCAGGCCGCGCGGCCCGCGCGCCATGTAGACCTTCAGCCGCCGGTCCTCCGGCACGCCGTCGAAGCGGCGGCGCACCTCGGCCAGCGTCGTCTCGGCGTAGCGGGCCAGCTCCTCCCCCCGCTCCGCCACCCCCATCAGCGCGCCGAGCGTGCGGAAGGTGCGCGCGGAGTCGGCGAGGTGCCCGTCGATCAGCAGCGTCGGCACCCGCGTCTGCTCCTGCACCCGGTCGGCCAGCGACACGAAGGTCGGGGCGGTGCTGCCGACATCGACGACGACGTCCGGCCTCGCGGCCACCACGGTTTCCAGATTGACGGTGTTGCCGCGCCCGGTCAGCCGCCCCAACTCCGGCAGGTCGGCGTAGCGGTCGGGCAGGAAGGGCCGCTCCGGCGGGCTGATTGCCCGCGTCCAGCCCAGCAGTTTCTCGGGCGCCAGCATGTAGACGACGACGGAGGCCGGAGGCCCGGCGGGGAACACCCGCTCCACCCGGTCCGGCAGGGCGACGCGGCGTCCGGAGGAGTCCGTGACCATCCGCTCCGCCGCGGCCGGCCCAGCCAGCAGGGCGAGCAGCAGCCCGGCTCCCGCGCCCGCCATCCATCCGCGTCTGCCCGCCATGCCGATCCTGCTTCTTCCGTAGCCGCCCCTCCAAAGCATGGGGGCTGCGCCCGCCACCGTCCATACGACAATGGCCATTGAGTCCCCTCTCCCGCCCCGGGAGAGGGAAGGGGCCCGCGCAAAGCGCGGGAAGGGTGAGGGTCCCGGCAACGGACAAGCGCCTTGATCCTCGGCTTTACCCTCACCCGGCCCTTCGGGCCACCCTCTCCCGAGGCGGGAGAGGGATACTGCCTAGGGACAAGCGCGCCAAGCCGCCCGCGAAGGTCACGCTTTGACCACGGGCGGCCTCTCCATCCGAAAGGATAGGGTGCCGCGGTCCGCCCACAAAGCCCGTGCCGCCCGATGACCGCATCCCCCCTCCGCCGAGCCGCCCTCGCCACCGCCGCCCTGCTTGCGCTGTCCGGCTGCGCCGGCTTCGGCTCGGCGGTCACGGGGGTGACCACGGCGGGCGTGGCGGCGACGGTCGGCTCGGCCACCGGCAACCCGGTGCTGGGCGTCATCGCCGGCGCCGGGGTCAGCTACGGCATCGACCAGGGCGTGAAGTACGCGGAGCGGCGGATCACCGACAACGTCCACAACGCCGTCGCCCACGCCGCCGGCCCGCTCGCCGTCGGGCAGGCGGCGACCTGGACGGTGGAGGAGACGCTGCCGCTGAGCGGCAAGACCGGCACCGTGCAGGTGGCGCGCGGCTTCGGCGAGGCGATCCCCTGCAAGGACGTGGTCTTCACGCTCGACGACGCGCCGGACTTCAACGTCACAACCATCTGCCGGGCCAAGGACGGCCAGTGGCGCTGGGCGCTGGCCGAACCCGCCACCCGGCGCTGGGGCAGCCTGCAATAGCGCCCGGTCCATGCGGCGTACGCATGCGTTCGGCCATGTACGGGCGGCCCGCGTTGGGGTAAAGCTCCGCGGGCGTCTGCGTCACGGGAGTCCGCGCATGTTCACGGCCAAAATCCTTCTTCTCGGCTCGGGCGAACTCGGGAAGGAGTTCGTCATCGCCGCCAAGCGCCTCGGCTGCGAGGTCATCGCCTGCGACAGCTACGCCAACGCCCCGGCGATGCAGGTCGCCGACGCGGCGGAGGTGTTCTCCATGCTCGACGCGGACGCCCTGCGCGCGGCCATCGCCAAGCACACGCCGGACTTCATCGTGCCGGAGGTCGAGGCCATCCGCACCGAGGTGCTGCACGAGTTCGAGGACGCCGGCCTGACCGTCGTCCCCTCCGCCCGCGCCGCCACCATGACCATGAACCGCGACCGCATCCGCGAGGTCGCCGCGGTGGAACTGGGGCTGCGCACCTCCAAGTACCGCTACGCCGAAAGCCTGGAGGAGGTGATCGCCGGGGCGGAGCACACCGGCCTGCCCTGCGTCATCAAGCCGGTCATGTCCTCCTCGGGCAAGGGGCAGAGCACCGTCCGCACCGCGGCGGAGCTTGAGGCCGCCTGGACCTACGCCGTCGCCAACATGCGCGGCGACCGCCGGAAGGTCATTGTCGAGGAGTTCGTGCCCTTCGAGTACGAGATCACCCTGCTGACCGTCCGCACCCGCGAGGGCATCCTGTTCTGCGAGCCGATCGGCCACCGGCAGGAGCGCGGCGACTACCAGGAATCCTGGCAGCCGGTGCCGATGCCCACGGCGCTGCTGGACGACGCAAAGGACATGGCGGCGAAGGTCGTGGACAATCTCGGCGGCTACGGCATCTTCGGCGTCGAGTTCTTCGTCACCAAGGACGAGGTCGTCTTCTCCGAGCTGTCGCCGCGCCCGCACGACACCGGCATGGTGACCCTGCTGTCGCAGAACCTGTCGGAGTTCGACCTGCACGCCCGCGCCATCCTGGGCCTGCCGATCCCGGCGATCCACGTCCATGGCCCGGCCGCCTCCGCCGTCATCCTGGCCGACCGCGAAGCGGAGCGCTTCGCCATCGAAGGGCTGGCCGACGCCATGCGCGTCGGCAGCGCGGAGCATGACGTGGACGTCCGTCTGTTCGGCAAGCCGACGACCCGCAAGAACCGCCGCATGGGCGTGGCGCTCGCCGCCGGCACCGACACCGACGACGCGCGCGAACGGGCGCTGAAGGCGGCCTCGGCGATCGGCATCCGCTACGAGTGACGTTCCGGAGCTGGGCGCGACCGTCGATGTCCGACGGCGCGGCCCGGCGACGGGCTCGAACCGCCGCTCAGCGCAAAGCCGCGCCGATCATTGGGTAAAGAACGTAGATCCCGAAGAGCGCTGCCCCCAGCAGGGTGAGCAAAATCCGGAACCCCGCCCGCCAGCCGCCCTCCGCGCGGTGAAGGTCCAGATACTGGGTGAGAATCCGGTCGGCCTTGAGGTTGGCCGCGGCGAGGACGAGTCCGACCCCGAGCGGGCCGAGGCCGCCGGCGCCCTCGCCGTGCCCGGCCCACATCGAGACGGCGGTGAGGAGCATCAGAAGCATCCAGGTGCGTGTCAGGATCGCCATCGCTCACCTCAGCAGATAGACGATGGGGTAGAGCAGCACCCAGATCAGGTCCACCATGTGCCAGAAGGCGGCCCCGGTCTCCAGATTCTCTAGGCTGTCCCACCACGTGACGATGCCCAGGATGACGATCCCCGCGGCGACGTGCATCGCGTGGAAGCCGGTCAGCAGATAATAGAGCTGGAAGAAGCTGTTGGTCTCCAACGTGAGGCCCCGGCCGATCTTGTCGCCGTACTCGACCGCCTTGATGGCGAGGAACAGACCGCCGAGGGCCATCGCGCCCAGCATCGCTGCGCGATGGGAATGGCCCGAGGCCCGACGCCGCACGGCGCTCGCGACCAGCCAGCCGCTCGTCACCAGGACCATGGTGTTCACGCCGCCGAACAGACGGTCCAACTGCGCCTGGGACGCGTCGAAGGTCGCCGGGTCGAGGGCGCGCGTCACCGCAAAGGCGATGAACATCGCCCCGAAGGCCGCCAGTTCCCCCAGGATGAGAATCCACATCATGGGGTTGCCGGGCAGGCTGGAGAGAGGCCCCCAATCGGCGGCCTCCCCCTCCGCAGCGCCGTCCGCGATGACGACCGTCGCCGGCGCGGCAGTCTCCGTCATGTCCGCTGTCCTTCCGGAAGTGATGACCGGAAGGGACCATGGCGCGGGATTGATGCGCCGTCTTTGCCCGAGGGCAAACTCGCGGCCGGTTGCCGGTCAGTTGGCGCCAGTCATCAAACGCCGGTTCACTGATAGCCGCCCTTCTCCGCGCGCTCCCGCGCCGCGTCCTCCTGGGCCTTGGTCATCTCGTCCTTGGTCGCCGCCGGCTGGTCGTCGGGCTTGCCCGTCGCGCGGTCGTTCTCGGCTTGCGGTTGGGAGTCGGTGTTGCGGTTGTCGCCCATCGCGTCATCCTCCGGCATGAGGCGGGCCGACGCGGCCCGCCTTAAGCCTCACCAACACGCCCGCGCGCCGGTCGTCTCACTCCACGCTTCGCCCGCGATCAGGCGACGATGCCGGCGTCGTGCAGGCGCCCGATCTCGGCCGACGGCAGGCCGAGCAGGTCGGCCAGCACCGCGTCGGTGTCCTGGCCCAGGACGGGCGCCGGCCGGTGGTCGCTGCGCTCGCCCAGGCCGGGGAATCCGAGGGGCGAGCCGGGAACCAGCAGAGGACCGACCTCCGGCTGCTCGACCTCGCGGAACAGCGGGTTGGCGGTGGAGCAGCGCGCGTCCTCCGCCACCAGCTGGCCGAAGTCCCGGTACGGCCCCCACAGCACGCCCGCCCCGGCGAAGGCGCTCTCCACCTCGGCCAGGGTGCGGGCGGCGAACCAGGGGGCGAGCACGGCGGAGATGGCGTCGCGCGCCAGGAAACGCCCGCCCTCGTCGTTCATGTCCACGTCCATCAGCGGGCCGATCATCGCCAGCCGCTCGGTCAGCCCGGTCGCCTTGCCCAGCGCCTTCCACTGGCGGTTGGAGATGGCGACGACCATCGCCCGCCGCCCGTCGGCGGTGGCGAAGTCGCGGCCGTAGGCGCCGTAGAGGTCGTTGCCCATCGGCGGCCGCACCGCGCCGTTCACCCGGACGTCGGCGAGGTAGCCGAGGTTGCCGACGGTCGCCAGCATCACGTCGGCCAGCGCCACCGTCACCTCCTGCCCGCGTCCGGTGCGGCGGCGGTGCCGCTCCGCCGCCAGCAGGCCGGTCGCCAGATAGAGGCCAGCGGCGACGTCCCAGGCCGGAAGCACGTGGTTCACCGGCTCTCCGCCCCGCCCGGTCGCCATCGGGAAGCCGCTGGCGCAGTTGACGGTGTAGTCCACCGCCGCCGATCCGTCCGGGTTGCCGGTCAGCCGCAGCATGATCAGGTCGTCGCGCCTGGCCGACAGCGCCTCATAGCCCATCCAGCCGCTGGCCGGCAGGTTGGTCAGCAGGAAGCCCGCGTTCTCGCCCGAGGCGGTGATAATCGCCTGGGCGATCTCGCGCCCCTCCGGCCGGTCGAGCGCCAGCGTCACCGACCGTTTCGCCTTGTTCAGCGCGGTCCAGTAGAGGCTGGTGCCGTTCGGCGCCACCGGCCAGCGCCGGTAGTCGATGTTGCCGCCGATGGGGTCGATGCGGATCACGTCGGCGCCCAGCTGGGCCAGCGTCATGCCGCCCAACGGCGCGGCGATGAAGGCCGACACCTCGACGACGCGCAGATCGGAGAGAAGCGAGGACATGGGAGTCTCGATCCAGATGGAAACAACGTGGTGGACGGGTGCCCCCACCCTAGCCCTTCCCCCGCTCACGCAGGGGAGGGGACTGTTCCCCCTCCCCCGCCCAGCGGGGGAGGGTCGGGGTGGGGGCAAAGGCCGACGCGCCTTACACGCAGCGCCCGCCGTCGATCTCCAGCACCACGCCGGTCAGGAAGGCCGCCTCGTCCGACGCGAGGTAGAGGGCGGCATTGGCGACGTCGGTCGGCTGGCCCAGGCGGCCGAGCGGCACGATGCCCATCATGCGCGCGCGCTTCTCCGGGGTGTCGCCGCCCATGAAGGTGGCGAGCAGCGGCGTCTCGGTGGCGACCGGGGCGAGCGCGCAGACGCGGATGTTGTCCGGCGCCAGCTCCAGCGCCAGCGACTTGGTGATGTTGTGCACGGCGCCCTTGGTCGCGTTGTACCAGACCAGCCCCGGACGCGGCCGCAGGCCGGCGGTGGAGCCGAGATTCAGGATCACGCCGGACTTCTGCGCCCGCATGGTCGCGACGACCGCCTTGGAGTAGAGGTAGATCGACTTGACGTTCAGCGCGAAGACGCGGTCGAACTCCTCCTCGGTCACGTTCTCGAACGGGCCGTTGGCGTGGGTGGAGCCGGCGTTGTTGACCAGGATGTCCAGCCGCCCGAACTTCTCGACGGTGGCGGCGATGGTCATCTCGACGTCGGCCATCTTGGTCACGTTGGCGGCGATGCCGATGGCGGACTCGCCCAGACGTTCGGCGACCGCCTTGGCGGCGTCGCCGTTGATGTCCACGACCGCGACGCGGCCGCCCTCGCGCACGAAGGTCTCGGCCATCGCGAGGCCCAGCCCCTGCGCCGCACCGGTGATCAGGGCGACCTTGCCGTCCAGACGCTTCGTCATTCTTATTTCCTCCCCAAGGGATTATGTGGTGATGGGAGGCTATCCGCGCCGCACCGGCCGTGCTATGGACCATCCGTCATAACTGCTATCAGCCCGCACAGCCGGTCATGACCATCGCGTCAGGGCGCGCTGTTCTCCCCGGCGCTGCCGGGGGCGACGACCTTGCCCTTGAGCACGCCGTTGGCGACGCATTTCGCCACCTCGGCGTGGATCAGCCGCAGCAGGGCGCGCGTCGCCTTCGACACCGGCTGGTGCAGCGGCGTCGCCGTGACGAGCATGGCGTGCATGTCCTTGGAGCTGATTTCGCGGGCGATCAATCGGCCCTGGCGCACCTCGCGGTGGACGGCGCCGAAGGGCAGGATGGTCGAACCCATGCCCTCCTCCACCAGCTGCTTGATGGCGGTGACGGAATCGATCTCCATGTCGACCTGGAGGTCGATGTCGGCCCGCCGCACCGCGGCGTCGACCACCCGGCGCAGGCCGTTCTCCAGTCCCGGCAGGACGAAGCGCAGGCCGCCCAGCGTCTCCACCTCAACCGGCCCGTCGCCGCCGGCCACCGCGTCCTTGGCGGGCTGGACGAGCAGCAGATTTTCGACGAGTAGCGGCGAGGACAACATGCTGCGCCCCCGCCGGGCGTCGTAGAGCACGGCGAGGTCCAACCGCCCGCCCTCGACCCATTCCAGCAGCGTGCCGCTGAACACCTCGTGGATGCGCAGCGTGGCGTCGGGGTAGTTCTCGTGGAAGCGGCGGGCCAGCGGCGCCCCCAGCGTGGCGCAGATTGACGGGGGAAGGCCCAGCGTGACCGAGCCGGTCAGCCGCTCCGACTGGTCCTGGATCTCTTCCTTGATCTCCGACAGCGCGCCCAGCAGATGGCGCACCACGTCGTAGAGCTTGCGCCCCTGCTGGGTCAGCGAGACGCCGCGGCCATGGCGGTAGAACAGGCTGGTGCGCAGCTCGTGCTCCAGCTTCTGGACCTGCCGGCTGAGCGCCGGCTGGGTGATGCCAAGCTTGACCGACGCCTTGGAAAAGCTGCCAAGGTCGGCCACCTGAACAAAGTAGCGCAGTTCCAGAAGTTCCATCGGAGGACAGGTCTCGTCGTTCGGCCTCCGGGTCGATTAGCGAATACGCCGGTATGACACAAGCGGAGTCCTGACAGGTCAGTCCTGCCCGGTCCTCCGCCGTGTCTCGCGATCAATTGCGCCGGGTGAGCAGGCCGCGCGCCACAACCTGGGCCTGGATTTCCGCCGCCCCTTCGAAAATATTCAGAATACGGGCGTCGCACAGCACACGGCTGATCGGATACTCGACCGCGTAGCCGTTGCCGCCGTGGATCTGCACCGCGTTGTCGGCGTTCGACCAGGCGACGCGCGCCGCCAGCAGCTTCGCCATGCCGGCCTCGATGTCGCAGCGGCGGTCGCTGTCCTTCTCGCGCGCGGCGAAGTAGGTGAGCTGGCGGGCGATCATCGTCTCCACCGCCATCCAGGCGATCTTGCCGGCGACGCGCGGGAAGGCGGCGAGCGGGCGGCCGAACTGAACGCGCTCCTGGGCGTAGCGCAGGCCAAGCTCCATCGCGCTCTGCGCCACCCCGACGGCGCGGGCGGCGGTCTGCACGCGGGCGGATTCGAAGGTCGCCATCAGCTGCTTGAAGCCCTGGCCCTCGACGCCGCCCAGCAGGTTTTCACGCGGCACCGTGAAGCCGTCGAAACCGATCTCGTACTCCTTCATGCCGCGATAGCCGAGAACCGGAATCTCGCCGCCGCTCATGCCCTCGGCCGGGAAGGGGTCGGCCTCGGTGCCGCGCGGCTTCTCGGCCAGCAGCATCGACAGGCCGCGGTAGCCGGGAGCGTCCGGATCGGTGCGAACCAGCAAGGTCATCAGGTCCGACCGGCTGCCGTGGGTGATCCAGGTCTTCGCCCCGGTGACGCGGTAGGTGTCGCCGTCCAGCACCGCGCGGGTGCGCAGGCTGCCCAGGTCGGAGCCGGTGTTGGGCTCGGTGAAGACGGCGGTCGGCAGAATCTCGCCGGACGCGAGGCGCGGCAGCCAGCGCGCCCGCTGCTCGGCGGTGCCGCCCAGCCGGATCAGCTCGGCGGCGATCTCCGCGCGGGTGCCCAGCGAGCCGACGCCGATGTAGCCGCGCGACAGCTCCTCCGTCACCACGCACATGGCGAGCTTGCCCATGCCGAGGCCGCCGTCCTCCTCCGGCACGGTCAGGCCGAAGACGCCCATCTCGGCCATCTGCTCGACGACCGGCATCGGGATCAGCTCGTCCTTCAGGTGCCACTCGTGGGCGTGCGGCTCCACCACGTCGGCGACGAAGCGGCGGAACTGCTCGCGCACCATGTCGAGCGCCTCGTCCTCCAGCGCCGCCTCGCCGAAGCCGCCGCCGTGCAGCGCGTCGGCCAGCAGCTCGGCGATGCGCAGCCGCAGGGCGGAGGCGTTGCCGGCGGCGATCAGCCGGCGCACCGCCTCGGTGCGGAAGGCGGCGCGCTCCGCGTCGTCCAGCCCGAAATCGGCGGGGCGGACGATCTCGCCCTGGCTCATCGCCAACCCGCCGTCGAGCTGGGCCAGATACTCGCCGAAGGCGGCCTGGAGCATGCAGGCCTCAAGCTCGCCCAGCCGGCCGGCGCGGTCCAGCCGCTCCGCCCAGCCCTGCATCTGGCGCAGCGCCTCGGCGTAGGTCGCCACCCAGGCGAAGCCGTGCGCCGCCACCTGATGGCGGTCGAGCGCCGCAGCATCGACGCGCCCCTCCGGCGCCACCAGCGCGGCGACGCCGCGCTCGGCGGCCTCGGCCAGCCGCGCCACCGCGTCGAGCGCCGCCGCCGTGGTGGGCAGCAGGTCGGACAGCGCAAGCGGGCCGTTGGAGGTTGGTGTGGACGACATGGCGGGTTTCCTCGGTGCGTGTTGTTTTGGTGTTGTTCTGGCTCAGTCCGCCGCGATGGTCTCGCGGGGCGGGAGGGACGCGGCGATCCCGGCGAAGGCCTGCTCCACCAGCCGGCGCTGGTCGGCCTCGTGGTCGCCGTGGAAGCTGCCGGCGGGCGAGGCCGCCTCGTCGCGGGCCACGCAGGCGACGCGCGGCTCGGCGCAGCCGGCGGCCGCCCGCAACGCCTCCAGACGGCGGTCCAGGTAGGTCCAGGCGCCGAGATTGCACGGCTCCTCCTGCACCCAGGCGCAGGACGCGCCCGGCCAGCGGCGGAACAGCGCCGACAGCGCGGCGTCGGGCAGAGGATACAGCATTTCCAGCCGGACCACCGCCACGGCCTCGGCCCCACGCTCGGCGCGCTCGCGCTCCAGCTCATAGGCCAGCTTGCCGCTGCACAGCAGGATGCGCTCGACCCGCGCCCCGGCGGTGGCGATGACCGGCTGGAAGGCGGTGCCCGGCGCGAGCTCGGCCAGGGTCGACACGGCGGCGGGCAGGCGCAGCAGCGTCTTCGGGCTCAGCACCACCAGCGGCTTGCGGTCGCGGCGCAGCATCTGCCGGCGCAGCAGATGGAAGTAGTTGGCCGGGGTGGAGGGATGGGCGACGCGGATGTTGTCGCGCGCCGCCATCTGGAGGAAGCGCTCCGGCCGGGCGGAGGAATGCTCCGGCCCCTGCCCCTCCAGCCCGTGCGGCAGCAGGATGACGAGGCCGGAGGGCTGGCGCCACTTGTCCTCGGCGCTGACGACGAACTGGTCGATCATGATCTGCGCGCCGTTGGCGAAGTCGCCGAACTGCGCCTCCCAGATCACCAGCGCGTCGGGCCGCTCCAGGCTGTAGCCGTACTCGAAGCCGAGGACGGCGTATTCCGACAGCGGGCTGTTGACCACGTCGAACCGCGCCTGCTCCACACCCAGATGGTTCAGGCTGACATGGCGGCGCCCGGTGACGGTGTCGGTCAGCGCGAAGTGGCGGTGCGAGAAGGCGCCGCGCACCACGTCCTGACCGGTCAGCCGCACCGGCGTGCCCTCGGCCAGCAGGGTGGCGAAGGCCAGCGCCTCGCCGGTCGCCCAGTCCAGCGGCTCCTCGGCGCGGCGGCGGATGACGCGCTCCACCTTGCGGTCCACGGCGAGCCCGTCGGGAATGGCGGCCAGCGCCGCCAGCAGCCCGCGCAGCCGGTCGTCGGCGATGCCGGTGTCCGGTTCGGCGGGAAGCGCGCCGGCCGGGGCGAAGGGCGACCAGCGCCCGCCGGGGAAGCCGTCGTGGTTCGGCCGGTGGTCGGACGCCGCGGCCAGCGCCTCCTGGAAGCGGGTCTTGTGCCCGGCTGCCAGCGCCTCGGCCTCCTCGGGGCCGACCAGCCCGTCGGCGGCCAGCCGCTGCGCGTAGAGAGCGCGGGCCGGCGGGTGGGCGTCGATCGCCTTGTAATCGAGCGGCTGGGTGAAGCGCGGCTCGTCGATCTCGTTGTGGCCGTTGCGGCGGTAGCCGACGAGGTCGATCACCGCGTCGCGCCCGTGCGCCTGCCGGAAGGCCACGGCGAGGTCGGCGGCGCGCAGGGCGGCGTCGGGATCGTCGGCGTTGACGTGCAGGATGGGGCTGTCCACCGCCTTCCACAGGCCGGTGCAGTGGAGCGAGGTCCGCGCCTCCTCCCGCTCGGTGGTGAAGCCGATCTGGTTGTTGACGATGACGTGGATGGTCCCGGCGACGGTGAAGCCGGGGACGCCGGACAGTTGCAGCGCCTCCGTCACGCTGCCCTGGCCGATCACGCTGGCGTCGGTGTGCAGCAGCACGCAGAGCACCCGCTTGGCCTCGCCGCCCTGGGCCCGCTCCAGGTCCTGGCGGGCCCGCGCGCGGCCCAGCGTGACCGGGTTGATCGCCTCCAGATGCGACGGGTTGGGCGACAGGGTCAGGGCCAGCGACCGCTCGCCGAAGGAGAGCGTGCTCTCCACCCCCATGTGATAGGGCACGTCGGCGGGAACCGGCGGATCGGTGAGGAAGGGGTGCATGCCCTTGATGCCGGCGAACAGCTCGACCAGCGGCTTGCCCAGCGCGTTGGCCATCAGGCTGAGCCGGCCGCGGTGCATGGTGCCGACCTGGACCTCGGTGACGCCCGCCGCCGCCGCCGCCGCGAGGATGCGGTCGAGCAGCGGGATCAGCGTCTCCATGCCCTCCGCCCCGAAGCGCTTCTTGGTCGGGTAACGGACGGCGAGCAGCCGTTCGAACTCCTCCGCCGCGGTCAGCAGCGCCAGCGCGCGGCGGCGCGCCTCGGCCGGCGGAGCGGCTTCCGCCCCCTCATAGGCGTCGCGCAGCCAGGAGCGCAGGGCCGGATCGTCGATGTGCGCGGTCTCCAGCGTCAGCGTGCCCTGATAGAGCCGGCGCAGGCGCGCGGTCTGGGCGTCCTCGGACGCGGAGGATGCGGGAGGCGCGGCGCGGCCCAGCGGGTCGAGCGCGGCGGCGGCGTGGCCGCGTTGGCGGATCTCCTCCTGGCGCAGCGGAACCGTCGGATCGCCGGTGGGGACGCCAGCCGGCATTCCGGCGGGAACGGCGCCCAGCTCGTCCAGGATCTGGAAGACGGCGCGCCAGCTCACGTCCACCGACGCGGGGTCCTCGCGGAAACGTTCCTGCAACGCTTCGAGATAGGCGGCTCCGGCGGCGTTGAGCGGAGAGGACAGCCTAGACATGGCGCACACCGTTCATGCGATTGAACATCCGTCGGTTTGATGGCGGTCGGAGACCAGTTGCCCCCAGCTTATCGGCCCATCGCGCGGCGCGGAGCGCATGGCGTGCCTGTAGCAGATATTCATTGCGGGCATAGCAAACCGTCCGAGCCCGCACCGGTTGGGCGGGGCCGCCGCGGGTTTCGGGCGAAACCGTCCGCACCCCTGATGGCTTGCCGCGCTTATGGCTGATATGCCGGCAAAACGCATTCCGCTGTGCGGCCGGCTGATCCACTGTCACGGTCACCACAGCTTCCCCGGCCACGCACCAGGGACCAAACGCCTCGGACCGGCATCGCCTTGTCCGGGCAACAAAAATCTCGGCCATAAAAATCTCGGGAGGAAGACCAACATGAAGCGCCGTCAATTCTTCAAGGGTGCCGCCGTCGTTGCCGGCGCCTCCACCCTCGCCGCCCCGGCCATCGCCCAGTCGGAGCCGACGATCCGCTGGCGCTGCGTGTCCAGCTTCCCGAAGAACATCGAGGTTCTCTACGGCAGCGCCGAGGTGATGGCGAAGAACATCGCCGAGGCCACCGACGGCAAGTTCCAGATCCAGGTCTTCGCCGCCGGCGAGCTGGTCCCGGCGCTGCAGGCGCTCGACGCCGCCAGCAACGACACGGTGGAGATGGCCCACACCGCGTCCTACTACTATGTCGGCAAGGACCCGAGCTTCGCCTTCGGCTGCTGCCTGCCCTTCGGCCTGAACACCCGCCAGCAGAACGCCTGGTTCTACCACGGCGAGGGCGGCAAGCTGCTGGAGGAGTTCTACGCGGGGCACAATCTGAAGGCGCTCGCCGGCGGCAACACCGGCGCCCAGATGGGCGGCTGGTTCCGCAAGGAAATCAAGAGCATGGAGGACCTCAAGGGTCTGAAGTTCCGCATCTCCGGCCTGGGCGGCCAGATCCTGTCCAAGCTGGGCGTCGTGCCGCAGCAGGTCAGCGGCGGCGACATCTACCCGGCGCTGGAGCGCGGCACCATCGACGCCGCCGAGTTCAACGGCCCGTACGACGACGAGAAGCTCGGCCTCTACAAGATCGCGCCGAACTACTACTACCCGGGCTGGTGGGACGGCACCTCGCTCCAGCACTTCTTCATCAACACGAACCGCTGGAACAGCCTGCCCAAGCATTACCAGGCGGCGCTGACCTCGGCGGCGGCGCTGGCCAACGTCGACAGCGTGGCGCGCTACGACGTGCTGAACCCGGCGGCGCTGAAGCGCGTGGTGGAGAAGGGCGCCAAGCTGCGCGCCTTCCCGCAGGATGTGCTGCAGGCCAGCCACAAGGCGGCCATGGACCTCTACGACGAGCTGTCGGACAAGAACCCGACCTTCAAGAAGTTCTACGAGAGCTACCGCCGCTTCCAGACGGACTCGAACCTGTGGAACCAGGCGTCGGAATACGCCTACGACAGCGCCGTACTCCGTCTCGCCCGGCGCTGATCCGGCACCTTGTCAACCATGACCGGGGAGCGGGGCCGCCGCTCTCCGGCCGTGGCATCGTCGCGTTTCGCGCGACCGGCTTTTCCCGGAGGGCCTGCCCACCATGCCGACCCCCAACGCTTCCCCCTTCATGACGGCCCTGGTCGGGGCCTGCCGGCTGGTCGACGCGGTCACCGCGCGGCTGGGCAAGGCGATATCCTGGCTGATCGTGCTGGCCATCCTGGTGTCGGCCGTCAACGCCGTCGTCCGCAAGACGTTCGACGTCAGTTCGAATTCGTGGCTCGAGCTGCAATGGGTGCTGTTCGCCGCGGTGTTCCTGCTCTGCTCCCCCTGGACGCTGAAGGAGGACGAGCACATCCGCATCGACATCGTGAACGCGCAGCTTGGCAAGCGCGCCCGCGACACCATCGACCTGTTCGGCCATCTGGCCTTCCTGCTGCCCTTCAGCTTCGTGATGATGGTCACCTCCTGGCCCTTCGCCATCGCCTCCTACGCGATCGAGGAGCAGTCGATGAACGCCGGCGGCCTGCCGCAATGGCCGGCGAAGCTGCTGATTCCGCTGGGTTTCACGGTCCTGTTCATCCAGGGCCTGTCCGAGCTGGCCAAGCGCGCCGCGATCATGTCCGGCCATCTGGAGGACGACAACCACCGGGCCGGCGGCCATCAGGCGGCGGCCGAGGCCGAGGCGGAACGGCTGCTGGCCGCCGAGCGCGAGCGCGCCTCCCACCCCGACACCCTTCCCAGCCGGTGACCGCGCGATGAGCACGACCTCCCCCTCCCTTTCGCCGCGCGCCGTCCGGCTGTCCGTCATCTCCCTCGTGCTGCTGGCGGTGGTCGCCGTGGCGCTCTACGTGCTGCCGGTGCCCGGCGCCGCGGCGCTCGCCGAACAGGACGGCTGGCGCGGCTGGGTCGGCCACAACATGGCGCCGATCATGTTCGCCACGCTGGTCGGCATGCTGCTGCTCGGCTATCCCGTGGCCTTCGCGCTGGCCGCCAACGGGCTGCTGTTCGGCCTGATCGGCATCGAGATCGGTCTGTTCCGCCCCGACCTGTTCCAGGCGCTGCCGGAGCGCGTCTACGGCACGATGAACAACGACGTGCTGCTGGCCGTGCCCTTCTTCACCTTCATGGGTCTGGTGCTGGAGCGGTCCGGCATGGCCGAGGATCTGCTCGACACCATCGGGCAGCTGTTCGGCTCGATCCGCGGCGGTCTGGCCTACGCCGTCATCTTTGTCGGCGCGCTGCTCGCCGCGACGACCGGCGTGGTGGCCGCTTCGGTGATCTCCATGGGCCTGATCTCGCTGCCGATCATGCTGCGCTACGGCTACGACCGCCGCTTGGCGTCGGGCGTCATCGCGGCGTCGGGCACGCTGGCCCAGATCATCCCGCCCTCGCTGGTTCTGATCGTCATGGCCGACCAGCTCGGCCGCTCGGTCGGCGACATGTACGAGGCCGCCTTCATCCCCGGCCTTCTGCTGTCGGGCCTCTACGCCCTCTACGTCTTCGTCGTCTCGATGATCTGGCCCAACGCCGCCCCCGGCCTGCCGCCGGAGGCCATCGCCCATCGCGAGCCGAACGGAACGCGCGGCGTGTGGCAGCTCGGCCTGCTGACCCTGTTCTCGGGTGCGGTCGCCACCTGGGTGATGGGCCGCACCGACGTGAAGTCCGGCGCCGACTACGTCGTGCTGCTGCTCTCGGTGGCGGTGCTGGTCGCCTTCCTGGCGGCGGCGTTCAACCGCGGCTTCGGCGCGCGGCGCCTCGTCCTGCAGACCGTCGCCACGGCGGCGCTGACCGCGGCGGCGGCGTGGCTGACGGTCAACGAATGGACCACCCTGGCCCTGATCGGCGATTCCGTTGCGGCGGGCGCGCTCTACGCGCTGGCGGTCGCGGTGGTGGAGCGGGCGAGCGGCCGGCGCCTGATCTCGCGCATGGCCGAGCAGGCGACTTTCGTCATGGTGCCGCCGCTGGCGCTGATCTTCCTGGTGCTGGGCACCATCTTCGTCGGCCTCGCCACCCCGACCGAGGGCGGCGCCATGGGCGCGGTCGGCGCGCTGGCTCTGGCGGCCATGAAGAAGCGGCTGAACCTCGACATGGTGCGGCAGGCGACCTACGCGACCGCCAAGCTGGCCTCCTTCGTGCTGTTCATCCTGATCGGCGCGCGGGTGTTCTCGCTGACCTTCTACGGCGTCAATGGCCACATCTGGGTCGAGGAGCTGATGGTCTCCCTGCCCGGCGGGCAGATGGGCTTCCTGATCGCCGTCAGCGTGATGGTCTTCCTGCTGGCCTTCTTCCTCGACTTCTTCGAGCTGGCCTTCATCGTCATCCCGCTGCTGGCCCCGGCGGCGGACCGTCTCGGCATCGATCTGGTGTGGTTCGGCATCATCCTGGCGGTGAACATGCAGACCAGCTTCATGCACCCGCCCTTCGGCTTCTCGCTGTTCTTCCTGCGCTCGGTGGCGCCGAAGGTGCCCTACATCGACCGCATCACGAAGAAGGAGACGGCCCCCGTCCTGACCAGCCAGATCTACTGGGGCGCGGTGCCCTTCGTGGTCATCCAGCTCGTCATGGTGGCCCTGGTGATCGCCTTCCCGCAGATGGTCATGCACTACAAGTCGACCGCCACCAAGCTCGACGACAAGCAGGTCGAGGAGCAGTTCAAGGGCCTCGGCGGCGACCTCGACGACGACCTGCCGCCGCTGGAATTCAAGTGATCGAGACCGAGAGAGGGAGAGCGTCATGCGCATCGCCGTCGTAGGAGCCGGGGCCGTGGGCGGCGCGCTGGCCGGGTATCTCGCCGCCACGGGCCGGCACGAGCTGTCGCTGCTGGCCCGCGGCGCCCATCTCGCGGCGATCCGCGACGGCGGGCTGACCGTGCAGACGCCGCAGGGGACGCTGAACAGCCGGCCGCGGGCCAGCGACACCGCCGCCGACCTCGGCCCGCAGGACGTGGTGATCGTCACGGTGAAGGGGCACGGGCTGCCGGCCCTCGCCGCGTCCTTCCCCGCCCTGTGCGGGCCGGACACGCTGGTGGTGGCGGCGCAGAACGGCATTCCCTGGTGGTACCTGTACGGCGCCAGCGACGGCGTGACGCCGGAGCCGCTGGAGGTGGTCGATCCCGGCGGCGCCGTCTGGTCGGCCATCGGGCCGGAGCGGGTCGCCGCCTGCGTGATGGAGGTGCTGCCCGCCCGCATCGTCGAGCCGGGCACCGTCGCCCACACCGCCATGCCGGTGCTGGCCTTCGGCGCCCCCCGGCCCGGCGATCACGCGGAGAAGCTGGCGGCCCTGGCCGACTCCTTCAACGCGGCGGGCGCCACCGCCCGCCTGCCCGCCGACATCCGCGTGCCGCTGTGGAGCAAGCTGATGCTTAACATGGCGGTCGGCCCGACCAGCGTGCTGACCGGCGCCACCATGGGCGCCATGGAGCAGGCTCCCGGCATGGCC
This sequence comes from Azospirillum formosense, assembly GCF_040500525.1. Lineage (NCBI taxonomy): Bacteria > Pseudomonadati > Pseudomonadota > Alphaproteobacteria > Rhodospirillales > Azospirillaceae > Azospirillum > Azospirillum formosense. The sequence goes on along the minus strand of NZ_CP159405.1, from coordinate 88,766 downwards.
GCCGTCCAGGGCCGGCTGATGCGCGAATGCCTGAACGTCGCCCATGCCTGGGGCGTCGCCCTGCCCGACGACATCGACGAGCGGCTGAGCCGGGGCAGCGGCGTGCCCGGCCACAAGCCGTCGATGCTCCAGGATTTCGAGGCGGGGCGCAGCATGGAGATCGACCCCATCGTGACCACCGTCCTGGAGCTGGCCCGCCGCCGCGGCGTGCCGGTGCCGACCATCGAAACATTGTGGGCGCTGACCGCCCTGAAGGAGCGGGTGGCGCGCGCCTGAGCGCAGGACGCCACCGGCCCCCTCCCAGCCCTCCCCCGCTTCGCGGGAGAGGGTGCCTTCCGCGACGCGGCGGCAGTCCCCTCCACCGCCAAGGGCGGGGAGGGTCAGGAAGGGGGCAGCGCTTCCCAACGAACCGTTTTCCGGAGAAGACAACCAATGTCCCCCGCTTCCGATCGCATCACCAACTTCATCGCAGGCTCCTGGCGTCCGGGCCGCGACCGGCTCGACATCTTCAACCCGTCGAATCTGGACGAACTGGCCGGCTCCTACTCGCTGGCCGGCGCCGACGACGTGGCGGAGGCCGTCGCCGCGGCGCGCGCCGCCCAGCCGCAATGGCGCGCCGCCACGGTGGAGCAGCGCTCGCTGGTGCTCGACGCCATCTCCCGCGCGCTGTTCGACCGCAAGGACGAGCTGGCGCGCATCGCCGCGACCGAGGGCGGTAAGACCATCCCCGACGCGCTGGGCGAGATCACCCGCGCCGCCCACCTCGCCCGCTTCTTCGCCGCCGAGGCGCTGCGCGCGCCGGGCGAGACGCTGGGCTCGGTCCGGCCCGGCGTCGAGGTCGACGTGACGCGCGAGCCGGTCGGCGTCATCGGCCTCGTCACGCCCTGGAACTTCCCGGTCGCCACGCCGATGTGGAAGATCGCCCCGGCGCTGGCCTTCGGCAACGCGGTGATTTGGAAGCCGTCGGAGAAGACCCCCGGCATCTCCATCGCCGTCACCCGCCTCATCGCGGAGGCGCTGGAGGCCCACGGCATGCCCGCGAGCCTGTTCAATCTGGTGATCGGCGCCGGCCCCAACGTCGGCGCCGCCGTGGTCGATGCGGTGGACGCCGTGTCCTTCACCGGCTCCGTCAACACCGGGCGGCGCATCGCCGTGCGCTGCGCGGAGCGGATGATCCGCGTCCAGCTGGAGCTGGGCGGCCAGAATCCGCTGGTCGTGCTCGGCGACGCCGACCCGGAGCGCGCCGCCGAAATCGGCGTCAACAGCGCCTATTTCCACGCCGGCCAGCGCTGCACCGCCACCGGCCGCTTCATCGTCGAGGACTCCGTCCACGACGCCTTCGTCGCCGCGATGACGGAGCGCATGGCGGCGCTGCGCGTCGGCCACGCCCTGCTGCCGGAGACCCAGATCGGCCCGGTCATCGACGAGTTCCAGCTCACCAAGAACCTGCAATACATCGACACCGGCCTGAAGGAAGGCGCGCAGCTGGCCTCCGGCGGGGGGCGACTGGACCGGCCGACGCGCGGCTGGTTCCTCGCCCCGACGCTGTTCACCGAAACCAGCAACGCCATGACCATCAACCGGGAGGAGGTGTTCGGCCCGGTCGCCAGCGTCATCCGCGTCAAGGATTACGAGGAGGCCCTGGCTGTCGCCAACGACACCGACTACGGCCTGTCGTCGGGCATCATCACCAACTCGATGAAGCACGCCCGCCACTTCCAGGCCAACATCCAGGCCGGCATGACCATGCTGAACCTGCCGACGGCCGGCGTCGACTACCACGTCCCCTTCGGCGGCCGGAAGATGTCGAGCTACGGCCCGCGTGAGCAGGGACGCTCCGCCATCGAGTTCTACACCATCATCAAGACGGCCTATCGCGCGCTGTGACGCCGAACCGAAGCCCAGGGAGAGCCTCCTTGTCCAAAGACATCTCGGGGTCCAACGACACCCTGACCACCGGGCGGCCGGACTTCGCGACGGCCGTGCTCGCCCCCATCCACGCCATCGTCGGCGACCGCGGGCTGATCACCGACCCCGGCACCATGCAGCCCTTCATGGAATCCTGGCGCGACGGCTGGGTCGGCCGCTCCCCCGCCGTGGTTCTGCCCGACAGCACCGAGGCGCTGGCCGCCGTGGTGCGCGTCTGCGCGCAGACGCGCACCCCCATCGTGCCCCAGGGCGGCAACACCGGCCTGACCGGGGCCAGCCAGCCGCACGCGGACGGGACGGAGATCGTCCTCTCCACCAACCGGCTGAACCGCATCCGCGAGATCGACATCGACAACGACACGATGACGGTGGAGGCCGGCTGCATCCTCGCCAACATCCAGAACGCGGCGCGCGACATCGGCCGTCTGTTCCCGATGAGCCTCGCCGCCGAGGGCTCCTGCCAGATCGGCGGCAACATCGCCACCAACGCCGGCGGCGTGCAGGTCGTGCGTTACGGCAACATGCGCAACCTCGTCGCCGGGCTGGAGGTGGTGCTGCCCGACGGGCGGATCTGGGACGGGCTGCGCGGGCTGCGCAAGGACAACGCCGGCTACGACATGAAGCAGATCTTCATCGGGTCGGAAGGCACGCTCGGCATCGTCACCGCCGCGGTGCTGAAGCTGTCGCCGCTGCCGCGCGCCACAGCCACGGCGCTGGTCGCGGTGTCGGCCCCCAGCGACGCCGTCGATCTGCTGACCCGCGCCAAGGGTGTCGCCGGCGACCGCATCATCACCTTCGAGCTGATCCAGCGCGACTGCATCGACGTCGCCCGCCGCCATGTGCCGGACGTGCCCGACCCGCTGCGCGACCGCTATCCCTGGTACGTGCTGGTCGAGCTGGCCGACCAGGACGGCGGCAACCGCCTGATGGAGATGCTGGAAGGCATTCTGGAAGCCGGAATGGAGGCCGGGGAGGTGCTGGACGGCGTCGTCGCCGCCTCCAAGGCCCAGGCCGATTCGCTGTGGCGCATCCGCGAAGGCATCCCGGAAGGCCAGAAGCGCGAGGGCGTGTCCTTCAAGCACGACGTGTCGGTGCCGATCTCCCGCGTGGCGCGCTTCCTCGACCGCGCCAACGCGGCGCTGGAGCGGGAATGCCCAGGCATCCGCCCCTTCGCCTTCGGCCATCTCGGCGACGGCAACATCCACTTCAACCCGATCCAGGCGGAGGGCGGCGACCCGGCCGAATGGAAGGCGAAGCTTGCGACGGTCAACGCCATCGTCCACGACATCGTGGTCGACCTTGGCGGCTCCATCTCCGCCGAGCATGGCATCGGGCGGCTGCGCATCGACGAGATGCCGCGCTACAAGTCCCCGGTCGAGCTGGACATGATGGCGACGCTGAAGCGCGCCTTCGATCCGCACAACATCATGAACCCCGGCAAGATCCTGCGCGCCTGAGCGCGGCCCGGCCAAACAAGGACCGCATCCGATGAAGATCCTCGTCCCGGTCAAGCGGGTGGTCGATTACAACGTCAAGATCCGCGTCAAGGCGGACGGCTCCGGCGTTGAGACCGCCAACGTGAAGATGAGCATGAACCCCTTCGACGAGATCGCCGTCGAAGAGGCCGTCCGCCTCAAGGAAGCCGGCACGGCGACCGAGGTCATCGTGGTCACCGTCGGCCCGACGGCCGCCCAGGAGACGCTGCGCACCGGCCTCGCCATGGGCGCCGACCGCGGCATCCTGGTCCAGACCGACGCCGAGACGCAGCCCCTGGCCGTCGCCAAGGTGCTCAAGGCGCTCGTCGACAAGGAAGGCCCGACGCTGGTCATCCTCGGCAAGCAGGCGATCGACGACGACTGCAACCAGACCGGCCAGATGCTCGCAGCATTGCTGGGCTGGCCGCAGGGCACCTTCGCCTCCAAGGTCACGCCGGGCGAGGGCGCGGTCACCGTGACCCGCGAGATCGACGGCGGCCTGGAGACGGTGCAGCTGACGCTGCCCGCCGTGGTCACCGCCGACCTGCGCCTGAATGAGCCGCGCTACGCCTCGCTGCCCAACATCATGAAGGCCAAGAAGAAGCCCATCGAGACGCTGGCCCCCGACGCGCTGGGTGTCGACGTGGCGCCGCGCCTGACCACGCTCAAGGTCGCCGAGCCGGCCAAGCGCAAGGCCGGCGTCAAGGTCGCCGACGTCGCCGCCCTGGTCGACAAGCTCAAGAACGAAGCCCGCGCGATCTGAAGGGCCCACCGGCTCTAAAGGGGAAATGATCTGACATGTCCATTCTCGTCATCGCCGAACACGACAACGCCGCGCTGAAGGCCGCCACGCTGAACGCGGTCGGCGCCGCCGCCAAGATCGCCAGCTCGGTTCAGGGCGACATCCACGTGCTGGTCGCCGGCCAGGGCGCCCAGGCCGTCGCCGAGGCGGCGTCCAAGATCGCCGGGGTGGCCAAGGTGCTGCTGGCCGACGACGCGGCCTACGCCCACCCGCTGCCGGAGAACGTCGCGCCGCTGGTCGTCGGTCTGGCCAAGGGCTACGGCCCCGAAAAGTATGAGCATCTTCTGGCCGCCGCCTCGTCGGAGGGCAAGAATCTGCTGCCGCGCGTCGCCGCGCTGCTCGACGTCGCGGCGATCTCCGACATCACCGGGGTGGTCTCCGCCGACACCTTCGAGCGGCCGATCTACGCCGGCAACGCCATCGCCACGGTGAAGTCCGCCGACCCGATCAAGGTCGTCACGGTGCGCACCACCGCCTTCGAGGCGGCCGCCGCCACGGGCGGCTCGGCGACGGTCGAGAGCATCGCCGGGACGGGCGACGCCGGCTCGGCCAGGTTCGTCGGCCAGGAGCTGACGAAATCGGAGCGTCCGGAGCTGACCCAGGCCAAGATCGTGGTGTCGGGCGGCCGCGGCATGCAGTCGGGCGACAACTTCAAGCTGCTGGAGGCGCTGGCCGACAAGCTGGGGGCGGCGGTCGGGGCCAGCCGCGCGGCGGTGGACGCCGGCTTCGTGCCGAACGACTACCAGGTCGGCCAGACCGGCAAGATCGTGGCGCCCGAGCTGTACATCGCCGTCGGCATCTCCGGGGCCATCCAGCACCTCGCCGGCATGAAGGACAGCAAGGTCATCGTCGCCATCAACAAGGACGAGGAGGCGCCGATCTTCCAGGTCGCCGACTACGGCCTCGTCGCCGACCTCTTCAAGGCGGTGCCCGAGCTGACGGCCGGGGTGTGACGCTGACAGGCTCGCGCCCCCGCTGACGTCACGCGCAGGAGGTGGAGGCGTCCGGAAAATCGGCGCGGCTCAACCGGTGCACCGCCGCCACCGCCTCGGCGTGGCAGGAGGGCGGATGCCAGGCGAGGCCGCGCCCGACGATCCCGTCCTCCCCCGCCGCGTGCAGGGCGGCCAGACAGACGGGGGGCACCGGGCCGCCCAGCAGCACGGCGCGGGCGTCCAGCCCGACGCGCCGCCCGTGGACGGGATGGTCGGCGCAGAGCAGCCGGTCCGCCGCCGCGATGGCCGTTTCGGCCGCTGCCCCCAGCTCCGCCCGCAGCAGCGGGGCGGCGTCGAGGGCCAGCGCGCCGAAGCCCAGCGCGTCGATGACGGCGCTGTCCCCGATCGCCGGCAGGCGCGGGCGGGGAGTACCAATGTCCGGCCCTTGCGGGGCGGCCACCGGCGCGCTCGCCCAGCCCTCGCCCATCATGCCGGACAGGCGCAGCCCGAAGCGCACCCCGTTGCCACCCGCCGCCGTGACCAGCGCCGCCCCCGGCACGCCGTCGGCGGCCAGCATCATCGCCTTGCAGGCGGCCATCCAGGGGTTGAGGAAGAACTGCCCGGCCTCCTTCAGGAAGGCGCAGACCGCGCCGGTCCCGCCCAGCCGCGACACCAGCGTCTCGGTCAGCAGCGCCGAAGCCACCCCGACGCGCCCGTGCAACTCGTCCCCCTGCCCCATCGCCTCGCAGGCGATGCCACGCAATTCCACCGGCCCGATCCCGGCCAGCGCCGGGCCGACCGCGCCGTGCAGCAGGCGCAGCCGCTCCACCACCGCCCCGCTGACGATGCCGAAGCGCAAGGCGGGGCCGCCGCCCTCGTTGAGCGGGCTGTAGGCGCGGGCGCCGGAGCCGCCCGCATCCTCCACCACATGCAGCCACATCGACCGCGACACGACGGCGGCCAGCGGGGTGACCACGCCCATGTCCTGCGCCGGGCGCAGCGTCACGGCGCCGCTCAAGACCATGGCACGGGCCTCCTCCACGCCGCCGGCCACACCTTCGAACAGCAGCGCCGCGGCGGCGGCGTTGAGGATCGGCGGGCAGATCTCCGCCGGATCGGCGAAGGGCGGCCCGGCGTGCAGCAGCGTGTGGCGGTCGAGCCCGATCCGCTCCCCGGCGGTTCCGGTTTCCGTCCACACCGGAACGGCGGCCAGCATCCGCTCCACGGCCCGCGAAGTGGCGTCGTTCATCGCGTGTATCCCCAACTCTCTCGGTGTTTACGGTGCCGTTACGGCAAATGCAGCGGGGCGCGGCCGTAGCCGTTGCTGGCGTCGACCAGATGCAGCAGGTAGCGCAGGAAGACCGCCCGGTCCTCCTTCGGCAGGGGCGCGATGGTGCGGTCGTGGGCGCGCTGGGCCTTCTTGTCCATGCGGCGCAGCAGCTTCCGGCCCTCCGCCGTGATGGCGGCCAGCTTCATGCGCTTGTCCACCGGGCTGGCCCGGCGCTGGATCAGCCCGCGCTCGGCCAGCCGCGCCAGCACGCCCGCCGTGGTCGTGCGGTCGATGCCGATCTGGGCACCCAGCGTCACCTGATCCAGGTCGGGGCGTTCCGCCAGGGCGGTCAGCACGCTGTACTGGACGGGGGTGATGTTGAACTCCGCGCACTCCTCCATGAACATGGCGACGTGGATCTGGTGCAGGCGGCGGATGAGGAATCCGGGACGCTCCGCCAGGACGCGGTACGCCTCTTCGATCAGGGGGTCGTCTAATGTCATCGCGGGCGGTCCGTCGGAGCGGGTTTGGAAAATTGACTTCCAGAGAGGATGGCGGCGGGCCGGAGGATCGGCAACCGGGCCGGAAGACGGTGGCGCCTAGCCCATCAGCGACACATGCGCCGCGACGATCCGCCAGCCCTCCGGCATGCGGACCCAGGTGTGGCTCTGCCGCCCGACGCGCTCGGTGGAAGGGCGCGTGAATTCGGTGTTGGCGGTCGCCATGTCGCGGCCATAGGTGGTGATGACGGTGTTGCGCAAGCTCCGGTCCAGCCCCGCCGCCGGGCGGCCCTGGCGGAAGGCGGCGATGGCGTCGTAGCCGTACAGGTTCTCGCCCACGCCGTAGCGCAGGGTCGCCGGGTGGTTCCAGAACAGCTCGTCCAGGACCGCCACGTCGTTGCCGGTCAGCGCGCGCTCGTAGCGCTCGAAGGCGGCGGTGACCTCGGCCACCACCTCGGGGATGTTGATCTCAAGCGTCATGCGAAGAGGTCCTCGGCGATGGCCAGAAGCGTCGAATCGCTGCCGCGCGGGCCGATCAGCGACAGGCCGAGCGGGCAGCCCTGGAGCCGCGCCGCGGGAATGGAGACTTGCGGCAGACCGGCCAGACCGGCGGGGCAGAGGATCGCCAGCGCCCGACCGCGCTCCGCGTCCACCGCCGCCCCCGACGAGCCGCGCAGCGGCGCGATGCCCGGCGCGCTGGGCAGGATGATGAGCCCGTCCGTTCCCAGAAGGGCGTCCATTCGCCGCCGGATGCCCTCCCGCGCCTCCGCCGCCGCGCGGGCCAGGGCGGGATCGAGCGTGGCGGCCGCGGCGAAGCGATCGCGCACCCCCGGGCCGAAGGTCGGCTTCGTCGCCGCGATCCAGGCGCCGTGCGCCGCCCAGGCCTCGGCGGCCTGGAGCGTCTGGAAGACCGGGCGCCATCGATCCAGCCCCTCCGGGGCCAGCGTCACGGTCTCCGCACCCCCGAACCGCTCGCGCAGCCGCTCCAAGGCCGGGGTGAGGGCGGCGCGCACCGTCTCCCCCGCCACGGCGAAGGCGTCCTCGGCGACCCGCAGGCGGCGGAGCGCCGGGGCGGACGCCGGGGGCAGCACCACCGCCCCGACGCGGCGGAGCAGCGCCGCCTCGCGCGCGAACCAGCCCACGGTGTCGAAGCTCGGCGCCAGGGGAACGGAGCCGTCCAGCGGAACCGCCCCGTGGGTGGGCCGGATCCCGTAGAGACCGCAATAGCTCGCCGGCAGGCGGACCGACCCGCCGGTGTCCGTCCCGATGGCGAAATCCACCGCCCTGCCCGCCACCGCGGAGGCCGACCCGCTGGAGGAGCCGCCGGGGATGCGGCCCGGCGCCTGCGGGTTCTCCGGCGTGCCATAGTGGGCGTTCTCGCCGGCCAGGCTCCAGGCCAGCTCGTCGGTCAGGGTCTTGCCGGCGACGCGCCCCCCGGCGTCCAACAGCCGCTGCACGGCGGGGGCGGTCTCCCGCGGAACCTCGTGGGTGCGCAGCCAGTCCGGGTTGCCGGCCCCGGTGGGCAGGCCGGCGATGTGGAACAGGTCCTTCACCGCAAAGCGCAGCCCGGCCAGCGGGCCGCTTGCGGCACCGGCGACCTCGGTCCGGCCGTCGGGGACGAAGGCGTTCAGAGGATCGTTCGGCATGATGCGGTGGTCAATCTCACGTTCGGAAACGGCACGGCACTCCCTCTCCCGGGGCGGAAGAGGGATTATCGGGAACGGCTGTGGTTGTTTTGCAGAGAGCGGCCGCCGAACAGGCCACGCAGCCAGTCTTTCAGCATCACCCACAGCAGATTGCCAGCGTTCAGTTCCTTGGCTGGCTCGGGGGCCGGCTCGGGGGTCGGTTCGGGGGCGGACTCGGCGGCAGGCTCGGGAACCGGGGCGGCCGCCGTGTCCGAAGACGCAGCCGCCATCACCTCCGCCGGTGCGCTCGCCGCCAGCTTGGCTTCCAGGTTGCGGGCGAACTCGGCGGTCAGGCGGTTGGCGATCTCCTGAACGATGGCGCCGCGGCTGAACTGGGCCAGCACGCCTGTCAGGGTGAAATCGACGGTCAGGTCGATGCGCGTCCCCGCACCCTCTTCCAAAACCGAAAAGGTCACGTCGGCCTTGGCGCGGGAGTTGTTCTTGGGGTCCGTGCCCTGGCCGTGGATGACGCCGGTGTGGGTCGCCTCGTCCATCGCCAGCGTGCCCTCCCCCGCGAAGACGGCGGCGATGGGGCCGAGCTTCACGCGCATCTGCCCGAAGATGCGGTCGCCCTCGCGCGGCTTGGTCAGCGAGGCGCCGGGCATGCAGGACATCACCTGCTCCACGTCGCCGAGCAGCGGCCAGACGCGGGCGCGCGGGAAATTGACGGCAAGGGTCTGGGTCATGGTCGGCATGGGCTTACCCCGCGTTCGTGTTGCGCGCGTCGATGACGCGGCGGATGGCGTTGACGATCCCGACATAGCCGGTGCAGCGGCACAGGTTGCCGCTCATCGCCGTGCGGATCGCCGGGTTGTCGACGTCCGGGCGGCGCAGCACCACGTCGCGCGCCGCCACCAGCATCCCCGGCGTGCAGAAGCCGCACTGGAGGCCGTGCTCGGCGGAGAAGGCCTCGCGCAGCTCCGTGGCGACGGGATCGTCGTCCAGCCCCTCCACCGTGGTGATGGACCGCCCGTCGCAGGCCACCGCGAAGGTGATGCAGGAGCGCGCCGGTTCGCCGTCGATCAGGATGGTGCAGGCGCCGCACACGCCGTGCTCGCAGCCCAGATGGGTGCCGGTCAGCAGCTCCCGCTCGCGCAGGAAGTCGCCCAGATGCTGGCGCGGCGGCACGCTGGCCTCGACGCGCGTGCCGTTGACGGTCAGGGAAATGGTTTTGGCGTGGGCGCTCATGACATCACCTGCGCGATGGCGCGCTTCAGCGCGACGGTGTGGGTCCGAAGGGCGATGGGGTCGTCCGCGGCGGGGCTGCCGGCGAGATGCGCCGCCATCGCCGCTTCGGTGCAGCCGCCCTCGAACAGGGCCGGGCCGTCGATCACCACCGGCTTGCCGGAGGTCGCACCGGCGACGCAGCGCTGGACGCCGCGGGCCGGGTCGATCAGCACCGCCCCGGTGGCGTGGGAGAACTCGCCGGTCTTGCGGCAGACCTTGTAATAGCCCCAGCGCGCCCGGTCGGACAGGGCGGGGACATGGATTTCCGCGACGATCTCGCCCGGCTGCAACGCCGTCTCGAACACGCCGAGGATGAAGTCGGTCATCGGCACGCTGCGCCGCCCGCTTCGGCCCGCGATCACCACGTCGGCGCCGAGCGCGGTCAGCACGTTCACCCAGTCCGCCGCCGGATCGGCGTGGGCGAGGCTGCCGCCGATGGTGCCGCGGTTGCGCACCGCGCGGTAGGCGATCACCGCCGCCACGGACGGCAGAACGCCGCGCGTCACGTCCGGGTAGTCGCCGTCCTCCAGCCGCGCGTGGGTGACGCAGGCGCCGATGACCAGCCGGTCGCCTTCCCGACGGATCGTCCGAAGCTCGGCGATGCGGGTGATGTCCACCAGCAGCTCCGGCTGGGCCAGCCGCAGGTTCAGCATGGGGCCGAGCGACTGCGAACCCGCGACGGGCCGCACCATCACGTCCTCGCGCGCCAGAAGCTCCAGCGCCGCGTCCAGCGTCGCCGGCTGCGCGTAGTCGAAATCGACCGCCTTCATGCCGCACCCCGCGTTTCGGCGATGGCGGCAAGGATGACCTCCGGAGTCATCGGCGCGTTCGTCACGATGACCTCCAGTGGCTTCAGCGCGTCGTTGATGGCGTTGCAGATCGCCGCCGGCGGGGCGATCGCGCCACCCTCGCCGATGCCCTTCACGCCGAACTCGGTGTAGGGCGAGGGGGTCAGCATGTGGATGATCCTCACGTGCGGGACCTCGGTGAAACCGGGGATCAGGTAATCCGCGAAGGTGGAGGCGAGCGGCTGGCCCTCCGCGTCGTAGGGCATCCGCTCGTAGAGCGCGGTGCCGACGCCCTGGGCAACGCCGCCGTAGATCTGGCCGTCGACGACCATCGGGTTGACCATGGTCCCGGCGTCCTCGACCACCACGTAGTCGAGGATTTCGACCTGCCCGATCTCCGGGTCCACGGCCACCGCCACGGCGTGGGTGGCGTAGGAGAAGGTGCCGTGGTCGCTGCCCGGCTTGTAGCCGGCGGTGACCTCCAGCCCGCCCCGGTCCACGTCGGCGGGGAGGAGCTGCGGCGCGCGGTACCAGGTGTGGGCGATCTCGCGGATCGTCACCGCGGCGGCCCCGGCCTTCACCGCCCCTTCCTCCAGAACCACCCCGTCCGGCCCGGCCTGCATCAGATGCGCGCCGATCCGGCGCAGCCGCTCGGCGAGCGTGCGGCAGGCGGTGGCGACGGCACCGCCGGCCATGACCATGCTGCGCGACCCCCAGGTGCCCGTCGAATAGGGCGTCAGGCCGGTGTCGCCGTGCACCAGCTTGATCTTCTCCAGCGGGATGCCCAGCACCTCGTGGGCGACCTGGGCGAAGGTGGTCTCCATGCTCTGGCCGTGCGACTGCACGCCGACGCGCAGCTCCAGCCCGCCGTCCGGGGTGATGCGGGCCTGCGCCTGTTCGTGCCCCGGCACCATGGGGATGCCCCAGCCGTGATAGACGGCGGTGCCGTGGGCCGACTGCTCGCAATAGGTGGCGAAGCCGACGCCGATCAGCCGGCCGTCCGCCTCTCCGTTTTTCTGGCGGGCGCGCCAGCCGTCAAGCTCGATGGCGGCGACGGCGCGGCGGACGGATTCGGGATAGTCGCCGCTGTCGAAATGCTTCCGCGTCACGTTGTCGAAGGGCATCTTCTCCGGCGGGACGAGGTTTTCCAGCCGCACCTGCCACGGCTCCCGCCCAACGGCGTCGGCCACGGCGTCGATCATCTGCTCCATGGCGAAGCACACGCCGGTGCGCGCCACGCCGCGATAAGGCACGATCGGCGGCTTGTTGGTGCAGACGGAGAAGGTGCGGCAGCGGTAATGCGCGAAGTCGTAGGGGCCGGGCAGGATGCTGCCGACCTGCGCCGCTTCCAGGCAGGCCGAGAAGGGATAGACGGAGTAGGCCCCGGCATCGACCCAGGCGTCGGCCTCGATCCCCAGCAGCCGCCCGCGCGCGTCGGCGTAGGCGGTGATCTCGTAATGGTGCTCGCGGGCGTTGGCGGCGGCCACCAGATGCTCCCGCCGGTCCTCGGTCCAGCGGACGGGGCGGTCGAGGCGCATGGCGATCCAGGCGGCCACGATCTCCTCGGGCTGGAGCAGGCCCTTCCAGCCGAAGCCGCCGCCGACGTCCGGCGCCACCACGCGGATCAGCCCCTGGTCGAGGTCCAGGCATTCCGACAGGCCGGCGCGCACGATGTGCGGCATCTGGGTGGAGGTGGTCAGGACGAGCTGTTCGACATGGCGGTCCCAGTGGGCGACCACGCCCTTGCCCTCCAGCGGCACCATGCATTGGCGCGCCGTGCGGATGGTCCGCGACACCTTCACCGGGGCGGTGGCGGCGATCTCCGCGATGTTGCCGCCGACGTTGGTCTCCAGGAAGACGTTGTCCGGCCAATGGTCGTGCACCCTGGGCGCGCCGGGCTTCACCGCCTCCAGCATGTCGGCATTCACCGGCAGCTCGGCGTAATCGACGAAGACGGACGCCGCGATGTCCTCGGCCTCGGCGCGGGTGGCGGCGACGCAGACGGCCACCGGCTCGCCGACGAAGCGCACCTTGCCGTCGGCCAGCGCCGGCTGCTCCGACACCTTGAAGCCGGGCAGGCCCGACACGGCGCGGATCGGCTTGACGCCGCCCGCCGCCAGGTCCGCCCAGGTGAAGACGGCGCCGCGGTGCTCCTCCGGAATCTCGATGCCGGTGATGGTCGCGTGGGCGACCGGGCTGCGCACGAAGGCCAGCTCCTTCATGCCGACCAGGGCGATGTCGCCGACGAAGCGGCCCCGCCCGCGCAGCAGCCGGTCGTCCTCCTTGCGGCGGACCCTGGCGCCGACACCGGAACCGGCGCCCGATCCAGCGGTGCTAACCTCTCCCATTCCCTGACCCTCTCTTTTTTCTTAACCGCCCAGATAGGCGCGCTGGATGTGGTCGTTGGCGAGCATGGCCTGCCCGGTTCCCTGCTCCATCACCTGCCCGCTCTCCAGCAGGTAGGCGCGGTCGCACATGTCGAGCGCGGCGTAGGCGTTCTGCTCGACCATCAGCACGGTGGTCCCTTCCCGGCGGATGTCCGACACGATCTCGAAGGTGCGCTCCACGAGGTTGGGGGCGAGGCCCAGCGACGGCTCGTCGAACAGCACGATCTTCGGGCGCGACATCAGCGCGCGCGCGATGGCCAGCATCTGCTGCTCGCCGCCCGACATGGTGCCGGCGGGCTGGTTCAGCCGCTCCTTCAGGCGGGGGAAGCGGTGGAACAGCCGCTCCATATCCTGGGCCACCGCCTGATGGTCGCGGCGCAGATAGGCGCCCATCTCCAAATTCTCGCGCACGGTCAGGTGGGGGAAGACGCGCCGCCCCTCCGGACAGTGCGCCACGCCCAGCGCCAGCACCGTGCGGGGGGCGGCGTTGCCGATCTCCCGCCCCTCGAAGGTGATGCGGCCCGAGGCCAGCGGCAGCAGGCCGCTGATGGCGCGCAGCGTCGTGGTCTTGCCGGCGCCGTTGGCGCCGATCAGGGTGACCAGCTCCCCCTCCTCCACCGTCAGCGAGACGTTGCGGAGCGCCGGGATCTGGCCGTAGCAGACGGTGATCCCCTCAACCTTTAGCATGCTTCACCCCCTGGCCCAGATAGGCCTGGATCACGTCCGGGTTGGCGCGGATGACCTCCGGCGGGCCTTCGGCGATGATGCGCCCGTGGTTCAGCACCACCACGCGGTCGGAGATGGTCATCACCATGCGCATGTCGTGCTCCACCAGCAGGATGGTCACGCCGCGGTCCCGGATGCGCTGGACGACGCCCATGAAGGCCTCCGTCTCCGACGGGTTCAGCCCGGCCGCCGGCTCGTCCAGCAGCAGCAGCTTGGGGTCGGCGGCCAGCGCGATGGCGATGCCGAGCAGCCGCTGCTCACCGTAGGCGAGGTTGCCGGCCAGCTCGTCGGCGCGGTGCGACAGGCCGACGAAGGCCAGGATCTCGGCCACCGCCGCCCGCATCCGCTCCGTCTCCGCCCGCACCGAGGCGAGCCGCAGCAGTGCCCCCCAGGTCTCCGCCCGGCCCTGCCGGTGCATCCCGGTCAGCACGTTGTCGAAGACGGTGCAGCCGGCGAAGATGCTGGTGCGCTGGAAGGTGCGCACGACGCCCAGGCCGGCGATGCGGTTGGAGGACAGGCGCGTCAGGTCGGTGCCGCGGAACAGCACCTTGCCACCGGTTGGCTTCAGGAAGCCGGTAATGACGTTGAAGGCCGTCGTCTTGCCCGCCCCGTTGGGGCCGATCAGGCTGACGATCTCCCCCTCCGGCACGGCGAAGCTCATCGAGGCGATGGCGATCAGGCCGCTGAAGTGGACGGCAACCTCGCGCACCTCAAGGATTGGCGCGGCGGATTCGTCGAGGGCGAGGCTCATGCCGAGGTCTCCTTGCGCAGGCCCAGCGCCGTCCCGGCGACGCGCTTGCGGCGGCCGGCGACCCAGGTCTTCACCGCCGGGACGATGCCCTGCGGCAGGAAGAAGACGACCACGATCATGGCGACGCCGTAGATGATCCACTGCACCTCGGGCCGCGCCACTTCACGCAGCACCTCGGGCAGGATGCCGAAGGCGAGGCCGCCGACGATCGGTCCGGCCAGCGTGCCCTTGCCGCCCGTCACCACCATGATGACCATGGTCACCGTGTAGATGAACATGAAGACGTCCGGGTCGACGATGCGGATGTAGTGGGTGTAGAGCCCGCCCGCGGCCCCGGCCATGCCCGCCGCGATCACCGTGGCGACGACCAGATAGCGCGTCACGTCGATCCCGACCGAGCGCGCCAGCGACTCGTTCTCGCGCAGCGCCACCAGCGCCCGGCCCACCCGCGACTGCACCAGCCGCTGGATCACCAGGAAGCAGACCACCGCGACCGCCAGCACCAGAAGGTAATTGTATTCCTTCTTGTAGAGCGGGATCACCCCGTCCCACGGCAGCCAGACCGACAGCGGCGGGATGTTGTTCAGCGCCATCGGCCCCTCGGTCAGGTCCACCCAGTTCAGCGCGACCATGCGCATGACCTGGGCGAAGCTGATGGTGACGATGACGAAGTAGGCCCCGCGCACCCGGAAGGCGAGCTTGCCGATCAGGAAGCCGAACAGCGCCGCCATCAGGATGCCGCCGAGGAAGGCGATCCACACCGGCTGCGGCCCCAGCACGAAGGGTTCCGCCCCGCCGAGATCCAGGTCGAAGCCCAGCGACAGCAGCGCGCTGGTGTAGGCCCCGATCCCGAAGAAGGCGATGTGGCCGAGGCTGAGCTGCCCGGTGTAGCCGAGCAGCAGGTTCAGGCTCATCGCCCCGATGATGAAGATGCCGGTCGAGGTCAGGACGTAGAGGATGTACTGGTCGCCCAGCCACAGCGGCCCGACCGCCATGACCAGAACGAACAGCCAGGGGAGGAGACGCGTCGTCATCCGATCCGCTCTTTCATGGCGAAGAGACCCTGGGGCCGCACGATCAGCACGGCGATGATGAGGATGAAGCCCATGGCGTCGCGGTAGCCCGACGACAGGTAGCCGGCGCCGAATTCCTCGGCGAGCGCCAGGACGAAGCCGCCGATGGTGGCGCCAGGGATGTTGCCCAGCCCGCCCAGGATGACGATGGCGAAGGCCTTCAGCGCCACCAGATCGCCCATGGTCGGCGTGACCACGAAGATCGGGCCGAGCAGCGCCCCCGCCGTGGCGGCGAGGCCGGAGCCGAGCGCGAAGGTCAGCGTGTACATCAGCCCGCGGTTGACCCCCATCAGCGCCGCCGTGTCCGGGTCCTGGAAGGTGGCGCGCATGGCCACGCCCAGCTTGGTCCGGTTGATGAGCAGGTAGAAGCCGCCCAGCAGCAGCAATGCCACGCCCAGGACGAACAGCCGGTTCATGCCCACCGACACCGACCCCAGCACCACCGGCTCGGTCGGGAAGGGGCTGGGCACCGACTTCGCCACACCGCCCCAGACGAGCTGCTCGCCGGCCTGCATGGCGATGCCGGCGCCGATCATCACCAGCATGGTGGTGTCGATGTCCGCACCCTTCAGCGGGCGCAGCAGCGTGAATTCGATCAGCGCCCCCAGCGCCATGCCCAAAACGGCGGCCATCGCCAGGGACATGAAGAAGTTCAGCCCCATCATCCCGGCCAGCATGTAGGCCATGTAGGCGCCGAAAGTGTAAAGCTCGCCATGGGTGAAGTTGACCACGCGCATGATGCCGAAGATCAGCGTCAGGCCGATTCCCAGCAGCGCGTAGGTCCCCCCCAGGACCACGGCGTTCAAAAGGTGCTGCAGATGCGCTTCCACCGCGTGTCTCCTTACTTCCCCTCTTCCATCCCGGGAGAGGGTGGCGCCGAAGGCGACGGGTGAGGGTCGCCCGAGGATCAGCGCCTTGATCCTCGTACGCCCCTCACCCTCCCCGCGCCTGCGGCGCGGGCCCCTTCCCTCTCCCGGGGCGGGAGAGGGCGGTGAAGCCGGTTACGGCATCGTCACCTTGCCGTCCTTCACCTGGACGACGTAGACGTTGGCCTCGTTCTGGCCGCTCTCCTTGCCCTCCGGGCCGTCCTTCTTGAAGGCGATGTCGCCGTTCACGCCGGCCAGCTTCACCGTCCACAGCGCGTCGCGGATGGCCTGCGGCTCGGCCTTGCCGGCCGTCTTGATGGCTTCCACGATGGTCATGATGCCGTCAAAGCCGCGGTAGCCCTCGGTCAGGCCGGCGAAGTCGTAGCCCTTCTTGTTCCAGCCATCGACGAAGGTCTTGGCGACCGTCGGGTGCACCGCCTTCTCCGGGAACCAGGGGGCGAAGAACAGGGTGAAGTAGCCGCCGTCCGCCGCCGCGCCCGCCTGTGCGATGAGCTGGTCGGGGGAGGAGGAACCACCGTTGGTGATGATCCGGTGCGGCAGGCGCAGCTCGGCCGCCTGCTTCAGGATCAGGGTGATCTGCTCGACGCCGGTGGTGACGAACAGCGTGTCGCCGCCCGACTGCTTGATGCTGGAAAGCTGGGCCGACAGGTCGGTGGCCTCCGGCGCCATCGTCTCGGTGACGCCGATCTTGACGCCCTTGGCCTGGAGCATCTTGCGGAACTCGTCCGCCGAGCCGCGCCCGAAGTCGTTGTTCACCGCCAGGAAATCAGCCTTCTGGATGGCCGGCTGGAAATGGTCCAGCTTCTCCGCGAAGGACTTGGCCTCCATGGCGGAGGTCGGGGCGATGCGGAAGACCCACGGGTTGCCCGAGGTGGTGATCTTGGTCGAGGAGGAGGTCTCGACCACCAGCGGCACGCCGTACTCCACCAGCTTCGGCATCACCGCCAGGGTGAAGGTGGAACTCCAGGCGCCCATCAGCACCGGGACCTTGTCGCGCACGATCAGCTTCTCGGCGGAGGCGACGGCCTCCTTCGGGTTGCTCTTGTTGTCCTCGATGATCAGCTGGATCTTCTTGCCGAGAACGCCGCCGTTGGCGTTCACGACCTCCTCCGCCACCCGCGCGCCGTTGGCCACGTAGTTGCCTGACGCGGCGACCGCGCCGGTCAGCGGCTGGGTCACGCCGATCTTGATCGTCTCCTGCGCAAAGGCCACGCCCGGCGCCAGCAGCGCGGCGCTCAGAAGCAACGCCGTGGTCTTCATCGTCCGCATGTCGTCTAACCCCCTCTGTTCTTGATTGTGCCTCGGTTCGGCGGTCACCAGGCGGCGACCGCGCCGTCGCTGCGGGGATCGGTCGCCCCCTCCAGCGTTCCGTCGGCATGGCGGACGATGGCGCCCGCATGCCCCATGGTGCTCGTGAACGGGTCGAGCAGTTCGACCGCGTGCCCGGCGTCGCGCAGGGCGGCGACCAGGGCGGGGTCGAAGCGGCTTTCCAGCTTCAGCGTCACGCTGTCCTCGCCCCAGGTGCGGCCGAGCAGCCAGCGCGGCGCGGTGACGGCGGCCTGCAGGCCCTGCCCGAACATCCCGTAGCGGGAGAAGACGGCGGCCTGGGTCTGCGGCTGCCCCTCCCCGCCCATGGTGCCGTAGACCATGCCGCGCCCGTCGTCGAAGCGGGCCATCGCCGGGTTCAGCGTGTGGAAGGGCTTGCGCCCCGGAGCCAGCGCGTTCCAGCCATCCTCCGCCAGACGGAAGGAGGCGCCACGGTTCTGCCAAGTGATCCCGGTCTCCGGCAGGACGAGGCCCGAGCCGAATTCGAAATAGACGCTCTGGATCATGCTGACGGCGCGGCCCTGCCCGTCGATCACGCCCAGCCACACCGTGTCGCCCGGCTTGGCGACATGCGGCCAGGGCAGCGCGCGGGCGCGGTCGATGTTGGCGGCCAGACCGTCCAGCACCGCGTCGTCGAGAAACGTCTGGGCCTCCCGTCCCATGTAGACCGGGTCGCCGACCTCGCGGTCGCGCACCAGGAAGGCCTGCTTGGTCGCCTCGATCAGACCGTGGATGTGGTCAAAGCCTTCGCCCTCGGTCACGCCCAGCCGGTCGAACAAGGCGAGGATCATCAGCGAGGCCAGACCCTGCGTCGGCGGCGGGTGGTTGAACAGCCGCGCCCCGCGCACGCCCACCGACAGGGCCGGGCGGCGGTGCGCCGCGTGGGCCGCGAGATCCGCCGCGTCCACCGGCGAGCCGGCGCGCTGCAGATCCGCCGCGATGGAGGCGGCGAGCGGCCCGCGGTAGAAGCTGTCCAGACCCTCCGCCGCCAGCCGGCGCAGCGTGGCGGCCAGCGCCGGCTGCTTCAGCGTGGAGCCTTCCAGCGGCACGGCGCCGCCCGGCAGGAAGGTGTCCTTGAAGCCGGGAACGTCCTTCAATTCGTGCAGCTTCTGGCGGGTCAGCCCTTCCTGGCTGGCGGTGACCGGGATGCCCTGCTCGGCGTGGGCGATGGCCTCCTCAAGGATGCGGGCGAGCGGCAGCGGGGCGGCCCAGCCGGCGCTGACGGCCAGCGCCTCGCGCCAGCCGTCGATGGTGCCGGCGACCGTGTTCGCCGCCAGCGGCCCGCGCCAGGGCACCGTCTCGTGGCCGTGGCGCCGGTAGAGGTCGAGCGAGACCGCCTTACCCGCCCCGCCGCAGGCGTCGATGGCGACGGGATCGCGCCCCGGCTCGGCGATCAGCCAGAAGCCGTCGCCGCCGATGCCGGTCATGTGCGGGTAGACGACGGCCAGAGCCGCGGCGACCGCGACCGCCGCCTCGACGGCGGTGCCGCCGTCGCGCAGGATCTGGAGCCCGGCCTGGCTGGCGAGATGATGCGGGGAGGTGACCATTCCCCGGCGGCTGCGCGGCGTGTTCAGCATGGGAACCTCACGGAAGAAGGCCGCGGGCCAGGAAGAAACCCTCTCATTTTTATGGATATCCGACTTTTTCCGTTGGTTTCCCATCCCTTTGCGAACGCTGTGCCAACCGGCGGGGCGCGGCGCATTTCCGTCCGGTGGGCGGGCGGACGCGGCGGGGCGCCAGGACCGAAAATCGCCTTGATGTTGGGCAAACGGATTGAAGGCGGGACGGCGCAACCTCGGAAGAGCGCAGGCTAACTTTTTGAAAAACAATCAATAGTCGTGAATTCCGGGCGCAACGCCCCTCCGCTCGATTCCTGCGCAACCTTTGCCTGCCGCGCAGGCACTCATCAGTATGCTGACGATCTGAGGGCGTCCGTTGACGGCCGGTTCATGGCGCGCCCCAGCGGCCGTGGGCGGCCCTGAAAACCCGCCAAAACCCGCGGTTTTCGCCCCGGCTTCGGGGTTCGTGCACAAATCGGCAGCAGGGCGCCGCGCGGTCCTGCTCCGCCGGAAATCGTCAGCATACTGCGGAAAACGGCGCGTCGCAGGGTGGCGAGCGCATGCCGTGGCATGCGGTATTGTGCGTATTTTGACCACCGAATGCCCAACCGGCGGTCATTCGTCAGCATGCTGAAGTTTTGTGCGCCTCGACGAATCCCTCCCGTCCTGGCATGCGCCTTGCTGAAGAAACGGCCAGATAAAAATCAGCGCAAGAAGGTGGGTTATGTCAGAGACGCACACGTTCGACCTCGTGCTCCGCGGCGGACGGATTCTCGATCCGGCCAACGGGCTGGATCTGGTCGGCGATCTGGCGGTCGCGAAAGGCCGCATCGCGGCGGTGGCGGAACGGCTGCCCGACGATGCCGCCGACACCATCCTTGATGTCTCCGGAAAGCTCGTGACGCCGGGCCTGATCGACACCCACGCGCACGTCTTCGAGAAGGTCACCGGGCGCTTCGGGCTGAACCCGGACATGGTGGGCGTGCGCTCCGGCGTGTCGACGCTGGTCGACCAGGGCGGGCCGAGCCTGATGACCCTGCCGGCCTTCCGCCGCTTCATCGCCGAGCCGGCGCGCTCGCGCACGCTGTGCTTCCTGTCGGCCTATCTGGTCGGCGGGCTGGAGGGCCATTACTACCCGCAGCTCTACCGTCCGGATTGCGTCGATGTGAACGCCACCATCCGCGTCGGGCGCGAGAACCGCGACATCGTCAAGGGCATCAAGGCCCACGCCGAGGTCGGCGGCGCCTCGCGCTGGGGCCTGGACGTCATCAAGCAGGCCAAGCGCATCGCCGACGGCATCGGCGTGCCGCTCTACGTCCATCTCGGCCAGCTCTGGCCGGAGGTGGAGGGCGGCGAGGCCGTCGATCCCGACATGCTGGTGGAGGAGCTGGTCCCGCTGCTCGATCCGCGCGACATCCTGGCCCATCCCTTTACCCGTCATCCCGGCGGCTTCATCTCCACCCGCACCGGCGAGGTGCATCCGGTCATTTACAAGGCGCTGGAGCGCGGGCTGACCGTGGACGTCGGCCACGGCTCGCATTTCAGCTTCGAGATGGCGCGGCGGACGCTGGCGGCGGGCATCCTGCCCTACACGCTGGGCGCCGACCTGCACGGTTACAACGTGAAGGCCCCGACGGCGGGCGCCGGCGGCGACCGCGAGGCCAACCCCTTCTACGGCGTCGCCCCCTTCAGCCTGACCCACGCGATGACCGAGCTTCTGACGCTGGGCATGGCGCTGGGCGACGTTCTGAAGACGGTGACCAGCAACCCCGCCGCCATGCTTGGCATGACCGACGAGATCGGCGCGCTGACTCCGGGCATGGCCGCCGACGTGGCGGTTCTGGAGGTCAAGGCCGGCCGCTGGCAGCTCAGCGACAACAGCGGCGAGCGGGTGACCGCGCCGGAGATGATCGTTCCGGCCTTCTCGCTGCGCGACGGCGTGATGCAGGAGGTGGACAGCCCGCTGCTGCCGAAGCCGATTCCGGTCGCGGCGTGAACGAAACGGTCCCCCACCCCGGCCCTCCCCCGCTTCCGCGGGAGAGAGTGCCTTCCGCGAAGCGGCGGCAGTCCCCTCCACCTCGTAGAGGGGGAGGGTTAGGGAGGGGGCGGCGTCGGCACCCGAACACCCCATCATCCCACGAAGGACTCCGCCCATGTCCGAAGCCGCGCTCGCCTTCTGGATGTTCGAGGTCCCCGCCCGCTGCCGCGACGCCGAGGGGCGGCGGCTGGGCAAGGCCCGCGCCCTGCTGCTGTCCCCCCCGCGGCGCCAGCAGCGCATGATGCTGGAGCTGGCGCACGACACCCCGCTCGACACGGGAAGCCGCGTCGTCACACGGCGCGCGGCCTTCGTGGTCGAGCGTTGCGAGGGCGAGTCCGGTTTCGGCTACCGGCGCTACGCCGTGCGCTGCGTCGGGACGCGGCCGGCCCCGTGATAAAAGCCGGGCGCGGCTGATCCACATCAAGGCGCGGAGGGCTCCAGCCGGGAATATTAATCGAACGATTAATAACTCGCTTTGGAGACTCCCATGACCACCCCCGCCCCCGCGCCGCATGAGGGCCTGTGCGCGAAACTCCTGCGCGGTTGGCGCGGCGCGCGGTCCCTGGACACGCTCCAGGCACTGGCGCCGCACGACCGCGACCGCGTGCTGGCTGACGCCGGTCTGACCGATTTGACCGCCCCGGCCGTGCTGCGCGCCGGCCATGTCGGCGCGTTGCTGCCCGCCGCGATGGCCCTGCACGGCGTTGACGGCGCCGCGGTGGAGCGGGACCGCCCCGACCTGATGAACGACCTGCAGCGCGTCTGCGCGCTCTGCCGCAGCGCCCGCACCTGCCGCCACCTGCTGGCCGAAGGCTGCACGCAGCCGGAGCACGCGCTTCTCTGCCCCAACGCCGACACGCTCGACGCGCTCCGTTGAGGAGCGCGCCGACCACGGCGCCAAAACACCGCCGTGGGACACATCCGTAAAAAATCCCCAACCGTCTTCGTCGGAAAAGCGATTGACAGCGCCGCGACGCGACCGTTAGCATCCCTGCATAATTAATTGGCCGTATAATAAAACACGGGAACGGTTGCCGCATCGGACGGCACGCCGTTCCCGCAACGGGCCGACGCGCCCACGCCGAGAGCGGCGGGGCGCCGACAGGGAATCGTCATTCGCCGTCATCGCGACATCACCGTCGAACGCGGAGGGAGAGATGAGAAACGTGGTTCTGGGCGGCCTGCTGTTGACCGGCATCGCCGCGTCGGTTCCGGCGCAGGCGCAGGACACGGTCAGGATCGGGCTGGTCCAGCCGCTGACCGGATCGGTCGCCTACAACGGCAAGTCCGTGGTGGAAGGCGCCCGGCTCGCCGTCGAGGAAATGAACGCCGCGGGGGGCGTCCTCGGCAAGAAGATCGAACTGATCGTCGAGGACGGCCAGTGCACCCCGGCCAACTCGGTCAACGCCGTCGAGAAGCTGGTGCAGAAGGACAAGGTCGTCACGCTGGTCGGCGCCTTCTGCAGTTCCGCCACCGCGGCGATCATGCCGGTGGCACAGAAATACAAGCTGCCGCTGATCACCGGCGTGTCGTCGAAGGCCAGCCTGACGGAGCAGGGCAACCCCTACTTCTTCCGCGCCGCCGAGACGGACGCGCTGATGGCGGAAGCCTTTGCCAAGATCCTCGCCAACGACCTGAAGCTGACCAAGGTCGCCTACATCGGCGTCAACGACGACTGGGGCCGCGGCGGCGTCGAGGAGTTCTCCCGAGACCTGACGGCGCTGGGCGTCAAGACGGTGCTGACCGAGTATTTCGACCACGGCGCCACCGACTTCTTCACGCTGCTGACCAAGCTGCGCGCCGCCAAGCCGGACGGCGTGTTCGTCGCCGCGGAGACGCAGGACGGCTCCATCCTGGTCAAGCAGATCCGCGAGATGGGGCTGGACACCAAGGTGTTCGGCGTCGGCTCCTGGGCCACCGCCGACTTCATCAACCTGACCGGCGAGGCCGCGGAGGGCATCCACGCCGCCGTCCCCTACGCCTCCAGCATGGACACCCCGCGCAACCAGGCCTTCGTCCAGAAATATCAGGCGAAGTACGGCATCAAGCCCGGCAAGTACGGCGCCGCCGGCTACAACGCGCTGAACATCGCCGGACAGGCCATCGCGCGGGCCGGCGGCACCGACGCCGAGGCCATCCGGGCGTCGCTCGCCAAGACCAGCTACGAGGCGCCGAACGGCGTCTACAAGTTCACCGACAAGGGCCAGGCCTATGGCTTCGACGCGGTGCTGGTGCGGATCGAGAAGGGCGAACCGAAGGTGATCGCCTCCACCCCGGTGGACGCGCCGCACTGACCGGCGGACGCGCCGCGGGGCTGCCGTGACGGCACCGTCCCCGCGGCGCGCACCGATCCAACGCACCGTTTGTGCGGGCCTGCTTTTGCGAGAACGTCATGGATCTCTTTCCGCAGTTCCTGGCCAACGGGCTGGTGATGGGCGTGTTCTACGCGCTCTCCGCCCTCGGCCTGACGCTGATCTTCGGCCTGATGCGCGTGGTCAACTTCGCCCATGGCGAATTCTACATGCTGGGCGGGGTCAGCGGCTGGTTCGTCACCAATTACCTGGGTCTCGACTTCTTCAGCGGCCTGATCGTGGTCGCCGCCTTCATGGCCGCCGTCGGCTGGCTGGTCGACCGTTTCCTGATCGAGCGGGTGCGCGGCCAGGGTGAGGAGCCGGGCATCCTGCTGACCATCGGCCTGTCGATCTTCCTGGTCAACGGCACGCTCCTGCTGGTCGGCCCGGCGCCCATGAAGGTGGCCGGTGCCGTGGCCGAAGGGCCGCTGTTCTTCGGCCCGATCGCGGTGACCAAGCTGCGCCTGCTGGCCGTGGCGGTGGGCATCGCCCTGATCGTCGGCGCCCATCTGCTGATCCGCCGGACCCGGCTGGGGGCGGCGATGCGCGCCACCTTCCAGGACCCGATGGCGGCCAGCCTCGCCGGCATCCGCACCGGCCACGTCTACGCCGCCACCTTCGCGCTGGGCTGCACGCTGGCCGCCCTGTCGGGGATGCTGCTGGCCTCCATCTACTCCGCCCAGGCGTCGGTCGGCGGGCTCATCAGCCTGAAGAGCTTCGTCGTGGTGATCCTCGGCGGCATGGGCAGCTTCGCGGGCGCCATCGCCGGGGGCCTGCTGCTGGGCGTCGCCGAGGCGATGTGGGGCGGCTACGTCTCCATGGGCATGGTGGACGTGATCGGCTTCGTCCTGGTCATCCTGATCCTGCTGTTCCGGCCCCAGGGCCTGTTCTCGATCCGCACGGAAAGGGCCTGACATGACCCTGGAACGCAACATCCTCCTGGCCTTTCTGGCGGGGGCGGCGCTTCTGCCCTTCGCGGTGTCGGACCAGTACATCCTGCACCTCGCCATCATGGCGCTGTTCTACGCGGTGCTGGCGAGCAGCCTCAATCTGGTGGTCGGCTATGTCGGCGAGTTCTCGCTGGGCCACACCGCCTTCCTCGGCACCGGGGCCTACACGGCGGCGCTGCTGTCCACCCAGGCCGGGATGCCGATGTGGGTGACGATCCCTCTGGCCGGGCTGGTCTCCGCCGTCTTCGGCTTCGCCATCGGGGCGATCACGCTGCGCCTGCAAGGCCCCTATTTCGTGATCGTCACCCTGTCCTTCGCCGAGGTGCTGCGCATCGTCGCCAACAACTGGATCGCGGTGACCAACGGCCCGATGGGTCTGGCGGGCGTCGGCCAGACCCTTTTCGGGGACGTGGCCGTCACCGACAAGGCGGGCTTCTTCCTGATCGTGCTGGGCATCGCCGCGGTGGCGCTCTACCTCTCCTACCGCTTCGTCTATTCGAACGCCGGCCGGGCGGCGGTGGCGGTGCGCGAGAACCGCTACGTCGCGCAGTCCATCGGCGTCGATCCCTTCGGCACGGCCATGCAGGCCTTCGTGCTGGGCGCCTTCCTGGCCGGCTTGGCCGGTGGCTTCTACGCCCACTACATCTCCTTCGTCGGGCCGGAGGTGTTCCGCTTCGCCTTCATGGCGACGATGATCATCATGGTTCTTCTGGGCGGCAAGGGCACGCTGATCGGCCCCCTGGCCGGCGCGGTGATCGTGACCGTGCTGGAGGAATATCTGCGCGAGGTGCAGGAACTCCGCCTCACCCTGTTCGGGCTGATCGTCATGGCCATCGTCCTGTTCCTGCCCAACGGCCTGATGGGCTTCATCGCCCTGCGCCGCGAGCAGCAGGCCGCCAAGCCGACCCTCAACGCCGCGAAGGAGCGCACCGTATGACGGCGACAACCGAGCCGACCATCAACCGGCAGCCGCTGCTGCGCGCCGACGACCTGACCATGACCTTCGGCGGCATCACGGCGGTGAAGGACTTCAGCTTCCACATCGAGCCCGGCGAGATCGTCGGCCTGATCGGCCCCAACGGCGCCGGCAAGACGACCTGCTTCAACATGCTGACCGGCTTCTACGCGCCGAGCAATGGGCGGGTCCGCTTCAAGGGGCAGGACATCACCAACCGCAAGCCCCACGCCATCGCCCGGCTCGGCCTCGTGCGCAGCTTCCAGAAGACCAACGTCATGAAGCGGCTGACGGTCTTCGAGAATGTGCTGACCGGCCATTACATGGCGAGCCGGCAATCCCTCCTCGCCACCTTCTTCCCCGGCGAGGCGGTGCGCCGCGCCGAGCGCGAGGCGCGGGAGAGCGCCGCGGCCATCGTCGAGACCATGGGCCTCGCCCAGCGCATGAACGCCCCGGCGCATCTGCTGTCCTGCGGCGAACTGCGCCTGCTGGAGGTCGCGGTGGCGCTGGCCGCCAAGCCCAGCCTGCTGATGCTCGACGAACCCGCCGCCGGGCTGAACAGCCACGAGGCCGGGACCTTCGGCGCCGTTCTGAAGACGCTGATCGGGCGCAGCATCGACGCGCTGCTGATCGTGGAGCACAACATGGATCTGGTCATGTCGGTGTCCGACCGGATCGTCGTCCTCAACTTCGGCCGCAAGCTGGCCGAGGGCCGGCCGGCCGAGATCATTGAAAACCGGCAGGTCGCCGAAGCCTATCTCGGAAAGGCCGCCGCATGACGCTGCTCTCCGAATCCCCCTCGCCTTCCGCCATTGCGCAGGCGGCCGACGCGCCGGTCCTCGCCGTCGAGGGCTTGCACGTCGCCTACGGCTCCACCGCGGCACTGCACGGCGTGTCGCTGGACGTGCGGGCCGGCGAGACGGTGGCCCTGATCGGCGCCAACGGTGCGGGCAAGAGCACCATCCTGCGCGCCATTTCCGGCCTGCTGAAGGCGCGCTCCGGCACCATCACCTGGAACGGCAAGTCCATCGCGAACCTGCCCGCCGACCGCATCGTCGCCGCCGGCATCGCCCACTGCCCGGAGGAACGGCACGTCTGGCCGAACATGACGGTGCAGGAGAACATCGCGCTCGGCGCCTATCTCTGCCGCTCGCGCGAGGAGGTGCAGCGGCGCATCGGCATGGCCTTCCACCGCTTCCCCCGGCTGCGCGAGCGGTCGCGCCAGATGGCCGGCACGCTCAGCGGCGGCGAACAGCAGATGCTCGCCATCGCCCGCGCGCTGATGTCGGAGCCGCGGCTGCTGATGCTGGACGAGCCCAGCCTCGGCCTCAGCCCGAAGATGGCCGACGAGGTGTTCGACGTGGTGCGCTCCGTCAACGCCCACGGCGTGACCGTCCTGCTGGTCGAGCAGAACATCCACAACGCGCTGGGCGTCGCCAGCCGGGCCTATGTGGTCAAGACGGGCCGCATCACCGCCAGCCGCCCCTCGGCGGAGCTGCGCGGCGACCCCGACCTGCTGCGCGCCTATCTGGGCGGCTGAGGGCCACAGCGACGGCGAAAGGCCGTGTCACGAATAATTAAACGAACGACCGAACAATTCTCGGTCGCCGTCCTTCAGGAGGCAAGAGTGCGAACCAACATGCGAATTGGCATCGTCGGCGGCGGCATCGGAGGCGTCGCGCTGGCCGGCAGCCTGCTCCAGCGCGGCTTCGAGGTCCGCCTGTTCGAGCGGGCGCCGGGCTTCGGCGAGATCGGCGCCGGCATCCAGATGACGCCGAACGCGGTGAAGGTCATCAAGTCGCTGGGGCTGCTCGACCAGATGCTGGCCGCCGGCTTCCTGCCGCAGTCGCTGGTCGGGCGCAACTGGCACAGCGGGCGGGAGAGCTTCCGCACGCCGCTGATCGAGACCTGCCCGGTGCTCTACGACGCGCCCTTCATCCACATCCACCGCGCCGACCTGCACGCCATCCTGGCCTCGCTGGTCCCGGAGAGCGTCGCCAATTTCGGGGTGAGCTGCACCGGCGTGCGCCAGGACAAGAGCACGGCGGTCGCCAGCTTCAGCGACGGCAGCGAGTACGAGGCCGACCTGATCGTCGGCGCCGACGGCGTGCGCTCCGTCGTGCGCTCCGCCCTGTTCGGGCCGGAGGCGCCGCGCTTCACCGGCCACATGTGCTACCGCGCCGTGGTGCCGACCGGCGGGGTGGTGGACTACGTCAGCCCCGACGCCTCCTTCTGGTTCGGGCCGCACAGCCACGTCGTGACCTACTACGTGCGCGGCGGCAACGCCGTGAACATCGTGGCCGTCGCCGAGACCAAGGAGTGGGTCGAGGAGTCCTGGAACGCCCCCAGCAGCAAGGAGGAGATGCTCGGCGCCTTCCGCGGCTGGCACCGCAACGTCGAGACTCTCTTCAGCAAGGTGGACCAGGTCTACAAATGGGGCCTGTTCGACCGCGACCCGATGACAAGCTGGTCGAAGGGCCGCATCACGCTGATGGGCGACGCCGCGCACCCCATGCTGCCCTTCCTCTCGCAGGGGGCCGCCATGGCGATCGAGGACGCCCATGTGCTGGCCGAGTCCCTGAAGGGGCACGGCAGCGACGTGGCCTCGGCGCTGCGCGACTACGAGGCGGAGCGGCTTCCCCGCACCAGCCGCGTCCAGCTGGAGGCGCGGGAGCGCGGGCGGACCTACCACCTGCCCTCCCCGCTGGCCCAGGCGAAGCGCGACTTCATGTACTGGCTGCGCGGGCTGTTCAACCCGCAGGCCACCGGCATCCAGGCCAACTGGGTCTACCAGTACGACGCCCGCGCCTTCCGCCCGAACCTCTCCGACAAGCCGCGCCTCGTCGCGTGATGCCCCCTCCCTAACCCTCCCCCTCTGCGAGGTGGAGGGAACTGCCGCCGCTTCGCAGAAGGCACCCTCTCCCGCGAGAGCGGGGGAGGGCCGGGGTGGGGGCCAGCCGCAAGAAGACTTCCTCAAGGACCGACCATGACCAACAAGACCTATCGCATCGGCCAGATCGTCCCCAGCTCCAACACGACCATGGAGACGGAAATCCCGGCGATGCTGACCGCCCACGCGCTGGCGCACGGCACCCGCTTCACCTTCCATTCCAGCCGCATGCGCATGAAGACGGTGAAGAAGGAGGAGCTCGCCGCCATGGACGCCGAGTCCGACCGCTGCGCGCTGGAGCTGTCGGACGCCCGCGTCGACGTGCTGGGCTACGCCTGTCTCGTCGCCATCATGAGCATGGGCAAGGGCTACCACCGCGTCTCGCAGGAGCGGCTGCACGGGCGCACCGTGGAGAATGGCGGGGCCGCCCCGGTCATCACCAGCGCGGGCGCGCTCGTCGACGGGCTGCATGTTCTGGGAGCCAAGCGCATCGCGCTGGTCGCTCCCTACATGAAGCCGCTGGCTCAGTTGGTCGTCGATTACATCGAGCATGAGGGCGTGCAGGTCGCCGATTGGCGCGCTCTGGAGATCCCCGACAATCTGGAGGTCGGGCGCCACGACCCGTCCCGCCTGCCGGCGATCGTCGCGGGCATGGACACCGCCGGGGTGGACGCCGTGGTCCTGTCGGCCTGCGTCCAGATGCCGTCGCTGCCCGCCATCGCGCAGGTCGAGGCGATGACCGGCAAGCCGGTGCTGAGCGCCGCCGTCGCCACCACCTACGCCAAGCTGAAGGCGCTGGGCCTGCCGGCGCGCGTTCCGGGGGCCGGCGCTCTGCTCTCCGGCGCTTACTGAGCGGGGGTTATGCCATGACCAGCAGCACCTACCGCTACGGCGCGAACGTCCGCGCCAACGGCATCCGCCAGCATTACCTGCGCTACGGCGGCGAGGGAAAAACCCGCCCCGTGGTGATCGTTCCGGGCATCACCAGCCCCGCCGTCACCTGGGGCTTCGTGGCGGAGCGCTTCGGGCGCAACTTCGACACCTACGTGCTCGACGTGCGGGGGCGCGGCCTGTCGGAGGCGTCGGACGCGCTCGACTACGGGCTGGACGCCATGTCCGCCGACGTGACGGCCTTTGCCGCGGCGCTGGGTCTGCGCGACTACGCGCTGGTCGGTCACTCCATGGGCGCGCGCATCGGCCTGCGCGCGGTCAGCCGCCACGGCGCCGCCCCGGCGCGGCTGGTCATGGTCGATCCGCCGGTCTCCGGGCCGGGCCGCCGTCCCTACCCCGCGCAGCTTCCCTGGTACGTGGATTCCATCCGCCTGATGCGCGAGGGCGCCGACCTGGAGGCGATGCGGCCCTTCTGCCCGACCTGGACGGAGGACCAGCTCCGCCTGCGCGCCGAATGGCTGCACACCTGCGACGAGCGGGCCATCGTCACCGCCTTCAACGATTTCCAGACCGACGACATCCACGCCGACTTCCCGCGCATCCCCTGCCCGGCCCTGCTGATCGCCGCCGGACGCGGCGACGTGATCCGGCCCGAGGAGGAGGCGGAGCTCCGCCGGCTCCAGCCCGAGCTGGCCGTCACCCGCGTCGAGGGGGCCGGCCACATGATCCCCTGGGACGACGAAGAGGGCTTCTACCGCGCCTTCGGCACGTTCCTCGGCACCGCCGTCTGACCGTCCATCCGGAAAGGGACACGCATCATGCCCGTCAGTGACGCCGATATGGTCCGCGCCTGGACCCATGTTCTGACCCTGTCGAAGCTGAAGCCGCAGGAGGTGGTCACCGTCCTGACCAGCGACGGCACCCACCCGCAGACCCTGCGCACCGCCCTGATCGCCGCCTCCACCCTGGGGGCGCGGGTCAACCGGCTGGACCTGCCGCCGGTCAACGCGGAGCACGCCCACAGCCGCGACAGCCTCGCCTATCTCGGCACCACCCCGCTGACCGGGAACCGCGCCGCCATGGCCGCGCTGAAGGAAAGCGATCTGGTGCTGGACCTGATGACCCTCCTCTTCTCGCCGGAGCAGATGGAGATCCTGGAGAGCGGCACGAAAATTCTCCTTGCCGTCGAGCCGCCGGAGGTTCTGGTCCGCCTGCTGCCCAGCTTGGAGGACAAGGCGACCGTGGGCGAGGCCACGGCGCTGCTGAAGGCGGCGAAGGAGATGCACGTCACCTCGCGCGCCGGCACTGACCTGCGCCTGCCCATCGGCGAGTTTCCGACGGTGCAGGAATACGGCTTCGTCGACGAGCCGGGGCGCTGGGACCACTGGCCGAGCGGCTTCGGCTTCACCTTCCCCAACGAAGGGCAGGCGAGCGGGCGGATCGTGCTCGACAAGGGCGACATCCTCCTGCCGATGAAGTCCTACCTGACCTCGCAGATCGAGATGACGGTGGAGAAGGGCTACGTCACCGCCATCACCGGCGGTTTGGACGCCGACCTGCTGAACGATTACATGGACGCCTTCGCCGACCCGGAGGCCTACGCCATCTCCCACATCGGCTGGGGCACGCAAACGCGGGCGCGCTGGTCGACGCTCGGCCTCTACGACCGGGAACAGACGCTGGGCATGGACGCGCGGGCCTTCGCCGGCAACTTCCTCTTCTCGCTCGGCCCCAACAACGAAGCGGGCGGGTCGCGCACCACCGCCTGCCACATCGACATCCCCATGCGGAACTGCACCGTCAGCCTGGACGGGCGCGACGTCGTCCGCGAGGGCAAGCTGCTCGCCGGAAAGGAGCTGGCATGAGTGTTTCGGAACAGGCCGTCTACGAGCGGCAGGGCTTCGGCCGGTCGCTGGGCATCCAGGGCCAGATCGGTCTGCTGATCGTCGATTTCGTCAACGGCTTCGCCGATCCGGCGGTGTTCGGCGGCGGCAACATCGCGCCGGCCATCGCCCGCACCGCGCAGGTGCTGGAAAAGGCCCGGCAGCGCGGCTGGTTCGTCGCCCACAGCCGGATCGTCTACGCCGACGACGGGTCGGACGGGAACGTCTTCTCCATCAAGGTGCCGGGCATGCAGACCCTGACGGAGCACGCCGCCATCAGCGCCATCGTGCCGGAGCTGACTCCGGTGGCGGGGGAGCTGGTGGTGCGCAAGACGGTTCCCTCGGCCTTTTTCGGGACCGGGCTGGCGCCGTGGTTGACACAGCGCGGCGTCGAGACTCTTTTGATCGCCGGAGCGACGACGAGCGGCTGCGTGCGGGCCAGCGTGGTGGACGCCATGTGCCACGGCTTCCGCCCGGTCGTCATGGCCGATTGCGTCGGCGACCGCGCCCTGGCGCCGCACGAGGCCAACTTGTTCGACATCGGCCAGAAATACGGCGACGTGGTTCCGGCGGACCGCATTCTCGCCCTGTGAGACGCGGTCGGGGTTGAAAGGAGGATCGGGCGTTGCACCATGTTAGACTTTCCATCCGAAGAGTGCCGCCGGGAGTGAGATGAGCCGACCGATGAGCAAAGTCCAGGACAGCGCGCCCGTTGCCGACACCGTGCCGGAGAGCGGCGCCGCGCGGGGCCGCCCCCCGCGCGGCCGCCGCGCCGGCCCGGGCCGTCCGGAGGGCACCAGCAACGTCCGCGATCAGATCCTGGACGCGGCGGAGCTGGAGTTCGCCAACCTCGGCTACGCCGGCACCAGCCTGCGCAACGTCGCCGACCGGGCCGAGGTGACCCAGGCCCTCATCAGCTATTACTTCGGGTCCAAGCACGGGCTGTTCGAGGAGGTCTTCCTGCGCCGCGGCCGGAAGATCGCCGACGAGCGCATGGAGCGGCTGGAGGCGCTGCGCCGCGGGTCCGCGCCGCCGGCGGTGCGCGACATCGTCTACGCCTTCCTGATGCCGGCGCTCGCCATGCGCGAGACGGAGGGGGGCCGCACCTTCATGCGGCTCCAGGCCCGGCTGCACACCGAGCCGCCTGAGATTTCCTACAGGCTGCGCAACGAGGCCTACGACGCCTCGACCCGCATCTTCGCCGCCGCGCTGAAGGAGGCGCTGCCGCATCTGTCGGAGCGCGACGTCTACTGGCGGATGACGCTGATGATCGGCGCCTATCTCTACGCCTTCTCCGACACCCACCGGCTGGAGGAATTGGCGCCGGGCATCTGCAACCCCGGCGACCCGGACGAGATCATCACGGAGATCAGCAGCTTCGTCAGCGCCGGCATGCTGGCCCCGGTGCCGGACCCCGTGCGGGCGCCGGGGCGGAGGAAGCGGGGGTAGTTTTTGGAAAGTGGCTGCGGTGCGCGCCCACCCAAACCCTCCCCCGCTTCGCAGGGGAGGGCTTTTTCTCCTCCCCCTGCGGAGCGGGGGGAGGCCGGGAGAGGGGCACCGCCGCAACCACTCCCCCCTCACCCCACCCCACCCGTCGATCCCCGCGCCACGCAGGTCCCCGACAGCACCACCTTGCGCGTCGCCCGCTCCGGATCGTCGAGCCGCTCGAACAGCAGCGTCATCGCCGCCCGCCCGATCTCGTGGACCGGCTGCTCGATCACCGTCAGGCCGGGGCCGACCAGTTCCGTCCACGGCTCGTTGTCGAAGCCGGCGACCGCCAGATCGCCGGGGATCGCCAGCCCCAGCGTCCGCGTCGCCTTCACCACCCCCATAAGCAGCAGGCTGTTGCTGACCATCACCGCGTCCGGCATGGCGCCGGAGCGCCGCGCCTCCGCGAGCCAGCGGGCGATCTCCGCCTCCGCCGCCTCCGCCGTCGGCGGGACGAAGCGGGCCTCCGCGTGCAGACCGTGGGCGGCCAGCGCCGCCTGATAGCCGGCGTGGCGCTCCACCGCCGTGGTGCTGGTGTTGCCGAACAGGCCGGCGATCCGGCGGTAGCCCTGGCCATGCAGGTGGTCGACCAGCAGGGCGGCGGCCTGCGGGTTGTCCAGCACCACCGAATCGAAGCGTCCGGCGGGCGCGCTGCGGTCGATCAGCACCACCGGGAAATCCAGGTCGGCCCGGTCGAGCTGGGCCAGCGTCGCGCGGGTCGGCGCGAAGATCAGGCCGGTCACCCGCTCCTCCTGCATCAGCCGCAGGTACATGGCCTCCCGCTCCGGGTTCTCGTCGGTGTTGCACAGGATCACCCGCATGCCGGCCTGGAAGGCGGCGTCCTCCACCGCGCGGCTGACCGCGGTGAAGAAGGGGTTGCGGATGTCCGAGACGATCAGCCCGATGGTCTGGGAATGCTGCGAGCGCAGCCGCCGCGCCGACAGGTTCGGACGGTAGCCGGTGGCCCGCACCGCATCCTCCACCCGCGCGCGCAGCGTGTCACTGACCGGGCCGTTGCTCAGCACCCGCGACACCGTAGCGACCGAGACGCCGGCCTCGCGGGCGACGTCCTTGATTCCGACCGCCTTGATTCCGGTGGCTTTGACGCTGTCGCTCATGATGTTCCGGCCACCGATCCGTCGTGAAACCGTTTTTGAAATCGTTTCCATCCCTTAGGGCCATACCACCGCCCCATACGGCACAGTTTGCCCGAAGGAGTCCGCGTGTTCAATGCAAACTCCGTTGACAGGGCCGGATGTAATCGTTTTCAATAACAGCGCTGCAAGGACGACACCCAAGACCGCCCGGCGCCACACCGAACGGAGGAGACGGACCCGCCATGGCCCCCGACGCCAACACCGCCATCATGCCCACCGATCTGTTGCGGCCCGATCTGTTGCGGCTGAACGCCAGCCCGGCCGGCAAGGAGGAGGCGATCCGCGAGGCCGCCCAGCTTCTGATCGCCGCCGGCTGCATCGATCCGGCCTACGCCGTCAGCATGCTGCGCCGGGAAGCGGTGGCGAACACCTTTCTCGGCCACGGCGTCGCCATCCCCCATGGCATGGTCGAGGACCGCGGCATGGTCCGCCGCAGCGGCATCGCCGTTCTCCAGGTGCCGGGCGGCATCGCATGGAATTCCGGCCAGACGGCCCATCTGGTGGTCGCCATCGCCGCCCAGTCCGACGCCCACATCGCCGTGCTGCGCCGCCTGACCCGGCTGATGCAGGACGAGGCGCGGCTGACCGCCCTGTTCACCGTCACCGACCCCGCCGCCCTGTCCGCCGCCCTCAGCGAGGACGCGCCCGTTGCCGCCCCGGCCACGCCGGACAGCGATCTGGCGGAGCGGTTCGACTGGGTGGTCGACTACCCGACCGGCCTGCACGCCCGCCCGGCCACCGCCTGGGTGGAGACGGCGCGCGCCTCGGCCGCCCGCATCCAGGTCCGCCACGGCGATCTGGTGGCTGACGCCAAGGCGCTGGTGGCGCTGCTCCAGCTCGGCCTGCGCGCCGGCGACAGCGTGGTCGTCTCGGCGGACGGCGAGGACGCCGTGACGGCGCTGGCCCGCATGAAGGCGACCATCACCCGCCTGACCGCGCGGGAGAAGGCGGACGCCGCCGCGGCGCAGAAGGCCCGCGCCCCCGCGCGCGGCTGGACGCCGCCGAATCCGCTGCCCGCCGTGCCGGGGATCGCCGCCAGCCCCGGCCTCGCCATCGGGCCGGTGCATGTGCTGCCGCGCGCCGCGGTGTCGGTGCCCGACGAGCCGGTCCCGCTGATCGAGGGCGGCGACCGCCTGCACGAGGCGCTGAGCCTGACCCGCCAAAATCTGAGGGCGCTGGCCGACGACACCGCCCGGCGGCTCGGGCCTTCCGAAGCGGCGATCTTCACCGCCCAGGCGGAAATCCTGAACGACACCGACCTCGTGACACTGGCCTGCCAGCTGATGGTCGAGGGTCACGGCGTCGCCTGGTCCTGGCATCAGGCGGTGGAGCGCACCGCCGCCGGGCTGGCCGCGCTCGACAACCCGGTGCTGGCGGCCCGCGCCGCCGACCTGCGCGATGTCGGCCAGCGGGTGCTGGCGCGGATCGACCCGGCGCTGCGCACCGGCGGCGCGCCGGACCTGCCCGACACCCCCTGCATCCTGATCGCGGAGGACCTGTCACCCTCCGACACGGCGGCGCTGGACATGGCGCGGGTGATCGGGCTGGCGACCGCGCAGGGCGGCCCGACCTCCCACACCGCCATCCTGGCGCGCACGCTGGGACTGCCGGCCATGGTGGCGGGCGGCGCGGCGCTGATGGAGCTGGCGAACGGCACCCCGGCCATCCTCGACGGGCAGAGCGGGCGCCTGCACCTGTCCCCCGCCGAGGCCGACACCGCCGACGCCCGCGCCTGGATCGCGCGGGAGGAGGCCCGCAAGGCGGAGGAGGAGGCCCGGCGCGGCCTGCCCGCCCGCACCCGCGACGGCCACGCGATGGAGATCGGCGCCAACGTCAACCGCCCCGATCAGGTGGCGGTCGCCCTCTCGCAGGGGGCGGAGAGCGTCGGTCTGATGCGCACCGAGTTCCTGTTCCTGGAGCGCGGCGACGCCCCGAGCGAGGACGAGCAGTACGAGACCTACCGCGGCATGCTGACCGCCCTGGAGGGCCGCCCGCTGATCGTCCGCGCGCTCGACATCGGCGGCGACAAGCAGGTGCCGCACCTCCAGCTTCCCCACGAGGAGAACCCCTTCCTCGGCGTGCGCGGCGCCCGGCTTCTGCTGCGCAGGCCCGAGCTTCTGGAGACACAGCTCCGCGCGCTCTACCGGGCGGCCAGGGAGGGAGGAGCCCTGTCGATCATGTTCCCGATGATCACGGCGTTGGGCGAGGTGCAGGCCCTGCGCGCCGCCTGCGAGCGCATCCGGACGGAGCTGGACGCCCCGGCCGTGCCGCTGGGCATCATGGTCGAGGTGCCGGCGGCGGCCATCCAGGCCGATGTCCTGGCCCGCCATGTCGATTTCTTCTCCATCGGCACCAACGACCTGACCCAATACGCGCTGGCCATCGACCGCCAGCACCCCGAACTGGCGGCAGAGGCCGACAGCCTGCACCCCGCCGTCCTGCGGCTGATCCGCCTGACGGTGGAGGGGGCGGAGCGGCACGGCCGCTGGGTCGGCGTCTGCGGCGGCATCGCCGGCGACCCGTTCGGCGCGGCCCTGCTGACCGGGCTCGGCGTGCGCGAGCTGTCGATGACGCCGCGCGACATCCCCGCGGTGAAGGACCGGCTGCGCGGCAGCGACCTGTCCGCCTTGAAGGACGCCGCGCAACGGGCGCTGGACTGCGAGACCGCCGACGCGGTGCGCGCGCTCGACGGGGGTGCTGCATGAGCACGCTCGAAGAGGACATCCGGCCCGTCGTTACCGTCACGCTGAACCCGGCCATCGACCAGACCATCACGGTGGAGGCGCTGCGCCCCGGCCATGTGCATCGGGCAAACGCCGTGCGGCGCAACGCCGGCGGCAAGGGCGTGAACGTGGCGAGCTGCCTCGCCGACTGGGGGACGCCGGTGGTCGCCACCGGTCTGCTGGGCAGCGGCAACGCCGCGGCCTTCGAAGCGCTGTTCACGGCCAAGGGCATCGCCGACCGCTTCGTCCGGCTGCCCGGCGAGACGCGGGTCAACGTGAAGATCGCCGACCTCGCCGCCGCCGACACCACCGACCTCAACCTGCCCGGCCTGACCGCCGACGCCGACGCGCTCGACCGCGTGCGCCGCACTTTGCGCGAGCTGGTCCTGCCGGGCACGCCGGTCCTGCTGGCGGGAAGCCTGCCGGACGGGTTGCCGGCGGACAGCTACGCGACGCTGACGACGGACCTGCACGCCCAGGGCGCCCGCGTGGTGCTGGACAGCAGCGGCCCGCCGCTGGCGGCGGCGCTGGCCGCCCCGGACCTGCCCTTCTGCATCAAACCGAACCGGCACGAGCTGGAGGCCTGGGCCGGCACGCCCCTGCCCGCCACCGCCGACCTGCTGGAGGCGGCGCGCGGCCTGCACCGCAGCGGCGTGGCGGTCGTGGTGGTCTCGCTGGGGGCGGACGGCGCGCTGTTCGTGACCGACGGCCCGGCGCTGCACGCCCGGCTGCCGGCGGTCAACGCGCTGAGCACGGTGGGGGCCGGCGACGCCATGGTGGCGGGGCTGATCGCCGCCTTCGGCGCGGATCGGACGCTGGAGGACGCCGCCCGCCTGTCCGTGGCCTTCGCCACGGCGAAGCTCGGCTGCTTCGGACCCAACCTGCCGGGGGCGGACGCGGTCCGCGCGCTGGCCGGACAGGTCGAGATATCAACGCTTCAATGAACGGGGAGCGGGCGACCGCTCGGGAGGAAACCATGGCGAACATGCTGGCCGTGATCGCGGCGGGCGATCTCAGCACCCAGGCCGTCCTGGCCGCCGAAGCGCTGCGCAAGGCCGCCGCGGCGCTCGGCCACACCATCCAGGTGGAGGTGCGCTCCAGCCTCGGCGTCCGCAACACGCTGCCCACCGGGGCGGCGCAGGGCGCGCAGGGAGTCATTCTCGTCGGCTCCGGCGATCTGGGCGAGGAGCGCTTCGCCGGGCTGACGCGCAGCGCCGCGGCGCTCGACGCCGTGCTGCGCGACGCGCGGGCGGTGCTGGAACAGGCGTTGGCCGCTCCGGCCCCGGCCCGGACGGCGACGAAGAAAATCGTCGCCATCACCTCCTGCCCCACCGGCATCGCCCACACCTTCATGGCGGCGGAAGGCATCCAGCAGGCCGCCCAGGCGCTGGGCCACGCCGTTCGGGTGGAGACGCAGGGTTCGGTCGGGGCGCGCGACACGTTGACCGAGCAGGAGATCCGCGAGGCCGACGTGG
Source organism: Azospirillum formosense (assembly GCF_040500525.1). Taxonomy (NCBI): domain Bacteria; kingdom Pseudomonadati; phylum Pseudomonadota; class Alphaproteobacteria; order Rhodospirillales; family Azospirillaceae; genus Azospirillum; species Azospirillum formosense. Next base: position 50,648 of record NZ_CP159405.1, on the reverse strand, counting down.
TGCTGATCGCCGCCGACACGCAGGTGGACCTCGCCCGCTTCGCCGGAAAGCGCGTCTTCAAGAGCGGCACCAAGCCCGCCATCAACGACGGCCGCGCCCTGGTCGAACGCGCCCTGGCCGAGGCGCAGCCCCACGGCGGCGCCCCGGCTCCGGCCGACGGCGTGGCGGCGGGCAAGGCCGCCAAGGCGGAGCACGCGGCGGCGCAGCGCAGCGGCCCCTACAAGCATCTGATGACCGGCGTGTCCTTCATGCTGCCCTTCGTGGTGACCGGCGGCCTGCTGATCGCCATCGCCTTCGCGCTCGGCGGCATCTACGTGTTCGAGGACAGCCAGCAGGGCACGCTGGGCAACGCGCTGTTCCAGATCGGAGCCAAGGGCGCCTTCGCGTTGATGGTTCCGGCGCTGGCCGGCTACATCGCCTTCTCCATCGCCGACCGGCCGGGCATCACGCCGGGCATGGTGGGCGGCATCCTGGCCGCCAACCTCGGCGCCGGCTTCCTCGGCGGCATCGTCGCGGGCTTCATCGCCGGCTACGCCACCAGCGTCCTCAACCGCAACATCAGGCTGCACAAGAATCTGGAGGGGCTGAAGCCGGTTCTGATCCTGCCGCTGCTCGGCTCGCTGATCACCGGCCTCGCCATGATCTACGTGGTCGGTGCCCCGGTGGCGGAGGCCCTGGCGACGCTGAGCGCCTGGCTGAAGGGCATGCAGGGCAGCAGCGCGATCCTGCTTGGCCTGCTGATCGGCGCGATGATGGCCTTCGACATGGGCGGGCCGGTCAACAAGGCCGCCTACGCCTTCTCCACCGGCCTGATCGCGTCCCAGGTCTACACGCCGATGGCCGCCGCCATGGCCGCCGGCATGGTGCCGCCGCTGGGCATCGCGCTCGCCACCAAGCTGTTCGCCGACCGTTTCACCAAGGAGGAACGGGAGGCCGGCAACGCCGCCGGCATCCTGGGCATCGCCTTCATCACCGAGGGCGCCATCCCCTTCGCCGCCCGCGACCCGCTGCGCGTCATCCCGGCGCTGGTGCTGGGCGCGGCGCTGACCGGGGCCATCTCCATGGGCATCGGGGCCGAGCTGAAGGTTCCGCACGGCGGCATCTTCGTCCTGCCCATCCCCAACGCCGTCACCCATCTGGCGGGCTACGTCGTGGCCCTGGTCGCCGGAACGGTCACCACCGCGGTCGCGCTGCGTCTCCTGAAGCGTCCGGCCAGTAGCGTGGTGGCGGCGTAACAGCGCTGCGAAAACAGTCTTGAGATGAAAACGTTTACATAACCCCTGGACAGAACGCCTCGTCAGCCCTATCTTTCTATTGCTGCCTCGGCAGCACGCTCTATAGGGCGTTTCCTCCCTAGACTCAGGCCACGCATGGTTTCCATGCGTGGCTTTTTTTCTGTTCGGCCTGTGGGCTTGGTCCCAAATCTCTCCCTTGCCCGGAGCGGGCGAACCTGAGAAGCCGGAGACGAAAAGCACGAGGACCCGAATGCCCCGCAACAGACCGATGATCCTTGCAGCGCTGGCGGCCACCGCGGCCCTGGCCGCCGGATGCACCGATGTGAAGGAAAGCCTTCCGTCCCGGACCGCCACCGAACAGCTTCTGATCTCCAGCGCCGCCGACAACGCCGCCAACCGCCTGAGGCTGGACCTGCCGGCGGACAAGCGCGCCTTCCTCGACACCGGCAATTTCGACGGCACCGACGCCAAGTACGCCGCCAGCGCGATCAAGGAATCGCTGCTGCGCCAGGGCGTCCGCCTCGTCCCCGACCGGGCCGCCGCCGACACGATCATCGAGATCCGGCTGGGCGCCCTGTCGGTGAACCAGAGCAAGACGGTGCTGGGCATTCCCCCGATCACCCTGCCCGGTGCGATCACGCTGCCGGAAGCGTCGGTCTACAGCTCCACCGAGAACCAGGCGGTCGCCAAATTCTCCGCCTTCGCCTACGACAACCAGAGCGGCGCCCTGGTCGCCTCGACGGAGCCGGCCTACGGCCTGTCGGGGGAGCAGAGCTACCGGGCGATGACGCTGTTCTCCTGGCGCACCTCGCCCCCCTACCCCGAAGACACCAACTGACGACACCAACCGACGCGGGCGCGTCCACGCAAAATCGGCGTCCAACCGAAGCCGCGGCCGCATTCTCTGGCGCGGCCGGGGGCGGACGCGTAACATGCCGTTGCCCTGTGGGGCGCGGCATCAGGCGCAAAGGCGACGGCATTTTGGGCGACCGGAAGGCGGAGCGGGACAGTGGCGGCGTCCACGGATCGGAACGGCTGCTGCTCGCCCAGAAGACCGCCCTGGAGCGGGCGATCGGCGGCGCCGGGCTGGACGAGGCACTGGCCCCGCTGGTGCGGGCGGGCGCCGAACGGTTCGACGCGCGGGCGGCCATCGTCCTGGTGAGCGAGGGCGGCCTCACATTGCGCTTCGCCGCGGCGGCGGGCCTGCCGGACTCCTACGCGCGGGCGATGGACGGGGCCGCGATCGGCCCTGAAACCTTCTCCTGCGGGCTGGCCGTCCACAGCGGGGAGCGGGTGGTGGTCGAGAACGTCGCGCTGGACTCGCGCTGGGCGCCTTACCACGCGCTGGCCCGGGAACACGGCATCGCCGCCAGCTGGTCCACCCCGATCCGCGCCGCCAGCGGCGCGGTGCTGGGCGCCTTTACCATTCATCATGCCACCCCTCGCGTCCCCGGCCCGCAGGACCTGGAATGGGTGGATCGACTGACCCACACCGCCGCCCTGCTGATCGAACGGGACCGGACGGAGCGCGAGCGCCAGTCCAGCGAGGCGCTGCTGTCCTCCGTGCTGGAGCATCTTCCCGTCGGTGTCGCGGTCTACGACACGCAGGGGCGCATCACCCGCAGCAACCGGCTGATGCGCGACTACACCAACGGTTCCCTGCCGTCCGCCGACGACCAGGAAGCGCAGCGTTGGCGCGCCTTCCACCCCGACGGGCGACCGGTCGAGCGCAAGGATTTCTCGGGTGCGCGCGCCTTGCGGGGCGAGATCGTGGTGCCCGGCATGGACTTCCTGCACCGCGCCGCCGACGGGACGGAGCACTGGACGCGCGTGTCGGCCGCCCCGTTGCGCGACGGCGGCGGGCGGATCACCGGCGTGGTCGTCGTGGTCAGCGACATCGACGCGGAGAAGCGGGCGGCGCAGGGCTTGGCCGCGGCGCTCGACGAGGCCCGCCGCAGCGAGCTGGTGGCCCACGAGATGAGCCACCGCATCATGAACAGCTTCCAGCTTCTGCACGGGCTGGTGTCGATGCAGACCGCCACGGTCACCGACCCGGCGGCGCGCAAGGCGGTGGAGCAGGCCTTCTCGCGAATCCAGGCGATGGCGCTGGTGCAGCGCCGCCTGTTCGAGGCGACGCGCAACGACCTCGCCACGCTCGACGCGGCCGACTATCTGCAACGGCTGGGAGAAAGCCTGACCGGCGCCTTCATCGATTCGGGCCGCTGCACGCTGGTCATCGACGCCGCGCACGGAATCCCGATGCCCGCCGCGCAGGCCTCGTCCATGGGGCTGATCGTGACGGAGCTGGTGCTGAACGCCCTGAAGCACGCCTTCGGCGCGCAACAGCAGGGGACGGTGACGGTCCGCTTCGAAGCCTGCGGAGACGACCGGCGGCTGACGGTGACCGACGACGGGGGAGGCCTGCCGGACGGCGCCGGCATGGTGAAGCCCGCCGGGTCGGGGCAGGGTATGGGGCAGGGCATGGGGATGACGCTGGTGCACGGTCTGGTGCGCCAGCTCGGCGGAACGCTGGAGATCGACCGCCCCGATCAGGGCGGCCGCCCCGGAACCCGCTTCGTTCTGACCTTTCCAGCCTGAGCTTTCCAGCGGTCAGGCGTCGAAGCCACGGGGTTCCGGGATGGCGCGGCGTCCTGAACCTTAGGCGACGGCTTCCATCGGCTTTTCGACCTTGCCGCCGAAGCCGTTCTCCAGCGCCCAGATGGCGGCCTGGGTGCGGTTGGAGGCGTTGATCTTGCGCAACAGGCTCTTCAGGTGAACCTTCACCGTCGCTTCGGTGATGTTCAGATGATTGGCGATCATCTTGTTGCTGTCACCCTGCAGCAGCCGCTCCAGGATCTGCGTCTCGCGCTGCGACAGGCCCTTGGCCGCGGTCGGGCCGTTGGCGCTGGTGTTGGCGCCGGCCTTGCCGGTGATGAGGAGGGCGGCGAGATGGGTCGGGAAGACCTTTTCGCCGATCATCACCAGACGCAGCGACTGCGCCAGCGCGGCCGGGGAAATGTCCTTCATCAGGAAGGCGTCGGCGCCGGCCTGGATGGCGTTGGCCATTTCCTGGGCGTCGAGGTGGCTGGCCAGAAGGACGAGCCGCGCGCTCGGATACTGCTCCCGCAGGACGGTGACGGCCTGGACCGTGCCGTTAGCGGAAGCCGGGTCCATCATGATCAGTTCGGGCGTGTCGCCCTCCATCATGCCCGGCGGCGGTACGTCGCTGAAACTGGCGGCCTCTTTCGTGATGCGGAACTCCCCTTCCGAGAAGAGGGCCTTCATGCCTTCGCGGAAAAGTTTGTTGGCGTCGATCAGAAAGATGGAGACCGATTGCATCGTCCAGTCACTCTCGAAGGTGATTGAGATGAGCCACCCTACCCTATCGTTGGCGGGCCGACCACCCGTCCGTTAGTAGAATATTAACCAATGAAGTCCGAGGCACGTCCTCCCATCGGGCATATGCCCCACCCCGGAAAGCCGGTCCAGGACGCTCCCGGATGCCCGGAAACTCGGAAAAACCGCGCCTGAACAGGCCACTACCCATTTTGCGCGGGAATCGGGGGCCGTCTCGTTAATATCACGGCAACCATAATCAGCCATTGGTACAGTCATCGTAATTCATCGCTTGGATGGGTGCCCGATATGCCGATGGTGTCCATGTGGAAGAAGATCAGCCCGTGTCACTTCGTGATGCAGGACTGTCACCGCCGGATTGAAATCCGTTACCACGCCACCGGCTCGCAGAGCGGTTGGGGCGTCTACGCCGACGGGACGCTGGTGCAGCAGCGCGCCGCCTTCACCGAAGCGCGCGGCATTGCCATGGGGCTGGCGACCGGTTCCTGAAACGGCTCTTGCCCGCCTGATGTCACAGCGCGGACATTAGGCGGTTAACCGGCTCTTGAGAGTGTTCCGCGCAGGATGGCCTTCGTCGCAGGAGGCCGTCATGACGTTCCGCCCATTTCCCCTTCTCTGGCGCCGGCTGGCGTTCGGCACCCTGCTCGGCCTGATGGGAATCGCCTTCTGGGCGGCGCTGCAACCGCGGTTGGCGCCCAGCGGCCTTTACGGCTTCGACAAGCTGGTGCACGCCGGGGCCTTCGGGCTCCTGACCCTGCTCGGCCTCCTGGCCAGCGCCAGCCGGCGCGCCGCCGTCCTGGCGGTGCTGGCGGTTTTCGCGCTCGGCGCCGCCATCGAGGTGGCGCAATCCTTCGTCCCGGGACGCGAGGCCAGCCTGTCCGATCTGGCCGGGGACGCCGTGGGAATCGCCCTGGGAATCATGACCGTCCGGCTGGGACATCGCACCGTCCAACGCGCGCGCCGCCCGCGCCATGGAATAGTCACGCAACCCGCGGCGTTTGCGTCCTTACCGGAGTGAGGGGACGCAACGCCCGGACCGGCAATCCCGAGCAGCCTCCTCCGTTTTTGGTTTTGTTCGTCTACCGAACTATGCTATGCCGAAAGGCAGGACATCTGGAGTAACGCTTATGGACTGGCATAACGAAAAGGCTAAGACCGGCGCCCGCGCCCTGGAATCCGCGTTCGGCGTGATGCTGACGGTCTGCGAGGCCACCGACGGCTGGTGGAACTGGCACGCGGAGCATGAAGGGCTGAGCTGGACCCCCGACGCCCGCTGGTTCGCCACCCGCCGCGAGGCGCAGGACGCGGCGGAGGAGTGGGCCTCCACCCTGGCGCCGCAGCATCTGGGCTTCCTCCACCGCGCGGCCTGACGCCGCAAGCCAACGCGATCGGGGCGGCAGCGTTGACCCGCCCCGCGTCCGCTTCCACAATGGCGACCGTGCCAAGGCGACGGGAAGCGGCTGCGATCATCCCTTGGGACTGTTCATCAGCCCCATTGCGGTGACGAGATGCAGCACGAGACGCTTCCCCTTCCCGGCCTCCCGCTTCAAAAAGCCTTCCTGCCGCCCGAGGCCGCTCTGGTGGCGGTCGGAACCGGTGCCGGGCGTTGGACGGACTCCGCCGCCGGCCGAGCGTGCCTTGCCCTGCCATCCTCCGCGCCGGAACTCGACGCGTGGTGCGGTCCGGTCGGGCCGCGCCACATCGACTGGCTGGTTCTGGACGGCTGCGGCGACGCCCTGGCGGTGCTGGAGGGTGCCGCCGATCTGCTGCGCCTGCGCCGCATCGACTTCCTCCAGTTCGAGGAAACCGAGACCGGCGGACGACTGGCCGCGCTCTACGCGCGCCTTCAAGCCCATGGCTATTCGCTGTTCCGCTTCGCCGACCGCAATCTGGAATTCCGCGCCACGCCGCCGGAGGACGGGCGCGGCGGCACGCACATGGCGGTCGCCCCCCGGCACTGGAACCGGCTGTTCGCGCGCAGCCAGGGCATGTTCCGCTACAAGGACCTGTTTCCCCGCCACGGCGTCGTCCCGCGCGGCATCATCCATGTCGGTGCCCATGAGGGGGAGGAATACGCCAACTACCGGGAAGCCGGCGGTGCCCACGTCCTGTTCGTCGAGGCGGACCCGGCCACCTTCGCCACGCTGCAGGCCCGCTTCGCCGGCAACGGCGACGTCGTCTGCCTGAACGCCGCGGTGTCCGACCGGGCCGGGCGGGCGCGCTTTTCCCGCATGTCGAGCCGCCAGTCCAGCTCCCTGCTGGAGCCGACCGGGCATCTGGCCGTCTATCCCCACATCACCGTCGACGAGGTCATCGAGGTGGAGACCCGGACCCTGCCGGCCCTGCTGGCGTCCAACGGCCTCGCGCCGGAGGACTTCAACGTGCTGGCGATCGACGCGCAGGGGTCGGAGTGCCGGATTCTCACCGGCTGCGGCGATTGGCTGGCCCGGTTCGACGCGGTGGTGACCGAGGTGAGCTACGCGGAGCTGTACGAGGGCTCGGGCCTCGCCGCCGATGTGGACGACATCCTGTTCGCCCACGGCTTCGACCGCGTCGCCGAGACCAGCCCCTACCATCACAGCTGGGGCGACGCGCTCTACGTCCGCCGTCCCGGCTGACACCGGTCAGGGCAGCAGGACCGGCGCGTTCCAGGGATCGAAGGGCACCAGCCGCGCCCGTTCGCGGTCGGGGCGCAGGGCGGCGCGCAACGCCGGGTTCAGCAGCGCCGCCGTCACCGAGAAGGAGCTGTTGGACACGGCGACGTGGTCGGCCCGCGACAGGATCCAATGGTCGGTGAAGAACTCCGCCCCCGGCAGCGGCGCCCCCAGATCGCCGGCGAGGACGGGGCGGTAGCGGGCGAAGCGGTCCGCCAGTTCCGGCGCGTCGGTGGCGAGGTAGAGCACCGGTTGGTCCAGCGTCGTCCACAGATCGGCCAGCCAGTCGAGATACCAGCCCTCCGGCGCGATCCAGAACCGGTCGTTCCGGCCGAAATCGCCGCGGCGCAGATGAATCGCCACCAGGGTCCGCCCACGCGCCCGCAACCCGTCGAGCGCCGCCGCGGCGCGCTCCGCCACCGCGCCGACCGGTGTGAAGAAGGCGCGGAACCGCTCGCGGTGCGGTGCCAGAGGCGTGGTCTCGCCGCAGAAATAGCCGACCACGTCGTGACCGTCCGCGCCCGCCAGCGCCCGCCCGTTCAGCAGCGCCGGAACGCCGCAGTCCTCCTCGTGCAGGCTGGGCAGCGGCGGGCCGGGAAGCGGATCGTCCAGGCCGTAGAGATAGCGACCGATCCATTCCGGCGTTTCGAGCTCCATCCCGTTCCGCTCCGCGCAGACGCGCAGACAACCGTATTGAAGAAGCTGGTTGCCGAAGCGTCCCGCATGACCGAGCGTGGACACCGACAGCCGGCGCTTGCCCGACGGTTGGCGCGGCGGCGGGCTGTCGCCCACGACCCGGCGCAGCAGCAGCATCGCCCGGCGGGAGAAGCCGGTGCCGAGGCCCGGTGCGGCGGCGATCGCCCGGTCGTAGAGGGCCAGCGCCTCGCGGTCGGCCCCTTGCGCCTCGCGGGCCTCGCCGGCCAGCAGCAGGCCGGTGGGCAGGCCGGGGCAAGCCGCAGCGCGCGGCGCGCGCAACGGCCGGCCCACGCCGCATCACCCCGCCGCAGCGCGGCGCGGCCGAGGGCCACCCAGGAATCCCCGTCGTCCGGACGGGCGGCCAGCGCCCGTCGCAGCAGCGCCGCCGCCCGCTCCGCCAGGCCGGCGCGCTCGCACAGCCGGCCGTGCTCGGCCAGCGCCGCCGCGTCGCCGGGACGCAGCCGGCCGGCGTGGTCCAGCGCCCGCCCGGCCGCCTTCAGGGCGTGCACCGCGTCGAGCGCCGCGCCGAGGGCGAGGTGCAGCTCCGCCGAAGCCGGGTCGAGCGACAGGCCGCGCCGCGCCGCCGCCAGGGCCGCGCGCGGCTTCTCGGCGATCTGCTGGGCGGCGGCGAGCCGGACCAGAAGCCCGCTGTCGGCGGGTGCCGCCAGCGCCGCGCGCCGCGCCGCCGCGACCGCCGCGCCGCGCTGCCCCAGGTCGTTGCGCAGCAGGCACAGGCTCGCCCAACAACCGCCCTGCGCGGGGTCCAGGGCCAGCGCCGGACGAAGCGCGGCGATGGCCCGTTCCGTCTCGCCAAGCGCCTGCCGTGCCTCCGCCTCGGCCATGCGGGCGCGCAACAGCGTCGGGTCGAGCCGGGCCGCGAATCCCGCCAGCCGGGCCGCCGTCCCCAGCCGTCCAAGCCCCTTGCCGGCCATCGCCGCGTCGAAGGCGGCGGACAGGTTTTGCGGGTCGAGGGCCAGCACCCGTTCGTAAAGCGCCGCCGCGGAGGCCAGGGCGCCGGAATCGAACGCGGTCTCGGCCAGGACGCGGAGCGCCGGGGCCAGCCGCTCCGCCGCCTCCCTATGATCCGGCTGCAGGCGCAGCGTGGCGAGCCAACTCGCCGCCGCGTCCGCGGTCCGTCCGAGCGCGTCCAGAACCTTGCCGCGGTTGAGATGGTGGGTCGGTGACGCCGGATCGCCGGCCACGGCGGCGTCGAGATGGGACAGCGCCGCCGCGGCCCGCCCGGTCTGGGCGAGCAGCAGCCCCATCAGGTGGCTGGCGCCGGGATGGCCGGGGACCGCCTCCAGGATCCGGCCATAGAGGGTCTCCGCCTCCGCCACGCGCCCGGCGATGTGATGGTCGAGCGCGATGGACAGGGCTTCGGAAACGGTGGCCATGAGCCGGGGCAATCCGCGTGGGGCCGCTTCGGGATGGCGCCACAGTGGCCGGGCCGCCCCCGGACTGTCAACCGCCGAGCTTGGCCTTCGCGGCCGGGAACACCCTCGCGCGCAGGAAATCCACCAGCGCCCGCACCTTCGGCGAGGGGTGCTTGCTCGCCGGCCACAGCACATGGAAAACGCCGGTGCGCTCCACGTGATTGGCCAGGACCGGCTCCAGCCGGCCATCGGCCAACGGCTCGCGGATAGCGAAGTCCGGAAGGTAGGCGATCCCCAGGCCCTGCAGCGCGAAACACACGCGCGTCTCGATGTTGTTGCAGATCATCGAGGTCGGCAGTTGCAGTTCGGGCTCGCCGGGGACCTGCCGCAGCGCCCAGGTTTCCAGCTTGCCGCTGCTGGGAAAGCGGTAATGCAGGCAGGCGTGCTGCCGCAGGTCAGCCGGCGTCCGCGGCGTGCCGCGCCGCGCCAGATAGTCCGGCGAGGCGACCAGCAACGAACGGAAGCTCCCCAGCCGGCGCGCCGACAGCCGTGAGTCGGCCGGCTCGCCCGTGCGCACCACGGCATCGAAGCCCTCTTCGATCACGTCGACCATGCGGTCGGTGAAGTCCAGGTCCAGTTCGATCTCGGGGTACGCGCGCATGAACTCGCCGAGCACCGGCAGGACCAGCGAGCTGACCAGCGGCAGGCTGACGCGCAGGCGCCCACGCGGCGCGGCGGAGGCCTGCGACAGCTCCAGCTCCGCCGCCTCGATCTCGGCCAGGATGCGGCGGCTGCGCTCCAGGAACAGCGTGCCCTCGGCGGTCAGCGTGACGCTGCGCGTGCTGCGGTGGAACAGGCGCACGCCCAGCTTCTCCTCCAGCCGCGCCACGCTCTTGCCGACGGCCGAGGCCGACACGCCGAGCAGCCGGCCGGCGGCGACGAAGCTGCGCGTCTCGGCAACCTGCACGAACACCACGAAGCCGTTCAGGCTGTCCATCCCGCGCCTCCATTGCGGACATCCAGCTCCGTATAATCAGGAACTGCGCCCATCTTTTTCTTTAATAGCAGGATTTTTATCGTCACGGCATCGCCCATTGAAACGAGCCGCGTGCCATGACCCATCCACCCTTTGTCCTCCGCCAGGGCGTTCCGCCGGCGACCCTCCGTGAGCGCATCCACAGCGCTGTCCAGCGGGCGCTCGACGAACAGCGGCTTGTCGGCGCCGTCGTCCTGGTGGCGCGGGACGGCGCGCTGGTCCATCGGCAGGCCGCCGGCTTCGCCGATCGCGAAAGCGCGCGGCCGATGGCCGTGGAGACGGTTTTCCGTCTGGCCTCGGTCAGCAAGCCCATCGTCTCCACCGCGGCTCTGGCTCTGGTGGCGCAAGGCCGGCTCGACCTCGACGCGGACATCGCGCGCTGGCTGCCCCGGTTCCAGCCCCGGCTGGCCGACGGCCGACCGGCGCGCATCACGGCGCGGCAGCTGCTCAGCCACACGGCCGGTCTCGGCTACCGCTTCTTCGAGGCCGACGCGGACGGCCCCTATGCGCGGGCCGGCGTGTCGGACGGCATGGACGCGTCCGGCATCAGCCTGGACGAGAACCTGCGCCGTCTTGCCGGCGTGCCGCTGCTTTACGAACCGGGGACGGGCTGGGGCTACTCACTGGCGACCGACGTGCTGGGCGCGCTGGTCGCGCGGGTCCACGGCACAACGCTGGACGAGGCGGTCTGCCGTCTGGTGACCGGCCCGCTGGGCATGGCGGACACCGGCTTCACCGCCCGCGATCCCCAGCGCGTGGCGACCGCCTATGTGAACGGCACGCCGCGGCCGCATCGGCTGGCCGAGGGCGAGACGGTCTCCCCCTTCGAGGGCGCCGTCGGCATCGCCTACAGCCCTGCGCGCATCTTCGATCCGCAGGCCTTTCCGTCGGGCGGCGCGGGCATGGCGGGCACGGCGGAGGATCTTCTGCGGCTGCTGGAAACCCTGCGCCAAGGCGGTGGTGCGCTCCTGCCCGGCGCGCTGATCGCGGAGATGGCCCGGGACCAGACGGACGGCCGGGACCTGCCCAACGCGCCCGGCTTCGGTTTCGGGCTGGGCTTCTCGGTCCTGCGCGACCCGGCCTCGGCCGCCTCGCCCGAATCGGAAGGCACCTGGCGCTGGGGCGGAGCCTACGGCCATTCCTGGTTCGTGGACCGGGCGCGGGGCCTCAGCGTCGTCGCCTTCACCAACACGCTCTACGAAGGCATGTCCGGCCGCTTCGTCACCGACTTGCGCGACGCGGTCTACGGCGCTTTGGATGCGCGGCCATGAGGAGGACGCCCCCGCGCACGGGCGCCGCCGCTTCGGACCCTTTGCCCCTGGCCTCGCTGCTGGCGCTCGCCATGGCGGCCTTCATCACCATCCTCACCGAAGCGCTGCCCGCCGGACTGCTGCCGCAGATGGCCCAAGGGCTGGGTGTGACCGAGGCCTGGGTCGGCCAGACCGTGACGATCTACGCCGCCGGTTCGCTGGCAGCGGCCATCCCGCTGACCGCCGCCACCCAGGGGGTGCGCCGCCGCCCGCTGCTGCTGGCGGCCGTCGCCGGCTTCGTCGTCGCCAACACCGTCACGACCTTTTCCGCCAGCTTCGCCCTGACCATGGTGGCGCGTCTCCTGGCAGGCGTGTCGGCCGGCCTGACATGGGCGCTGCTGGCGGGCTACGCCGCGCGCATGGTGCCCGACCACCAGAAGGGCCGGGCCATCGCCGTCGCGATGGCCGGTACGCCCTTGGCGCTGGCGCTCGGCGTGCCGGCGGGCACCCTTTTCGGCAATCTGGTGGGCTGGAGGGTGTGCTTCGGCATCATGAGCGCTCTGGCGCTGGCGCTCATGATCTGGGTGCGCGTCGCGCTGCCGGACTTCGCCGGACAGGCGGCAAGCAAACGGCTGACGCCGGCGCGCGTGTTCACCATGGCCGGCGTGCGCCCGGTGCTGTTCGTGGTGCTGGCCTTCGTGCTGGCGCACAACATCCTCTACACCTACATCGCGCCGTTCCTGGCGGCGTCGGGCATGGAAGGGCGGACGGATCTGGCGCTCCTGCTGTTCGGCGTCGCGTCGCTGCTGGGCATCTGGATCGTCGGCGCACTGATCGACGGCCATCTGCGGGCGCTGACTCTGGCCAGCACCGGCCTGTTCGGTCTGTCCGCGCTGGTGCTCGGCGCGGCGGGCGATGCCCCGGCCGTGGTCCTTGCGGCGGTGGCCGCCTGGGGCTTGGCGTTCGGCGGTGCGGCGACGCTGTTCCAGACGGCCCTGGCCAGGACGGCGGGCGACGCGGCGGATGTCGCCCAGTCCATGCTGGTCACCGCCTGGAACACGGCCATCGCCGGCGGCGGCATCGTTGGCGGCGTGCTGCTCGAACGGCTGGGCGTCGGCGCCTTCGCGCCGGCCCTGCTGGTGCTGCTGGCGGCGGCGCTGCTGGTTGTCGTGAGAGCGAGGCGGCACGGCTTTTCCCCTCCGACCGGCGCGGCTGGAGGCGGAGAGAAGGCCGCCGCCACCGTCAGTCCGTGCGGTCCAGCCGGCGCAGATGCAGCATGTAAAGCCGCGAGAAGCGCGTCACCAGATCGTGGAACGGCAGCGGCCTCACGGGGGTGAAGGGCAAGGCCAGCTCCGCCGCGCCCGTTCCCATCGCGTGGCGCGCCAGTTCGCGGCCCACCGCGGTGCCCAGCGCCATGCCGCGCCCGTTGTAGCCGACCGCCCCGGTCACGCCGGACGCCAGCTCGTGAAAATGGGGCCGGAAATCGGCGGTCATCGCCAGATGCCCGCTCCAGCTCCGCGCGATGGCCGGGTTGCCGATCTGGGGGAAGACGCGGCGGATGCGCTCCCGCGTGCGTTCCCGCGCCCGCCGCTCTACGTCCGCCGACCGCACCAGCGTGCAGCCGGAGACCAGCCGGTTGTCGGCGGTCCAGCGGAAGAAATGCAGGTCGCCGCGGGTGTCGCTGCACGCCATGTCGGAGGGCAGCACGCTGGCGCGCAGGGCGGCGGACAACGGCTCCGTCACCATCTGGAAGTTCAGCACCGGCACGACGGAGCGGCGCAGCCCCGGCCACAGATCGTCGGTGTAAGCGTTGGTCGCCAGAACGACGCGGTCGGCGGTCACGCCGCCGCGTGGCGTGGTCAGGGTCCAGCCGGTGCCGGCGCGCGCGATCGACACGACCGGCGTGTCGCTGTGGATCGCCACGCCCAGCCCGAGGGCGGCGCGCGCCATCTCGCGGGCCAGCGACAGCGGATTCACATGCCCGCCGGTCGGGGCGACCATGGCGCCGTGCCAGAAGCGCGTGCCCAGCGCCCGTTCCGTCTGCGCCGCGTCGAGCAGCGCGACCTCCGCCCCCAGCGCCCGCCATTGCGCGACCCGCTGCTCCGCCGCCTTCATGCGGCCGGGCCGGTGGGCCGGCTGGATCCAGCCCTTCTGCACGCCGTCGCAGCGCATCTGGTAGCGCTCGATCAGGTCGAAGACCAGCGCCGCCGAGCCGCCGACCAAGCGGGCCAGCGCCGATCCCTTGGCCTCGCCGTAGGCCGCCGTCAGGTTGGCGGGGTCGAGGCGCGACAGCGTCGGGATGATCTGGCCGTTGTTGCGGCCCGACCCGCCGAAGCCCGGCTCGCGCGCCTCCAGCACCGCCACGCGCACGCCCTGTTCGGCCAGATGGATCGCCGTCGACAGGCCGGTGACTCCCGCCCCGACCACCGCCACGTCCACCCGAACCGACCCGTCCAGCGGGCCGGTCTCCGGACCGGCGACGGCGCTCGCCGCCCAGTGGGAGTCCGGCAGCGGCGCGTCCAGCAGCGGTTTGAGAAGCGCGCTCATCGCGTCGCCTCCTCCACCAGCAGCGTCCTGGCCAGCGCCACCCAATAGCTGGCGCCGATGGCCAGGTTGGCGTCGTTGAAGTCGTAGCCCGGGTTGTGCAGCAGGCAGCCGCCGTCCGTCGGCCCGTTGCCCAGCCAGACGTAGCAGCCCGGCCGCTCCTTCAGCATGAAGGCGAAATCCTCCGCCCCCATGGAGGGCATCTGGTCGTGGTCGATGTTTTCCTCCCCGACCAGCGCGGCGGCGATGCGGGCGCACAGCGCGGTCTCGGCAGCGCTGTTGACGGTCGCCGGGTAGCGCCGCTCGTAGCGCACGCTGGCGGTGCAGCCGAAGGCGGCGGCGGTGTGCTCGGCCAGCGCGCGCAGCCGCGCCTCGACCACGTCCTGCACCCCCTCCTTGAAGGCGCGAACGGTGCCGCGCAGCGTCACCTCCGCCGGGATGACGTTCCAGGTGTCGCCGCCGGTGATCCAGGTGGTGGAGACCACGGCGCTGTCCAGCGGGTGCAGGCTGCGGCCGGGAATGGTCTGCAGGGTGGTCAGCAGATGACCGGCGGCGGTCATCGGGTCGTGGCCGAGATGCGGCATGGCGGCGTGGCTGCCCTTGCCATGGACGGTCACCTCGAAGATGTCGTAGCTGCCCATCATCGGCCCCGGCCGCAGCGCGATCTGCCCGAGCGGCAGGCCCGGCCAGTTGTGCATGCCGTAGACGCCGTCCACCGGGAACCGCTCGAACAGCCCCTCGGCGATCATCTCGCGCGCACCGCCCTCGTTCTCCTCGGCCGGCTGGAAGATGACGTGCAGCGTCCCGGCGAAGTCGGGATCGTCGGCCAGGATCTTCGCCGCCCCCAGCAGCATCGTGGTGTGGCCGTCGTGGCCGCAGGCGTGCATCCGTCCCGGATTGACCGAGCGGTGGGCGAAGTCATTGGTCTCGTGGATGTGCAGCGCGTCCATGTCGGCGCGCAGCGCGATGGCCCGGCCGCCGGGGCGGCGGCCCCTCAGCGTGCCGACCACGCCGGTGCGCCCCAGCCCCGTCGCCACCTCCAGCCCGAAGGCGCGCAGCTTGTCGGCAACGAAGGCGGCGGTCTCGTGCTCCTCGAAGGCGGTCTCGGGATGGGCGTGCAGATGGTGCCGCCACTGCCGCATCTCCGGGGCCAGGGCCTCGGCGGCGGGGTGCAGGCGGACGTTCGCGGGGATGGTCATTCCGGGGACTCCTGGGGTCCGCCCGCCGGCAGGCTGTAGCGGAAGTCGCAGTGGCTGGCGCCCTGCATGATGGTCTGGGTGCGGGTGAAGCGGACGTCGGGCCGGTAGCCGCACATGAACTCGCCGTCCCGGTTGCAGGACAGGATGTCGCCGATCTCCTCCACGCCCATAGCGCGGTAGCTTTCGGCGTAGCGGCAGCGGGTGACGTTGAAGCCCAGCCGGTCGGGCGCGCTCTCGATCACCTCCAGCCGCAGGGCGTCCCCGGCGGTCCACAGGGCCAGCCGCTCGTGGAAGGTGGCGAGGTCGGCGGTGCCGCGGGTGGCGCGGTCCTCCGCCGCCATGGCGGCGCCGGCCTCCCGGGCCATCACCTCGATGGCGCGGGCCAGCACGGCGCGCGCCCGCTCCCGCCCGATCTCGGGCAGGAGCTGGTCATAGAGCGCCTTGGCGAAGGCCGCCTCGATGCGCCGCCGCTCCAGGATGGGCAGGGGGGCGGAAGCAGGAGCGGCGTTTTCGGTGTCGGTGGTCATCACTGCGATCCTTTCTCGGTCAGCCGCCCAGATAGGCCGCCCGCACGCGCGGGTCGGCGGCCAGATCGGCGGCGCTGCCCGAGAGTGTCACCCTTCCCGCCTCCATGACATAGGCATGATCGGCGACGCGCAGCGCGGCGCGGGCGTTCTGCTCCACCAGAAGGATCGAGGTGCCCTCGCCGCGGATCTGGACCAGCAGGTCGAAGATCTGCTTCACCACCATCGGCGCGAGGCCGAGCGACGGCTCGTCGAGCAGCAGCAGGCGCGGCTTCGACATCAGGGCGCGGGCGATGCACAGCATCTGCTGCTCGCCGCCGGACAGCGACCCCGCCTTCTGGGTTAGCCGCTCGCGCAGGCGGGGGAACAGCTCCAGCATCCGCTCCATCCGGGCGGCGCGGTCGTGGCGCAGCGTCCGCCCGCCCAGCAGCAGGTTCTCCCGCACCGTCATGGTGCCGAAGATCTGCCGCCCCTCCGGCGCCTGGGCGAGGCCGCGGCGCACCACCTCGTGGCTGGGGCTGTCGGTCATGTCCTCGCCGTCGAAGACGGTGGCGCCGCCGCTGGTGCGGTAGATGCCGGACAAGGCGCGCATCAGCGTGGTCTTGCCGACGCCGTTGGCGCCCAGCACGGCGACAATGGCCCCCTCCGCCACGTCGAGCGAGACGCCGCGCAGGATCTCCTGCGGCCCCATGCGCACCGTCAGGTCGCGGACCTCAAGGATGCGGCGGGTGGTGGCGGCGGTGTTGCTGGCCTGGGCTCCGTCAAGCGGCATCGTCTTCCACTCCCAGATAGGCTTCGAGGACGGCGGGGTCGCGCTGCACCGCCTCCGGCGTGCCGTCGGCGATCTTGCGGCCCGACGCCAGGACGATGACGCGGCTGCAGCTTCCCATCACCAGCCCCATGTCGTGCTCGACCAGCAGGACGGTGACGCCGCCGGCGTGCAGGCGGCGGATGAAGTCGGCCAGCTCCGCCGTCTCGGTGTCGTTGAGGCCGGCCGCCGGCTCGTCGAGGATCAGCAGGCGGGGTGCGGTCGCCAGGGCGCGGGCGATCTCCAGATACTTGCGCTTGCCGTAGGACAGGTTGGCGGCGATGTCCTCGGCCTGGGCGGTCAGGCCGACGCGCTCCAGCGCCTCCCAGCTCCGCTCGCTGACCGCGCGGCTGTGGGCGCCGCCGTTGACCAGCGCCCGCCAGGGCGACTGGCCGAAGGCGCCGACCGCCCCGACGGACACGTTGTCGAACACCGTCATGTTGGGGAAGACGCGCAGGTTCTGGAAGGTGCGGCCCATGCCCATGCGGGCGATCTGCCAGGGCTTGCGGCCCGTGACGTCCTGCCCGTCGAAGGTCACCGTGCCGTCCGACGGTGGCGTGAAGCCGGTGATCAGGTTGAACAGGGTGGTCTTGCCGGCGCCGTTGGGGCCGATCAGCCCGACCAGCTCGCCCTTGGCGATGGTGGCGCTGACGTCGCTGACCGCCAGCAGGCCGCCGAAGCGCCGGGTCAGCCCCTGGATGGAGAGAAGCGTGTTGCTCATGATCTGCCTCACTTCCAGCCGACGGGCGTGCCGCCGGCGATGGTGGCCCAGCCGCGGGAGAAGGAGCGGCGGACGAAGCCCAGCGCGGTGCCTTCGGCCAGCATGCCCTTGGGCAGCAGCAGGATGGACAGGAACATGGTCGCCCCGACGGCGATCATGCGGTAATCGCCGATGTCGCGCAGCGCTTCCGGCAGGACGATCATGAACAGGGCGCCGACGACCGCGCCGGGAAGGCTGCCCAGCCCGCCGACCACCACCATCGCCAGGATCAGGATCGATTCCATGAAACGGAAGTTGTCCGGCGCGATGTAGGCGGAGGTGTGGGCGAGCAGCGCCCCGGCGATGCCGGCGAAGAAGGTGGCGACGACGAAGGACTCGATCTTCAGCCGCTCGACGTTGATGCCCATGCTGTCGGCGCACTGGTCGTCCTCGCGCAGCGCCCGCAGCGCGTTGCCGTAGTAGGAGTGGGTCAGCCGGTGCAGCACCCAGACGCAGGCGACGGCGATGACCGCGACCGCCAGATAGCGGCTGAGCAGCGTGTCGGCCTGCCAGCCGAACAGCTCGATCGGCGGGATGCCGCGGATGCCCATCGGGCCGCGGGTCAGGTCCACCCAGTTCAGCAAGACCACGTAGATCATCTCGCCGATGCCGAGCGTGGCGACGGCGAAGTAGATGCTGACCAGCCGCATGGTCGGCAGCGCCACGAGGAAGCCGAACAGCGCGGCGATCAGCCCCGCCGCCGGCAGCGTGACGATGAAGGGCAGGCCGAGCCTGGTCGACAGCAGCGCCGCCGCGTAGGCGCCGATGCCGTAGAAGGCGGCGTGACCGATCGACAGCAGCCCAGCGGTGCCCGTCACGTGGTTCAGGCTGGCCGACAGGATCACGAAGATCATCGTCGTGATGGCGATCTGGGCGAGGTAGCTGGACCCGGTGCCGACGATCGCGGCGGGCACGGCGCCGAAGGCGACCGCCAGCAGGAGGAATGTCCAGGCGAACCGCCGGCCTCGCCCGGAAAACGCGGCGGGCGGCGCGAGGGTGTCCGGCATCAGCCGGGCGTCAGGCACGTTCACGTCCATGTCCGAACAATCCTTGCGGGAAGAAGACCAGCGTGATGACCAGAAGGCTGTAGGTGATCAGGTCCTTCCAGCCGCTCGACAGGAACTCGGTCGCGATGCTCTCCGACACGCCGAGCAGCAGGGCGCAGGCGACCGCCCCCGGGATGCTCGACAGGCCGCCCATCACCATGGCGACGAAGGCCTTGACGCCGGGCGCGAAGCCCATGTGCGGCGAGATCGCGCCGTCGTAGAGGCCGACCAGGATTCCCGCCGTGGCGCCCAGCATCGAGCCGACCGCGAAGGTGGTGACGATGGTGCGGTCGGTGTTGATGCCGACGTAGCGGGCGCCGAGCTGGTTGTTGGACACGGCACGGATGCCGAGGCCGGTCTGGGTGCGGTAGAGCAGGAACTGCAGCGCGCCCAGCATGACGGCGGAGGTGGCGAAGATGACCAGGCTGCCGCTGGCGACCATGACCGGCCCGATGGCGACCGGCTGCTGCAGCAGGTAGCCGGACGGGATGCCCTGCATGTCGCCGCCGAAGATGTGCATCATGATCTCGCGCGTCACGATCGACACGGCGAGCGAGGAGAGCAGCGTCGCCTCGCGCATGGCGCGGGACTTCTGGCTGGCCTCGTCGGTGAAGCGGCGGAAGGGGCGGAAGGCGATGCGCTCCAGCCCGACGCCGGACACCGCGCCCACCGCCAGGACCAGCGGCACCACCGCCAGCAGCGGCGGGGCCATCGCGGTGATGACCATCAGCCCGACGAAGGCGCCGATGGTGTAGACCTCGCCATGGGCGAAGTTGACGACGTTCAGGACGCCGAAGATCAGCGTGAAGCCGATCGCCATCAGGGCGTAGACGCACCCGATGGACAGGCCGTTGATGACCTGCTGAAGGAAGAAGACATCGAAGACCATGGCGTGCTCCAGGCTTCGGGGAGCGCGCCCGCCGGTCCCGGCGGAGCGCGCACCACGGCGTGTGTCCCGAAAAGCGGATCGTGTGGCGCGCGCCGGGAACGGTCGTCCCGGCCCGCGCCCGTCAGGGGCCGGTCAGGGACCGGTCACGACCTGGAAGCGGCCGTCCTTCACCATCATCTTGGCCAGCGCCTTCGCCGGCTCGCGGGTGACGGGGTCGAAGCTGGTGGCGCCGGTCACGCCGGGATAGTCGGTGGTGGCGGCCAGCGCGTCGCGCAGGCTCTCGCGCGTCACCGACGGGCCGGCCTTGGCGACGGCGTCCAGCATGATGCCGACCGCGTCGTAGGCCTGGGCGGCGAACATGCCGGGCTCCGACTTGAAGCGCGCGGCGTATTCCTTCACGAAGGTCTGCACCGCCGGATCGGGGTTGTCGGGCGTGAAGGTGGTGGCGAGGTGCAGCCCCTCCACCGATTCACGCCCCAGCTCGATCAGCTTGGGCGAATAGAGGGAGCTGGTGCCGTAGAGCGGGATCTTGATGCCGAGCTGCTCGCGCTGCTGGGCGAAGGCGGCCCCCTCCTCGTAGAACATGGCGAGGTAGATCACGTCGGGCTTCTGCCGGGCGACCTTGGTCAGGATGGAGCGGAAATCGCGGTTGCCGGGGTTGAACGCCTCGGTGGCGGTGATCTTGCCGCCCTTGGCCTTGAAGCCGCTGACGAAGCCGTCGAGCGCCGAGATGCCCCAGTCGTTCTGGATGTAGATCACCGCCGCCGTCTTCATGCCCGCCGCGATGATCCAGTCGGCGTTGTAGGGGCCTTCGAAGGCCTGGGTGGTGATGTTGCGGAACTGCCAGGGGCTGAGCTTGGTGAAATCGGGGTGCGAGGCGGTCTGGGAGAGCTGCGGCATCTTCTCCGCCGCGTAGATCTCGCCCGCCGCCATCGACACGGTGGAGGAGAAGTCGCCGATCACCCCGACGATCTTGGAATTGTCGAGGAACTTGTGCGCGATGTTGCGCGCCTCCTTGGGATCGTCCTTGCTGTCCTCGAAGGTGATGGCGACCTTGGCGCCGGCCAGCTTGCCCGAGGCGTTGAACTCCTCCAGCTTGATCTGGGCGGCGTTGCGGAACATCTCGCCGTACTGGCTGCGGTCGCCGCTGAGCGGCGCCTGATAGCCGATGACGATCTCGCGGTCGGCGGCCTGGACGGCGGTGGCGGCCAGCATGGCGCCAAGAACGGCGCCCAGAGCGGTGCCGAGAACGGTCTGCTTCCTCATGGTTCGGTTCCCCTGTCGGCGAGGCTGGGCAATCAGTTCGCGGCGGCGGGTGCCGCGGCGCCCGGCGTGATCGTCAGGTGGCAGCAGGTGCTGCGGCCCGGCTTCCAGGTGTCGACCTCGATCTCGAAGCCGGCGGTCTCGAAGGTGCCCTTGTCGACCGCGCCGGCGAGTTCGCAGAGCGTCTCCACCGTCTCAGCCGGCAGGTTGGCCTCGAGCCAGGCTTCCTTCAGCGGGCAGGTGTGGAAGCGGATCTCCAGCACCTCGTCGGTGCAGCGCACGACCTCGGGGCCGAACTGGGCCTCGGCGTCGGGGATGAATTTCAGGAAGGAGTCCCGCAGGCCCGCCAGATCGGCCGGGGCGTGCGGCGCGAAATTGTGGGCGATGGCCGCACCCCGGCGATAAATGGTGCGCGCCATGATCTCCCGGGCCTTCTCCTCGCCGATCTCCTTGCGCATCTCGTCGAAGGCCGCCTCATAGACCATCGCGCGGCTCTTCATCGCGTTGCGCAGAAGTGTGCGAAACTCGTCCATCGGTGAATGCTCCTGTTTTTCTGCCAGTTGTCTTGCGGTGGCGATTTTTGTTTTTTGAACGCGCTTGTTCTTTTTGCGTCAGAGGGACGGGCCGCCCCGCAGGAAGGCCTCGATCCGCGCCTCGTCGGCGGCGGTGTCGAAACCGGCCCGCGCCATCCAGGCGTCGTCGTGGTAGGTGTTGCGGTAGCGCTCGCCGGAATCGCAGATCAGCGTGACCAGTGAACCGGCCCGCCCGGCGTCGCGCATCCGTCCGGCGATCCAGCACAGCCCGAAGAAGTTGGTCCCGGTGGACCCGCCGACCATCCGGCCGAGCCGCCGCGACAGCACCCGCATCGCCGCCAGCGAGACCACGTCAGGCACCTTGATCATCTGGTCGACGACCTCGGGGATGAAGGACGGTTCGACGCGGGGCCGCCCGATGCCCTCGATGCGCGACCCACGCTCGCAGGTCAGCGCGGCGTCGCGGTTGACGAAGCTGTCGTAGAAGACCGAATGCTCGGCGTCGGGAACGCACAGCCGGGTCGGCAGGTGGCGGTAGCGGATGTGGCGCCCGATGGTGGCGGCGGTGCCGCCGGTGCCGGCGCTCATGACGATCCAGTCGGGCACCGGGTGGCGCTCGCTGCGCATCTGGCCGAAGATCGACTGGGCGATGTTGTCGGTGCGCCAGTCGGTGGCGCGCTCGGCGTAGGTGAACTGGTCGAGATAGACGCCGCCCAGCCGCACCGCCAGAGCCGCCGCCTCGGCGTAGATCGCCTTCGAGGACTCGACGAAATGGCAGCGCCCGCCGTGCAGCTCGATGGCGGCGACTTTCTCGTCCGAAGTGCCGCGCGGCATCACCGCGTGGAAGGGCAGGCCGAGCAGCCGGGCGAAATAGGCTTCCGACACCGCGGTGGACCCCGACGACGCCTCGATCACCGGCGTGCCCTCGCCGATCCGCCCGTTGCAGATGGCGAACAGCAGCAGCGACCGCGCGACGCGGTGCTTCAGGCTGCCGGTGGGGTGGGTCGATTCGTCCTTCAGGTAGATGTCGATCCCCGACAGCTCCGGAACGTCCAGCTTCAGCAGCGGCGTGTCGGGCGACCGCGCCGCCTCGGTCTCCAGCAGCTCGATCGCGCGCCGGGTCCAGTCGCGGCCGGTGGCCTCGGGCAACGGGGTGTAATCGAGGCGGAGCGGCTGACGGATCGAACCGGCGCCGGGTTGCAGCGTCACGGTCTGCGCGGAAGCGGTCATGTCACCCTCAGAGCGCGATGACGGCGTCGATCTCGACCGACGCGCCGAGCGGCAGCGCCGACACCTCGACGGTCGAGCGGGCGGGGAACGGCGCCTGGAAGAAGCCGGCATAGACCTCGTTCACCGCCTTGAACTGGGTGAGGTCGGTCACGTAGACGGTCATCTTCACGGCCTTCGCCAGGCTGGTTCCGGCGGCCTCGGCGATCGCCGCGATGTTGGTCAGGCTGCGCGCCGCCTGGGTGGGCGCGTCCGGGCCGGCGAAGGCCCCGGTGGCCGGGTCGATCGGCAGCTGGCCGGAGACGAACAGCAGCCCCCCGGCGACGCGGGCCTGGGCGTAGGGGCCGATGGCGGCCGGGGCTTTGTCCGTGGCGATGGTGTCGGTCATCATCCTGATCTTTCCTGGTTTGGCCCTGCGGCGGCGACCGTCGCCCGTTCGAAGGCTGGGCTGCCCAAAGGCCGGGCGGTCCGCCTGCGGGAACGGCATGCGGGTGCTTGCAAAATCCTCAAAACGAAAAAGCTTTTCTCCTGGCGGGCCAAACGAGCAAAATCATCCGTCCCAACCGTGAAGGCCCCGAGCAACCCCGATGACCATCGACGCCACCGACCGGAAGATCCTGGCCGCTCTCCAGGCCGACGCGACCCTGTCGCTCGCCGACCTCGGCAAGCAGGTCGGGCTGTCCGCCACTCCCTGCTGGCGCCGTGTGCAACGCCTTGAACAGGAAGGTTATGTCCGCCGCCGCGTGGCTCTGCTGGACCGGGCCAAGCTGAACGTCGACGTGACCGTCTTCGTGGCCGTCCGAACCAGCAAACACTCGGCGGAATGGCTGGAGGAGTTCCGCCGCGTGGTGGCCGACATACCGGAGGTTGTCGATCTCTACCGGCTGAGCGGCGAAATCGATTATCTTCTGCGGGTGGTCATTCCGGACATCAAGGCCTACGACGCCTTCTATCGAAAGCTCATTGAGCGCATCGAGCTTCAGGATGTCTCGTCGATGTTCGCCATGGAGGAAATGAAGTCGACAACGGAAGTCCCTCTTTCTTATGTAAAAACCCAGACCAGCTAGGATTTTACTTTTCGGTTTTCTTTTTAGACTCACGCTTCGGCAATTTTCGCGAAGCCCCTGTGGTTATTCTCAATATCGCATGGTTCGTATGAGAATTTTTTACTTTTTTGGCCGGGATGGCGCTTCGTCGTAGAAAATAATTTTGCTCTGAACGCGGCTTTTGAAAAAACATTTCTTTGTGACCGCTGGCAGGCGGATGGATCGGGCGTTCGGGCGGACCGGCACGGCTTCCCATTCCAAGCCCGCGCTGAGTACCCGTTGCCTATTGCCTGCGCAAAGCGGCCGCTCTATATGCGTCACGTCTCACTCAATGAGACGACGAAACCGCCAGGGCGGGCGAACCTTGAAGACGCGCAGCACCCAGACTCCCGACGCCGCCGCCAACGTCTCCGACGACGCGGCCAAGCCGAAGGCCGCCGCCACCGACCGGACCTTCGCCATCCTGGAACTGGTCGCGTCGGCCGCCGGCCCGCTGGCGGTGAAGACCATCGGGACGACGCTCGGACTGCCCAAGCCGACCGCCCACCGCCTCGTCAACGGCCTGATCGACAAGGGGCTTCTGGCGCGGGACCTGGAAACGCGCGACGTCATCATCGGCGTCGAGGCGGCGCGGCTGGCGGTCGGCATCCTGCGCGCCTCGCTGTCGCGCGCGCCGGTCCGCTCCGTGCTGCGCGCGGTCAGCGCCGAACTGGGCGAAACCTGCAACGTCGGCGTCCTCGACGGCGGCGACGTCGTCTATCTCGACCGCGTGGAGGTCGAGCACTGGCCCCTGCGGCTCCAGTTCGGCGTGGGATCGCGCGTGCCGATGCATTGCACGGCCATGGGCAAGCTGTTCCTCGCCACCCTGCCGGACGGCATGCGCAGCCGCCTTCTCGCCTCCGGCCCCTTCTCCGCGCAGACCGCCCACACCCTCACCGATCCGGCGGCGCTGGCCGCCGAGGTGGAGCGCATCGCCGCGCGCGGCTACTCGCTCGACGACGAGGAGTATGTGGTGGGGGTGTTCTGCGTGGCGGTGCCGATCCTGTCCTCCACGGGCCGGACGGTGGCGGCCATCGCCGTGCAGGCCCCGAAGGTCCGGCTGTCGCACGACCGCGTCGAGCAGGTCCTGCCCATCCTCCGCCGCGGCGCCGAGTCCCTGTCCGCGCAGTTCGGATAACCTCCCTACCCCCATCGTTCTTCAAAACCGGACGTTTCATCGCCCACGCCGCGGGATGCCGACGGTGCATGCCCCCGTATGTATGGATAATTGGGTACACGAACTTTTTGGGCTTGCGCGACCCAGGGTCCTGTGAGTTAATGATACAAATCGTATCGCTGAATGAGACCAAGAGGCCGCGCGATACGCTTCCAGTCACGGGGAGGAACGATGACGCGGAAGATCGCCTTGGGCTCCGCTCCGTTGCGGGAGCCCCGCGAACCGACAATCGAAGACGCCGCCGACACCAACGCCGGTGACAACACCCCTGGTGATCGCCGGCCCCTCGCCGACCGCGTCCTGGCGTTGCTGGACGCGGTGGCCGCGGCGGGGCAGCCGATGACCGTCAAGGACATCGCCGAGAAGCTGGCCCTGCCGAAGCCGACCGCGCACCGGCTGATCGCCATGCTGGAGGAGCGCGGCTTCCTCGCCCGCCCGATCGACGGCCGGCTGGTGACCGTCGGCCCGAAGCTGCGCAGCCTGGCGCTCAACGCGCTGCGCAGCTCCCTGGTCCAGGCCCCGTCGCACGCCCGGCTGCGGGCGCTCAGCCTGGAGCTGGGGGAGACCTGCAACGTCGGCGTGCTGGAGGGCGGCGACGTCGTCTATCTCGACCGCGTCGAGGTGGAAGGCTGGCCGCTGCGGCTGGAATTCGGCGTCGGCTCGCGGGTGCCGCTGCACTGCACGGCGATGGGCAAGCTGTTCCTCGCCTTCCTGCCGGAGCTGCCGCGGCGGCGCCTGCTGGACTGCCTGCCGCTGCCCCGGATGGCGGCGGCGACGCTGTGCGACCCGGCGCTGTTCCGCGCGGAATTGGACAGCATCGCCGCCTGCGGCCACTCCTTCGACGACGAGGAATACATGCCGGGCGTCTTCTGCGCGGCGGTGCCGATCCGCGACGGCGCGGGACGGATGGTCGCCGCCCTGGCGGTGCAGGCGCCGAAGGTCCGGCTGTCGCGGGAGTCGGTGGCCGAGCGCCTGCCGGTCCTGCACCGCGCCGCAAGCGACATGGCCCGCGCGCTGGGCATCGACGCCGCCCCGGCCGAGCCGGCCCTCTCACCCTAAGGAAGACGGACGCCATGGCAAGGACGCTTGAAACCACCGCCGCCGGATGCCCGGCCCGGCTGATGGCGCGCAGCGCCGCCCTGGAGCCGGTTCCCACCGCGGTGGTCGCCGCGGGCTCGCCGGTCGCGCTGGAAAGCGCGCGGCGCGCCACCGCGCTCGGCCTCATCGAGCCGGTGCTGGTCGGCGATCCGGCGGCCATCGCCGACAGCGCCCGCCGGATCGGCTGGACGCTCCACGGCGCCTGCGTGGTTCCGGCCCGCGACGACGCGGCGGCGGCGCGGATCGCGGTGGCGCTCGCCCGATCCGGCGACGTGGGCGCGCTGATGAAGGGGCACATCCACACCGACACGCTGATGCTCGCGGCGCTCGACCCGAAAAACGGGCTGCGCACGGGGCGCCGCTTCACCCACGCCTTCCACATGACGCTGCCGGGATCGGGCCGCGAGCTGATCATCACCGACGCGGCGATCAACGTGGCGCCGTCCCTGACGACCCGGCTGGACATCATCCGCAACGCCGTGGAGCTGTGGCGGCTGGTCGGCGGCAACGATCCGCGCGTGGCGCTGCTGTCCTGCACCGAGGAGGTGACCGAGCGCGTGCCCTCCAGCCTGGACGCCGACCGGCTGACCCGCCTGTGCCAACAGGAGGTGCCGGGGGCGACGGTGTTCGGGCCGCTGGCGCTCGACCTCGCGGTGTCCGCCGAGGCGGCGCGAATCAAGAATCTGACCCACCCCTGCGCCGGGGCCGCCGACATCCTGGTGGTGCCGAACATCGAGACGGGCAATGCCCTGTTCAAGGCGCTGGTGCATTTCCTGGAAGCGGTCGCCGCGGGCATCGTGCTCGGCGCCGCGGTGCCGATCGTCCTCACCTCGCGCGCCGACCCGCCGGCGGCCCGCATCGCCGCCGCCGCCATAGCCCAGATCGCCGCCGGGCGCCGCCCTTCCGGAACACCGGGCGCGCCTTATCCCGCCACCGCAGCCAAGGGAGGCGCCGCACCCGGCCTGCACGCCTGACGGCCAGAAAAACGAACCCCGCCAAAAAAACAAACCCTGGGAGGGAATGCAAATGCTCCGCAACGCCTTGACGCTCACCGCGGCGGTGGCCGCGCTGCTGTCGCCCGTCCTGTCATCCGCCCCCGCACGCGCCGACGACTACCCGTCGCGCCCCATCGAGGTCATCGCGACCTTCGGGGCCGGCGGCGGCGCCGACCTGATGGCGCGCCAGTTCGCCCGCCTCGCCGAACCGCATCTCCGCGTCGCCATGCCCGTCGTCAACGTGTCCGGGGCGTCGGGCAACGCCGGCCTGACGCGGGTCCTGACCAACCCGGCCGACGGCTACACGGTCGGCACGCTGATCGCCCTGTCCGTCTCCTCCTGGGCGTCGGGCCTGGGCACGGCGAAGCCGGACAATTTCGTCTATGTGGCGATGATGCAGAACTCGCCGTCGATGCTCTACGTCTCCAAGAACAGCCCCTTCAAGACCTACGAGGAGTTCGCCGCCCACGCCAAGGCCAACCCCGGCAAACTGCGCGTCGCCACCTCCGGCTACGGCACGCAGGACGACATCACGCTGAAGTATCTCGGCACCCAGGGCGTGCCGGTGACCAACGTCCCCTTCGCCCGCCCGTCGGAGCGCTACGCCTCGCCCATCGGCGGCCACACCGACGCGATCTACGAGGAGCCGGGCGACGTCGCGCAGTTCCTGAAATCCGGCGACCTGCGCCCGATCGTCGTGTTCGACAAGCAGCGCCACCCCTCCTTCCCCGACGTGCCGGCCTCGGCGGAGCTGGGCCTGGACATCGGCGACCTGCCGAACTTCCGCACGCTGGCGGTGCCCGCCAGCACGCCGCCCGAGCGCGTGCAGAAGCTGCACGAGGCCGCCGCCAAGGTGCTGGCGAGCCCGGAATGGAAGACCTTCTGCGCCGACACCTTCACCTGCGTCGACACTCTGGTGACGCCGGACCAGGCCAAGGAGGAGGTCAAGGCCTTCTATGAAACCGTGAAGGGCTATCTGGACCGCTTCGCGACGAAGACCGTCGGCCAGACGCCGGGCTGAGTCCGGTTCCAAATCCGCCCCACCCGTTTCATCGCTCTTCAGGGAGGGAACCGTGACTCCCCTGTCCCACGGTCTTCGCCGGCTGGCGACGCCCTCGGCCCTGCTCCTCGGGTCGCTTCTTCTCTCGCAACACATCGTGCGCGACAGCACCATGATCGCCGGCCTGCCGGACCCGGTGGGACCGACGGGATGGCCCCGGCTGATGCTGGGCGCGGTCGGGCTGTGCGCCCTGATCTGGATCGCCAAGGAACTCCTTGCGCTGCGCCGCGCGGTCCACCAGCAGAAACCGATCGACGAGGAATACGTAGGCTACGCCAATGGCCGGGCCATGATCGGGCTGGGGCTGGTGATCCTGTACGGCATCGCCCTGCCGCAGCTCGGCTTTCCGGTCGCCACCCTCGCCTTCGTCGCCCTGTGGTGCGTCATCGGCGGCATCCGGCGCCCGCTCACGCTGGCGCTGGTCACCGGGATCGGCTGCGTCGTGCTGCTCTACGTCTTCGTCCTGCTCGCCCAGATGCCGCTGAACCGCGGCCACGGCGTCTTCGACGACTTCACCGTCGCGCTCTACCGCCTGCTCGGCATCTACTGAGCCGGCCACCGGAAGGATCGTCCCATGGATATCCTCGCCAATCTGGCCGGTGGCTTCGCCGGCGCCCTCGACCCGTACAACTTCGTCCTTCTCGTCTCGGGCCTGATGCTCGGGGTCGTGGCCGGCGCGCTGCCGGGCATCTCCTTCGTCAACGCCATGGCCATCGCCCTGCCCTTCACCTATTTGCTGCCGCCGGTCACGGCGATGTCCTTCCTCGGCGGCATCTATGTGGGTGGCGTGTTCGGCGGCTCGATCTCATCGATCCTCATCAACATCCCCGGCACGCCGGCCTCGCTGCCGAGTTGCTGGGACGGCTACCCGATGACGCGCAAGGGCCTGTCCTCGCGGGCCTTGAGCATCGCCATCACCGCGTCCGCCTTCGGCGGGCTGGCCAGCGCGCTGCTGCTGACCTTCGGCGCGCCGCCCTTCGCCAGCTTCGCGCTGAAGTTCGACCAGCCCGAATTCTTCGCCGCCACCATCCTGGGCCTGATCAGCGTCATCGCCATCGCCAAGCACGCCCCGCTGATGAGCGCGCTCTCGATGTTCCTCGGCCTGCTGATCGGCACGGTCGGCGTCGATCCGATGTACGGCATGCCCCGCCTGACGCTGGGCGTCCCCGACCTGGAGAGCGGCATCAACTTCACCGTCGTGATGATCGGCCTCTTCGCCATCGGCGAGGTGGTGGACCTGATCTGCAAGCGGGCCGGCGGCGCGCGCTCCATCGCCACGAAGCCCGGCAAGCAGATCGGCCTGTCCGACCTGTGGCGGGTGAAATCCTCCATCCTGCGCGGCACCGGGCTCGGCTGCACCATCGGCGTCATCCCCGGCGCCGGAGCCACGGTGGGCTCGGTCATCGCCTACAGCGTGGAGAAGCAGGCGTCGGGCAAGGGCGACCGCTTCGGCACCGGCGTGGAGGAGGGGCTGGCGGCCCCGGAGGCGGCCAAGAACGCCACCACCGGCACCGCCATGATCCCGCTGCTGACCCTGGGCATCCCCGGCAGCGCCGCCACGGCGATCATGCTGGCCGCCATGCTGATCCACGGGCTGAACCCCGGCCCGCTCCTCTTCACCTCGAACGCCTCGCTGGTCTACACGATCTTCGCCAGCATGCTGATCGCCAACCTGCTGATGATCGTCGCGGCGATGGGCGTGGCGCGGGTCTTCTCGACGCTGATGCGGGTGCCGCCGGCCATCCTCGGCGCCTTCATCATCGTGCTGAGCGTCGTCGGCGCCTACGGCGTGCGCAACAACCTTTTCGACGTCTATGTCTGCCTCGCCTTCGGCATCGCCGGCTACGTCATGAAGCGGACCGGTTTCCCGCCCGCCCCGCTGGTGGTCGGCGTGATCCTGGGCCCGCTGTGCGAGCGGTACTTCCTCACCTCGCTCGCCAACTACGACGGCAACATGGCGGTCTTCGTCAGCCGCCCGATCAGCGGAACGATCCTGGCCCTGGCCGCCGCCTTCCTCGTCTGGTCGATGTGGCCGTCGGGCAAGCCCCTGCTCCGCCGCCCGCCGAAGGACACGGCTCAAAGCGACCCGACCCACGGCGGTCCGGCCTCCAAGGAGCCGCCACACCGGGTGCTCAAAGCCTGACCGTCCGAACCAACGAACGAACCTTCAGGGAGAGAGACAAGCACAATGGACAACATCATGCTCGACCGAACGCCGGCCAGCGCCGACCAGGAGGCCATCGCCGCCCTCGTCGCCCGCGCCCGCGCCGCCCAGCGCGCCTTCGCCGACGCGACGCAGGAGCGGGTGGACGACGCCGTCGCCGCGCTCGCCTGGGCCATCTACGAACCGGGCCGCGCCCGCGCCCTGGCGGAGCTGGCGGTGGCCGACACCGGCCTCGGCAACGTCGCGGACAAGATCGTCAAGAACCAGCGCAAGACCTTCGGCACGCTGCGCGACCTGATGCGGGTGCGCACCGTCGGCGTGATCGAGGAGGACGCGGCCAAGGGAATCGTCAAGATCGCCAAGCCGCTGGGCGTCGTCGGCGCCGTCACCCCCTCCACCAACCCGGCGGCCACCCCGGTCAACAAGGCGATGATGGCCGTCAAGGGCCGCAACGCCATCATCATCGCCCCCTCCCCCATGGGCTCCGCCGCCACCGGCCGCACGGTCGAGCTGATGCGGGCCGAGCTGGCGCGCATCGGCGCTCCGGAGGATCTGGTGCAGATGATCCCCACCCCCATCACCAAGGGCCTGACCCAGGCGCTGATGGAGGCGGTCGACCTCGTCGTCGTCACCGGCTCGCAGGACAACGTGCGCCGCGCCTATTCCAGCGGCACCCCGGCCATCGGCGTCGGGGCCGGCAACGTCCCGGTCATCGTGGACGAGAGCGCCGACCTGGCCGAGGCGGCGCGCAAGATCTGCGCGTCGAAGACCTTCGACAACTCCACCTCCTGCTCGTCGGAGAACGCGCTCGTCGTCCTCGACTCCGTCTACGACGCGACCATCGCGGCGCTGGAGGAGGCCGGCGCCTACCTCTGCACCGCGGAGGAGCGGGAGCGCGTGCAGTCCCGCCTGTGGGAGAACGGCAAGCTGAACCGCAAGCTGATCGCCAAGGACGCCGCCATCCTGGCCGAGGCGTTCGAACTGGCGCCCAAGGCGCGCGGGGCCCGCTTCTTCCTGGTGGAGGAGACCGGCGTCGGCAAGGCGCATCCCTTCTCCGGCGAGAAGCTGTCGCTGGTGCTGGCCGTCTACCGGGTGCCGGACTTCGACGCGGCGGTCGATCAGGTGTGCAAGATCCTCGACCACCAGGGGCGCGGCCATTCCTGCGGCATCCACACACGGGACGAGGCGCACGCCAAGCGGCTGGCCGACGAGCTGGACGTGGTGCGCGTGCTGGTCAACTTCGCCCACACCTTCGGCAACGGCGGCGGCTTCGACAGCGGGCTGAACTTCACCCTCTCGATGGGCTGCGGGAGCTGGCAGAAGAACTCCATCTCCGAGAATCTGAGCTGGAAGCACTTCGTCAACATCACCCACCTCGTCCGCCCGATCCCGGAGGACAAGCCGAGCGAAGAGGCCCTGTTCGGCCCCTTCTGGTCCCGCCACGGACGCTGACGGAGGCGACGATGAACTTCGAGGAACAGGCTGGAAAAACCGTGCTCGCCCGCGCCGGGGTGAGCGTCCCGCAGGGGCGCCTCTGCGCCAGCGCGCAGGAGGCCGAGGCCGCCGCCCGCGCCATCGGGCCGGTGGTGGTCAAGGCGCAGGTGCCGACCGGCAAGCGCGGCAAGTCGGGCGGCGTCAAGCTGGCCGCCACGCCGGAGGAGGCCGCCGCCGCGGCGCAGGCCATCCTGGGCATGGAGATCGGCGGTTTCCCGGTCGCCCGCGTGCTGGTCGAGGAGCAGGCGGCCATCGCCCGCGAATTCTACGCCGCGGTGCTGAACGACCCGGCCAGCCGCAGCCCGCTCGTGCTGTTCTCCACCGAGGGCGGCATGGACATCGAGGAGGTCGCGGCGACCCGCCCCGAGTCCCTGCGCCGCATGGCGGTGGACATCCGCAAGGGCTTCGGCCCGGCGGACGCGCGGCGCCTGCTGCTGGGGCTGGACCTCGGCGAGGCCGCCGTGCCGGTGGCGGCGATGCTGGTCGATCTCTACCGCGTCTACCGCCAGCACGACGCCGAGCTGCTGGAGATCAATCCGCTGGCTCTGCTGGCCGACAGCCGCGTCGTGCCGCTGGACTGCAAGCTGACGGTGGACGATGCCGCGCTCTACCGGCAAACGGACATCGCCGAACTGGGCGCCAAGGAACCGCTGTCGGCGCTGGAGGAGCGCGGGCGGGCGCTCGACCTCAAATACATCGAGCTGGAGGGCAACGTCGGCGTCCTGGCCAACGGCGCCGGGCTGACCATGACGACCATGGACGTGGTCAGCCACGCCGGCGGGCGCCCCGCCAACTTCCTGGAGATCGGCGGCGAGGCCTACACCAAGGGGACGGAGGCGCTGGACCTCGTGCTGTCCAACCCCGGCGTCAAAAGCCTTGTCGTCAACTTCTGCGGCGCCTTCGCCCGCACCGACGTGATGGCCGGCGGCGTGATCCAGGCCTGGAAGACGCTGAACCCCACCGTCCCCGTCTTCTTCTCCATCCACGGCACCGGCGAGGACGAGGCCGTGCGCATGGTGCGCGAGGAGCTGGGGATCGAACCCTACGACCGGATGGAAGACGCCATTTCGGCAGCCGTGGAGGCCGTGCGATGATCGTACGCAAGAGCGACCGGGTCCTGGTGCAGGGCATCACCGGCAAGCAGGGCACCTTCTGGACCGAGCAGATGCAGGCCTACGGCACCACCGTGGTCGGCGGCGTGAACCCGAAGAAGGCCGGGCAGAGCCATTGCGGCGTGCCCATCTTCGCCACCGCGAAGGAGGCCATGGCGAACGGCGGCTTCGACGTGTCGGTGATGTTCATCCCGCCCGCCGCCGCCAAGGCCGCCGCCACCGACGCCATCGAGGCCGGGGCGAAGACCGTCGTCTGCCTGACCGAGCACATCCCTTCCCACGACGTGATGGAGATGCACGCCGCGGCGGCGGAGCACGGCACCCGCATCATCGGGCCGAACACCGCCGGCATCGTGACGCCGGGAGAATGCTTCGTCGGCATCATGCCCGCCTTCAACCCGCGCGTCTTCCAGCCGGGCCGGGTCGGCGTCATCTCGCGCAGCGGCAGCCTGGGCACGCTGGTCTGCCTGAACCTCGTGCGCGGCGGGTACGGGCAGTCGGCCTTCCTCGGCATCGGCGGCGACCCGATGATCGGCACCACGACCAAGGACGCGCTGGCCGCCCTGATCGACGATCCGGGCACCGACGCCATCGCGCTGATCGGCGAGATCGGCGGCAGCATGGAGGAGGAAGCGGCGGAGCTGGTGGCGAAGACGGACAAGCCCGTCGTCTCCTTCATCGCCGGCCGCGCCTCCCCGCCGGGCAAGAAGATGGGCCATGCCGGCGCCATCGTGACCGGCGACCGCGGCAGCTACGCCTCCAAGCGCGGTGCGCTGGAACGCGCCGGGGCCGTCGTGGTGGACGTGCCCGGCGACCTCCCGGCGGCCCTCGACGCGCTGATGGCCGAGGCCGCGAAACGGTCGGGCGCGCGGCAACTCGCGGACTGAGCCCGCAGCGGCCTTTTTGAAGAACGGCACGGCAGCACCGCCCCCTCTCCCGGCCCTCCGCCGGGAGAGAACGGGGGAGGCATTCCGGAAGGGAACGGAACAGGATGGCGAAGATCGACGACGTCGGCGGCCAGCGCGCACGCGGGTTCGCCTTCACCCAGGGGTTCCAGCGAAGGAGCGGGCCGGCGGCGCCCGAGGACGCGCGCGGCTGGCTCGACCGCTACCAGTCGCCGCGCGAGGACATCGACCCCTCGCCGACCGTCTCCGACACGGTCAAATACACCACCTGCTACATGTGCGCCTGCCGCTGCGGCATCAAAGTGCACATCAAGGACGGCCAGCTCCGCTTCATCGAGGGGAACAAGGACCATCCGGTGAACCACGGCGTGATCTGCGCCAAGGGGTCCGCCGGCATCATGACCCAGAACTCCCCGGCCAAGCTGCGCAAGCCCCTGCTGCGCACCGGGGAGCGCGGCACCGGCGAGTTCCGTGAGATCGAGTGGGACGAGGCGCTGACCATCCTGACCGAGCGTTTCGGCAAGATCCGCGACAGCGACCCCAGCAAGCTCGCCTTCTTCACCGGGCGCGACCAGAGCCAGTCGCTGACCGGCTTCTGGGCGGCGCAGTTCGGCACGCCCAACTTCGCGGCGCACGGCGGCTTCTGCTCCGTCAACATGGCCGCGGCGGGCATGTACACGCTGGGCGGCAGCTTCTGGGAGTTCGGGGAGCCGGACTGGGACAACACCCGCTACCTGTTGCTGTTCGGCGTGGCCGAGGACCATGACAGCAACCCGATCAAGATCGGCCTGTCGAAGATGAAGGCGCGCGGCGCCAAGATCGTTTCCGTCAACCCGATCAAGACCGGCTATTCCGCCATTGCCGACGAGTGGGTCGGCATCCGTCCGGGCAGCGACGGGCTGTTCGTCTTCGCCCTGATCCACGAGCTGCTGCGCGCCGACCGCATCGACGCCGAGTATCTCGTCCGCTACACCAACGCCCCCTGGCTGGTCATCCAGGCCCCCGGCGCCCCCGACGACGGCCTGTTCGCCCGCGACGCCGACGGCGCCCCGCTGGCCTGGGACGCGGTGGAGCAGCGCGCCGTCCCGGCGACCGCGGCCGATATCCGCCCGGCCCTGGTCGGCGCCGTCACCCTGCCCGACGGGCGGCGGGCCGTGCCCTCCTTCCATCTGCTGGCCGAGCGTTACCTCGACCCGCAACACGCCCCGGAGGCGGTGGCCGAGCGCTGCGGCGTCCCCGCCGACACCATCCGCCGCATTGCCGCCGAGATGGCCCACCTCGCCTTCCAGGAGACGCTGACCATCGAGCAGCCTTGGACCGACTGGGCCGGGCGGCGCCACGAGCGGATGGTCGGGCGGCCCATCGCCATGCACGCCATGCGCGGCATCTCCGCCCACTCCAACGGCTTCCACACCTGCCGGGCCATCCACATCCTGCAAATCCTGCTGGGCACCATCGACGTGCCGGGCGGCTGGCGCTACAAGTCGCCCTACCCCCGCCCCGCCCCGCCGGGTCCCAAGCCCGCCGGCAAGCGCGGCGAGACCGGCCCCGGCAAGGCCATCCACGGGATGCCGCTCGGCTACCCCATGGGGCCGGAGGATTTGCTGGTCGGCGAGGACGGGCAGCCGCTGCGCATCGACAAAGCCTTCAGCTGGGACGCGCCGCTGTCGGTGCACGGGCTGATGCACATGGTCGTCGCCAACGCCTGGGAGGGCGACCCGTACCGCGTCGACACGCTGTTCATGTACATGGCCAACATGGCCTGGAACTCGTCGATGAACACGTCCGAGACGATGCGGATGCTGTCCGACAAGGACCCGGACAGCGGCGAATACCGCATCCCCTTCATCGTCTATTGCGACGCCTACGCGTCGGAGATGGTGGCCTACGCCGACCTCGTGCTGGCCGACACCACCTATCTGGAGCGGTGGGACTGCATCTCCCTGCTCGACCGCCCGATCGGCAGCGCGCACGGCCCCGGCGATTCCATCCGCCAGCCGGTGCTGACCCCCGACCGCGACGTGCGGCCCTTCCAGGACGTGCTGATCGAGCTGGGCGCCCGCCTCGGCCTGCCCGCCTTCGTCCGGGAGGATGGCAGCCCGCGCTACCCCGGCGGCTATCCCGACTACATGACCAACCACGAGCGCAAGCCCGGCATCGGCCCGCTGGCCGGCTGGCGCGGCGCCGACGGGACGGACGCCGGCAAGGGCGCCCCCAACCCGGACCAGCTCGACCGCTACGTCCGCAACGGCTGCTTCTGGCACTTTGAGCTGCCGCCGGAGCAGCATTATTTCAAGCACGCCAACCAGGCCTATCTGGAAACCGCCACCCGCATGGGCTTCCTCGACAAGCCGGAGCCGGTGATCCTCCAGCTCTACGTCGAGCCGCTCCAGAAATTCCGCCTCGCCGCGCGCGGGCACGGCGCGGTGGTGCCGCCCGCCGACAAGCGGCGGCGGGTGGAGACCTACTTCGACCCCCTGCCCTTCTGGTACCCGCCGCTGGAGGAGGAGGGGCTGGACGAGGGTGCCTTCCCGCTGCACGCGGTCACCCAGCGCCCGATGCCCATGTACCATTCCTGGGGCTCGCAGAACGCCTGGCTGCGGCAGATCCTGGCGCGCAACAGCCTCTACATCGCGCGCTCCACCGCGGAGCAACTTGGCCTCGCCGACGGCGACTGGGCCTGGGTGACCAGCCCGACCGGGCGCATCCGGGTGCCGGTCCATCTGATGGACGGGGTGGAGGCCGGGACGGTGTGGACCTGGAACGCCATCGGCAAGCGCTCCGGCGCCTGGAACCTGTCCACCGACGCGCCGGAAGGGACCAAGGGCTTCCTGCTCAACCACCTGATCTCCGAACTGCTGCCGGAGCGCAACGGCTACCGTTACGCCAACGCCGATCCGGTGACCGGGCAGGCCGCCTGGTACGACCTGCGCGTCCGCGTCGAGAAGGCCCCGCCGAAGGAGCGGGCCGAGACGATGCCGCGCTTCCCCGCCCAGGCCATGCCGCCGGGCGTCGAGCCGCCGCCCGCCATCCTGCGCACCGGCGCCGTATTCCGGAGGACCCGCGCATGACGAGCCTTCCCAACCGCGAACCCGGCGCCCCCCGGCTGGGGCTGGTCATCGACCTCGACACCTGCGTCGGCTGCCACGCCTGCGCGGTGGCCTGCAAGCAGTGGAACGACGGCGGCCACATGGCGCCGCTGACCGACACCGACGCCTACGGCGCCGGGCCGGACGGGGTGTGGTTCAACCGCATCCACAGCTTCGAGGCGGGGTCGGAGCAGGGCGGCTGCGGGTCGCGCACCACCAACTTCCCGCGCTCCTGCCTGCATTGCGAACAGCCGGCCTGCGTGACCGTCTGCCCGACCGGCGCCTCCTACAAGCGGGCCGAGGACGGCATCGTTCTGGTCAACGAGGATCTGTGCATTGGCTGCAAGCTGTGCTCCTGGGCCTGCCCCTACGGCGCGCGGGAGTTCGACCAGGACGTCGGCGTGATGAAGAAATGCACGCTGTGCATCGACCGCATCCACAACGAGAACCTCCACGAGGCGGACCGGGTGCCGGCCTGCGTCATGGTCTGCCCGACCTCCGCCCGCCATTTCGGCGACCTCGCCGACCCGTCCTCCGCCGTCTCGAAGCTGGTGGCGGAGCGCGGCGGCTACGACCTGATGCCGGAGCTGGGCTACGAGCCGACCAACAAGTACCTGCCGCCGCGGCCCCGCCCCGCCCTGGCGCTCGACGAGCGCGTCACCAAGGACAGCGCCAACGACGACCTGCCGCTCCACGGCCTGCTGAAATGGGCCGACCGCATCCTGGCGCGCTGAGGGAGGGAGTTCCATGCATCCGGCCTTCTCCATCATCTTCTTCACGAGCGCTGCGGGCGCCGGTTATGGCCTGCTTGCCCTGCTCGGCCTGCTGGCGCCCCTCGGCCTGCTGCCGGCGAGCCCGCTGTTCGGCCTCGCCGCCCTCGCCCTCGCCCTGGGGCTGGTGGTGGCCGGGCTGCTGTCCTCGCTGGCCCATCTCGGCCGTCCGGAGCGGGCGTGGCGTGCGCTGTCGCAGTGGCGCAGCTCCTGGCTGTCGCGCGAAGGGGTGGCGGCGGTCGCCACCTTCTTGCCGGCGGGCGTCTTCGCCATCGCCTGGATCGTCCTTTCTGCCGATGGCGGCGGGGTGGCGGGCGTCGCCGGCTGGATCACCGCGGCGATGGCGGCGGTCACCGTCTACTGCACGGCGATGATCTACGCCTCGCTGAAGCCCATCCGCCAGTGGGCCAACCCCTGGGTGCCGCGCACCTATCTGGCGCTGTCGCTGATGACCGGAGCGCTGCTGCTGAACGCGCTGCTGGGTGTGGCGGGGCAGGCGTCGGCTTGGTCCTCCCTGCTGGCCCTGGCGTCGGTGGCGCTGGCCTGGGCGGCCAAGGAGGGGCATTGGCGGCACTGCGCCACCGCCCGCCCCGTCAGCACGGCGGAGACGGCGACTGGGCTGGGCCACATCGGGCGGGTCCGCCTGCTCGACGCCCCGCACAGCGAGGACAACTACCTGCTGAAGGAAATGGGTTTCCGCGTCGGGCGCCGCCACGCCGTCCGCCTGCGCCTGATCACCCGCCTCGCCGCCTTCGCCCTGCCGACGGCGCTGAGCCTCGGCGCGCTGGTCGCCGGCCCCGGCGCCCTCTCCGGCACGCTGGCTCTGCTGGCCGCCGCCGCCGCCGCCCTGGGGGTGATCGCCGAGCGCTGGCTCTTCTTCGCCGAGGCGAAGCACACCGTGACGCTCTTCTACGGCGCCGGGGAAGCCTGACCCCTCCACTCTGGCCCCGCCTCTTCATCCCTCGATCGGGAAAGGAGCAGACATGCCGCAAGACCACACCGATCACGGCCCCGCCCTGGCCCTCCTGATGACCCGCGCCAAGGCGATGGACGCCCGGAGCCTCTACATCTGCGGCTCGCCCTCCTGCCCCCGCGTCGGGTTCCGCTCCGGCCCCGGCATTGTCTACGAACCGCTGTCCGCCGGCCTCGCGGGACGCCTGATCGACCGCTTCGCGGTGGACGGGCACGGCCTGAGCCAAGGGCTGCTCGTCTGGAGCGGACGCCATTACCGCTGGTTCGCCATGCCGATGCCGGAGGGGACCGACGGCTACGCCCCCCTGATCGCCGTGCACCGGCCGGCCATTTGTCCCGGCCCCGGCGAGCGGGCCATGCCGCGCGTGATCGCCGGCTGACCGCCGGCCGATCACCCTGGCCACCCTCCCCTTTCATCCCACGCCACCCATCCATGAAACGAGGATGCGCACCATGAAAATGACCACCGAGGAAGCGTTCGTGAAGGTCCTTCAGATGCACGGCATCCGGCACGCCTTCGGGATCATCGGATCGGCCATGATGCCGGTCTCCGACCTCTTCCCCAAGGCCGGCATCCGGTTCTGGGACTGCGCGCACGAGACCAACGCCGCCCTGATCTGCGATGGCTACAGCCGGGTCACCGGGGAAATGGCCATGGCGATCGCCCAGAACGGACCCGGCGTGACCGGCTTCGTCACCTCCATCAAGACCGCCTACTGGAACCACACGCCGATGCTGCTGGTGACGCCGCAGGCTGCCAACAAGACCATCGGCCAAGGCGGTTTCCAGGAGGTCGAGCAGATGGCCATGTTCAAGGAGATGGTCTGCTACCAGGAGGAGGTGCGCGACCCCAGCCGCATGGCCGAGGTGCTGAACCGCGTCATCGAGAAGGCGTGGCGCGGCTGCGCCCCGGCGCAGATCAACGTGCCGCGCGATTTCTGGACCCAGGTGATCGACGTCGAGCTGCCGCAGATCGTCCGGCTGGAGCGCCCGGCGGGCGGGCGGCAGGCCATCGCCGAGGCGGCCCGCCTGCTGTCGGAGGCGAAGTTCCCGGTCATCCTCAACGGCGCCGGGGTGGTGATCGGCGGAGCCATTCCGGACAGCATCGCGCTGGCGGAGCGGCTGGACGCGCCGGTCTGCTGCGGCTACCAGCACAACGACGCCTTCCCCGGCAGCCACCCGCTGTCGGTCGGGCCGCTCGGCTACAACGGGTCCAAGGCGGCGATGGAGCTGATCGCCAAGGCCGACGTCGTTCTGGCGCTCGGCACGCGGCTCAACCCCTTCTCCACCCTGCCCGGCTATGGCATCGACTATTGGCCGAAGAACGCCAAGATCATCCAGGTGGACATCAACCCCGACCGCATCGGCCTGACCAAGAAGGTCTCGGTCGGCATCTGCGGCGACGCCCGCCAAGTCGCCCAGCAGATCCTGGCGCAACTCGCCCCCGGCGCCGGGGACGCGGGCCGGCTGGAGCGCCGCGCCTTGATCCACCAGACCAAGTCGGCGTGGCTTCAGCTCCTGTCCTCGCTCGACCATGAGGAGGACGATCCCGGAACGAGTTGGAACGCCGAGGCGCGCGAGCGCGAGTCCGACCGCATGTCGCCCCGTCAGGCGTGGCGGGCCATCCAGGCCGCCCTGCCGGCGGACGCCATCCTGTCCACCGACATCGGCAACAACTGCGCCATCGGCAACGCCTACCCCACCTTCGAGGAGGGGCGGAAATATCTGGCGCCCGGCATGTTCGGCCCCTGCGGCTACGGCTTCCCGTCGATCGTCGGGGCGAAGATCGGCTGCCCGAACACGCCGGTGGTCGGCTTCGCCGGTGACGGCGCCTTCGGCATCTCGATGAACGAGATGTCCTCCATCGGGCGCGAGGGATGGCCGGCGGTCACCATGGTGATCTTCCGGAACTTCCAATGGGGGGCGGAGAAGCGCAACACGACGCTGTGGTTCGACAACAACTTCGTCGGCACGGAGCTGAACCCCAAGCTCAGCTACGCCAAGGTGGCCGAGGGTTGCGGCCTGAAGGGCGTCACCGCGCGCACCCAGGACGAGGTGACCGCCGCCCTGCGCCAGGCGATCGAGGACCAGGGCCGCGGCATCACCACCTTCGTCGAGGTGATCCTGAACCAGGAGCTGGGCGAGCCCTTCCGCCGCGACGCCATGAAGAAGCCGGTCGCGATCGCCGGCATCGACCCGGCGGACATGCGCCCGCAGCAGGCCGTGTAAGGCAAAGCACGGCGCCGTTCACGCGGTGCTTCTTTGCATGATTTGCAGGGGCTTTGCCCCCAACCCTCCCCCGCCAGCGCAGGGGAGGGACTTTTTTTGCCCCCTCCCCTGCGCTGGCGGGGGAGGGTCGGGGTGGGGGCAATACCGTCCAGGATTGACGCCCTGGGGGCATTTCACGTTTCGACTTCGAAAGCCCTTATAGGTTGCTTCAATCTCTAAGAACTACAACCTTAAGACGCTTTCGATTTCGAAAGCGGTCATTCCCCCAGCAGATCGTCGATGCGCATCCGCAGGTCCCGCAGCAGCTCCCGATGTTCCTTCTGCATCGCGTTGCTGACCGCGTCGATGGCCTTCAGCTCCTTCTCGATGCGGTTGATCGAGCGGCCGAGCACGCGCATCGGCTCCGCGGTTCCCGGCGCCTTGGACGCCCGCGCCGCGCGCACCGACTGCACCGTCAGCCCGCCAGTGCGCGCCGACTGCCACAGCCGCCGCACCTCCCCTTCGTCACCGACGAAGGCCAGCTCGACCAGGGCTGAGCGGGACACCGCGTCGGGGTTCTCCCGGTATTCGCGGAGGATGTCGGTGGGCAGGTCCAGCACCTTCAGCCGCTTCGACACCTCGGCCTCCGAGCAGCCGAGGACCGCGGCGACCTCCGCCTGGGCGTAGCCGTGGCTGTCGATGAGCTGGGTTAGGCCGCGGGCCAGATCGATGGCGTCCAGGTCCACGCGCTGGACGTTCTCGATCAGCGCGATCTCCTCCGCCTTGCCCTTGGTGATGATGGCGGCGATGGTCGGGCGGCCGAGCATCTGGTGGGCGCGCAGGCGACGCTCGCCGGCCACGAGGCGGTAGACGCCCTTCTCCGCCGTCTCCTGCACCAGCACCGGCTGCTGCAGCCCGTGCCGCTCGATGGAGGCGGCCAGCGAGGCGAGGGCCGTCTCGTCGAAGACGGTGCGCGGCTGGTTGGGGTCGGTGCGGATGGCGGCGACGTCGGCCTCGATCAGCCGGGGCAGGGCGCCGGTCAGCCCGAACAGCCGGTCGGTCTCCAGGGCCGGGGCGGTGTTCTTGGCCTGCAGGACGGTGGCGGCGGTCTGGCGGGTCAGCTTCTTAGGCGGCATCGGACGACTCCCGGATGCGTCCGGTGGCCTTCAGAAGGGCACCGGCGATGGCGGCGTAGCTTTCCACGCCCGGCGCGCCGATGTCGGCGTCCAGCGTGATGACGTTGGCTCCGGCGGCCTGCGCGTAGATCGTCGCGCGCGGCACCGGCGGGAAGACCCGGTAATCCTCGCCCCACAGCCGGCCGATGTCCTCCAGCGAGGAGCGGTCCTGGGTCTGGCGGGGATTGAGCATGGTCGGCAGCACGCCGAGAATGCGCAGGTTCGGGTTCAGCCGCCGCTGGATCTTCGTCACGGTGTCCAGGAAGGCGTTGACGCCCAGGATGGCGTGCGGCTCCGCCTGGCAGGGGATCAGCACATAGTCCGCCGCGGTCAGCGCGTTGATGGTGACCGCCCCCAGGTTCGGCGCGCAGTCGATCAGGATGAAATCATACGCGCCCCGCACCGCGTCCAGCATCTCCGCCATGGCGGTCTGGGCGTTGGTCAGGTTGCCGGGCAGTTCGGTGTCGGCGCTGGCGAGCGCGATGCTCGACGGCACGACGTCCAGCCCTTCCACACTGGTCGGGCGGATGACGTCGGCCAGCTTCGCCTTGCCCATCAGCGCGTGGTAGAGCACCCTGCCCTGCTCGGTCAGCGCCACCACGTCGGTCTGCGGCACGCCGACATGGACCGTGGCGTTGCCCTGCGGATCAGCGTCCACCAGCAGCACGCGGTTGCCCGACCGGGCCAACATGAAGGCGACGTTGATCGAGGTCGCCGTCTTGGCCGTGCCACCCTTTTGCAGGCCGACGGCGATGGTCGTGCCGGCCCGCGGCGTCTCGGTCGCCGGCTGCTCCAGGGACAGCAGCAGCAGCCGGCCCAGCACGTCGCGGGGCAGGGGCTCGCGCCCCGTCTCCCATTTGCTGAGCCTCTGCTTGTCGTAGCGGCGGCCGGTCAGTTCGTTCACGAACGCGGCCATCTGCGTCTGGGTGAGGCCGCGCC
Source organism: Azospirillum formosense (assembly GCF_040500525.1). Classification (NCBI taxonomy): domain Bacteria; kingdom Pseudomonadati; phylum Pseudomonadota; class Alphaproteobacteria; order Rhodospirillales; family Azospirillaceae; genus Azospirillum; species Azospirillum formosense. The sequence continues at coordinate 8,011 of NZ_CP159405.1, read as the reverse complement.
TCTCGCGCAGCAGCTTCAAATCGTCGCCGGTCATTGCCCCCTCGTCGCCCCATTTGCCGGAGTCGTCCCGGAAGCTATCAAGTCGTCCCAACCCTCGCAATGGGTGTCTACCCGTGGTCCGCAGCAACCGGCCCTCTCCCGGACCGCCTCCTGCCAGATGCGATCGAGCGTATTTCCCAGGCGGAGGTGGATGCCCTTCCTCCCTGCCTCCACGCCGCGTTGCGTCCGGGGGGCTTGCTGGTCCACATGCCTTTCCAGGCGACGGACAAGGATGGCATCACCCGCGCCCGTGACTCCATCCCGTCTTCGGGCAGTGGCGGCTGCAGGAACTCACCGGCGCGGGAGTCTTCACCATCGGTTCACCTCTGTTCCGCCGGGCTCCGGCGCCGCCGTCGCGGTTGAAATGCGCGGCGGTGTTTCCGGTCGGCTTCGGCCATCAGGCCCATGCCCAGCAGGCGATCAATTCCGTGATGGCGGCAGCCAAGAACGACCCCGGCCTTTTTACGGACTTCGATTGCGTCGCGGTCGACGACACCGGCGGAACCAGCGGCCGACCGGCTGCTCCTTCTCGACGCCGGGGTGCTGGAGAAGGCACGGCAGGGCCATCGCCGCGATCCCAGCAGCGAAACGATGATCTCGTCTGCATGAGCCTGGGGTGGCGCGGGCGGTGCGAGCCGGCATCGCTGCGCCTCTGGCAGCGTCTCGCCACGCCGGCGCGCGTCGTGTTCGTCATGGCAGCCTACACCGGCGTCCACGCCCTGACGGCGGCCCGTACGGCTCCCAACGCGCAGATGCTCGCGATGGAGCCGGGTCCCGTCAATCGGGCGCGGTTGGAAGGGAACAGCCATGCCCACGGCTGCGAACCGGGTCAGGGCCGTGCGGGCCTCGGCTTTCGCCAAACGCTGACGTCCACCGCCTCGCCGCAGCCGGCACTGGCGGAAGGGGACCGCTCCGGTGCATAACTGGGTCCGCGGGGCCGGCGGCGGCACCGGGGCTGTGGGGTTGCGCGAATGGCGGCGAACTGGTCGGTGCGGCAACTGGTGTGTCAGGCGCACGGCTGTGAATTGGCGGTGTCGTGGCGGACCGACGGACGCTGGACCTGGACCGTGTCGGTGGCCGGCGAGCGCATCGCCGTCGGGATCGCCCAGTCGCAGGAGGGCGCCCAGGACGCCGCCGCCAACGCGGCGGAACGCCACGCCCGCGCGGACGGCATCATCCAACTGACCATGTTCTGAACGCCGGCACCGGATAAAATCCGCCCGACCGGCGTCAAATTGGTCGTATTGCATTGCAGCATACCGCTCGATACGGGCGTATCCATGCAATCCCCAGAAAAAGCGCTTAGCCACAGAGAATAATCCAGTGGGATTTTGCGCGAACCCATCAGGGTTTGTGTGATTTTCCCGTGCGTCTCCTATTGTTTGTGAACGATCGCAAAGTCCGTAGGCCACGCGTGAATTGTCTAAGACCTTCCGCGGAGCTTCGACCTTCGACGATGCGACGGCTCTGGCCTCCGGCCAGGGAAGCGGGACGGGCGAGGTTCCACGTCCGCCCCGACTGCGCCCATTCGACCAACCACGCGAGAGGCTCGACGTGACTTCGCTGGGGAAACGCCAGATTCACACCGACGCATTTGGGGGCGATTGCCTGGACGCTTCACCGGCTGTCGAAGTCGACCGTATGGACCGCGGCGGCTGGTACGCCGTCATGAACGGCTTCGATGACGCCAACATCTTCCAGACTTGGGATTTCGGGCGCATCGCCCATCCCGGCCGCGACCTCAGCCACATCGTGCTGCGCCGCGACGGCCAGCCGATCGCCGCGGCGCAGCTGCTGGTCCGCCGCGTGCCGGGCATCGGCGGCATCGCGCTGGTCATGTGGGGGCCGCTGTGGCGCCCCAAGGGCCGCCCAGCCGATCCGGAGGCGTTCCTGGCCATCATGGAGGCGATGAAGGCCGAGTACAGCGTCCGGCGCGGCCTGTTCCTGCGCGTCCTGCCGCGCGTCGAGGACGGGGCAGGGGAGGGCGCCCGCGCGCTGTCCGCCATGGAGGCGCTGGGGATGCGGCACAGCGACGCCAAGGCCCCCTACCGCACCTTCATCATGGACCTGACCCGCGACGAGGCGACGATCCACAAGGACCTGTCCCGCCATTGGCGCCGCGGCCTCGCCAAGGCCGAGGGGGCCGGGCTGGAAATCGTCGAGGGCTCCTCGCCGGAGATCCTCGACGCCATCGACGACCTGTTCATCCAGACGCAGCGCCGCAAGGGCTTCCGCGCCTTCGACAGCCGCACCCTGACGAAGGTCCACCGCGCCCTGCCCGATGGCATGAAGATGCACGCCGTGATGGCCTCACACAACGGCGAGCCGGTGGCCGGCGTGGTGGTGTCGCTGCTCGGCGACACCGCGCTGATGCAGAACTCGGCCACCGCGGAGGCCGGACTGCCGCTGAACGCGGCTTTCCTCGTCCACTGGAAGGCGATGCAGTGGGTGAAGGCCAACGGCGGGAAGCGCTACGACCTGCACGGGGTCAACGCCCAGGTCAACCCCGGCGTCCACCTGTTCAAGCGCGGCTTCGCCGGCAAGGGGGAGGAGGAGCGGGTCTTCATCGGCACCTTCGAAGCGCCCGGCCCCATGCTCAGCCGGCTTCTCGTCGAAGGCGGCCAGACGGTGCGCACGCTGGCCGCGACCTGCACCGCGCAGGCGAGCCAGATGATGGCGATGGCGATGAACAAGGGGCCGGCCGAGCGCGCCGACGCCACCACCCCATCCAACCCGGCCTGAGCGCCGGACAAACGAAACGCCCGGTCCATGGTCTGGACCGGGCGTCGCGTTTGCGTGTCACCGGACGTATCGTCGGATCAGCGTCACTGGGTGCGTGCGATCACCGGCACGCCGTCCAGATCCTTGGGAAGATCGTCGGGGATGCCCGACGCGAAATTGACCGCGATCGCGTAGTCGTCGGACAGTTTCGTGACTTCGGCGCGGGTCATGCCGGGGTACCCGCTGAGGATCGCCAGATAACGGTCACGGGCGGCTTCGGCAGCCTCTTTCGGCACGGGCATACTGACCTCCCTTTCGTCATAGGTTGCCCTAATCATTTATGAATTGTTGGGCTCATAAACAATACCCCGATGAGACCGTTTTCCGCAACGCCTCCGCTCAGAGGCGTTGGGCGAGCCCGTGCAGGTCGCCGACCACCGTCACGTCGGGCGGGAAGGGGTTCGGCAACCCTTCCGACACCACGCCGACGAAGGCCATGCCGGCCTTGCGGGCGGCCTCCAGCTCGGTCAGGGAATCGCCGATGGCGAGCGACCGCGCCGGGTCGTGCCCGCCCTCGGCGACGATGCGCGCGAAGACCTCCGCCTTCACGTTGGGAGAGCCGGTGATGCTGCGGAAATGCCGCTCCAGCCCCTTGGCGCGCACGGTGCCCATCAGCACCTCGTGCGGCGTGCCCGAGACGAGGTGGCAGGGCGTGCCGTCCAGCCGGTCCAGCGCCGTCTCGGCGCCCGCGATCAGCGGACAATCGGGAACGCGCGGATCGACGATCTCGGCGTAGCGGCGGGCCAGCTCGTCGATCTCCGCCGGGCCGGGGTCGCGCCCGAACATCTCCCGCTCCAGGATCCCCAGCATCTTGAACCGGCTGAGGCCGCCGTTGCGCCAGATCGTCTGCCGCATCCGCTCCTCCGTCTCCGCATCGTCGATGCCGTAGAGGATGGCGAAGCCGCCGTTCTTGGTGGGCACGGAGTCGATGATGACGCCGTCGAAATCGAAGATCACGACCTCCGGGTCCAGCCGGTCGGGTGTCTGAAGCATTGCGCCGTCTCGCATCGTTGTGGTGGCCCCGCACGGAACTAGGGCGGGTGCCGGAAAAGGCGTCGGGGGATCGTACAGGAAATCCCCCGCACCTCAACGGTATGGGCGGGAATAACGGCCTTCTGGAAAAGCTGTCCCACAGTGTGGCGCAGGCCACAGCGGGGATGGGCAGCGGGGCGTAGGGTCTGGTCATCGGACAGGCCGGGCGCCGACGCAGACGGAACCGGCAGCCAACTCCCCCAGACACCAACTCCCCAGACACCGGAAGGAAACCACACCATGCGCCGCACCACCCTGATCGCCGCCGCCGTCGCCGTCCTGTGCTCCGCCGCCTCCGTTGGCCCGGCCTTCGCCGGCGACCTGATGACCGGCGGCATCCCGCTGGGCAACGCCAGCAACCTGGGCGTCATCTCCAACACCGCCGCCGGCATCCAGAACAAGGCGCAGCAGCAGGTGATGGGCGTCCAGGCGGGTGGCGGGCTGGCCGGGCCCTTCGGCACCGCCTCCAACCTGGGCAACGTCTCCAACCTCGCCGCCGGCGTCGGCAACACCGCCAAGCAGCAGGTCTTCGGCATGCAGGCGGGCGGCGGCGGGGCGAAGGCGCCCTTCGCCCTGGGCAGCTTCAACAGCAACGCCGGCACCGTCAGCAACAGCGCGGTCGGCATCGGCAACACCGCCCAGCAGCAGGTCAAGGCCATGCAGTTCGGCGCGCCGGGCGCCCTGTTCAACCAGAACCTCGGCACCGTCTCCAACCTCTCCGCCGGCATCGGCAACAAGGCCCAGCAGCAGGTCATCGGCATCCAGAAGTAAGGCACCCCGCCTCGCGTCCCTCCCTCCCCGAACCTCGCGGCCGGCAGACCCCTGCCGGCCGTCTTTTTGCGTGGCGCAGGAAACGGGTGGCCCCGCTTCGGGGCATCGGCGACGATCCCGGCGGCAGGATCGGGAGGGCATCATGGACGAGGAGGCGATGTGGGGCGCGGTGACGCGCCGAGACCATGACGGCGACGGGCGCTTCGTCTACGCGGTGCGCACCACCGGCGTCTATTGCCGCCCCTCCTGCCCATCGCGGCGGGCCAAGCGGGAGAACGTCTCCTTCCACCCGGACGCGGCGGCGGCGCAGGCGGCGGGCTTCCGTCCCTGCAAGCGCTGCCGCCCCGACGCGCCGCCATCCGCGCTCACATGATCCCCAGCAACCGGATCAGCCCCAGCCCGATGGCGCCCAGCGCCGCCAGCGACAGCACCACCGCGGCGGTGACGCGCAGGCCGGCCCGCGACAGCATCCGCACATCCACCCCAAGCCCCAGGGCGGCCATCGACAGCACCGTCAGGACGCCCGCCGCGCTCTGGCTGACCGCCAGGGCGGCGTCCGGGATCAGCCCCGCCGCCCGCAGCCCGGCCAGCGCCAGGAAGCCGAGGATGAACCAGGGCACCAGACGGCGCAGCGGGGGACGGGTCCTGGCGCCCCCATCCCGGGCAGCACCTTCCGGCTGCGCCATCAGGGCCAGCGCCACCACCACCGGTCCCAGCATCAGCACGCGCAGCAGCTTCACCAGCGTCCCGACCTGGACGCTCAGCGCGCCGACCGGCGCCGTCGCCGCCAGGATCTGCGGCACCGCGTAGACGGTCAGCCCGGCGAACACGCCGTACTGCATCGGGCTGAGCCCGAGCAGCGGCACCAGAAGCGGCAGGCCGAGCACCACGAGAACCCCCAGCACCGCCGTGAAGGCGATGGCCGCCGCCACGTCGTCGCCGTGCGCCCCGATCACCGGCGCCGTCGCCGCGATGGCCGAGTTGCCGCAGATGGAGTTGCCGCAGGCGACCAGCACCGCCATGCGCGGCGGCAATCCCAGCAGGCGGCCGATGCCGTAGCTGACCGCCAGGGCCAGGGCGACCACCCCGGCGATTCCCGCCACCAGCCCCGGCCCGGCGGCCAGGATCGTCTGCGGATCGATGGAGGCGCCCAGCAGCATCACCGCGACCTCCAGCAGCGTCTTGGCGCTGAAGTCCGTTCCCGCCTGCCAGCGCCGTCCCGGCGCCCAGACGCTGCGCAGGGCCACCCCGATCAGGATCGCCAGGACCAGCGCCTCCAGCCAGGCCTGCCCGAAGACTTGCTGCTCCAGGCTTTGCAAGGCCAGCGCCGCGCCGCTCACGCCGGAGCAGAGCAGAATCCCCGGCGACAGGGTGGCCAGGGTCCGGCGGGGCGATGGGGGAAGAAGGTTGGGCATGGCGTCCTCGAATTCCGATGCCGGGAAGCTGCGCCCTGTGGACCGTTCGTTCCAACGGATTATAATGGACGAATCATTCGGATTTATCGAACGGTTGGAAGGCAGGGGACCGCATGACTCTCGAACAGCTCCGCATCTTCGTGGCGGTCGCCACGCAGCAGCATGTGACGCGGGCGGCGGCGACCCTGAATCTGACGCAATCCGCGGTCAGCGCCGCCGTTTCCAGCCTGGAGGCGCGGCACGCCGTCCGCCTGTTCGACCGGGTGGGCCGCCGCATCGAGCTGACGGAGGCCGGGCGCCTGTTCCTCGGCGAGGCCGTCGCGGTGCTCGCCCGCGCCGAGGCGGCGGAGCGGATGCTGGCCGACCTGTCGGCGCTGAAGCGCGGCCGCATCGCCATCCACGCCAGCCAGACCATCACCGGCTATTGGCTGCCCGAACGGCTCGTCGCCTTTCACCAGCGCTATCCGGACGTCGACGTCGCGGTGAAGGCCGCCAACACCGCCCAAGTCGCCAAGGCCGTGCTGGACGGCGCCGCCGATCTCGGGCTGGTGGAAGGGGAGGTGGCGGACCCGCTGCTCGACCAGGACCTTCTGCCCGGCGACCGCCTGCTGCTGCTGGTCGGGGACGGCCACCCCTGGCGCGGGCGGAGCGACCTGCCATTGGAGGAGCTGAACCGCTCCCCCTGGGTCCTGCGCGAGGCCGGGTCGGGCACCCGCTCCGAGTTCGAGGAGGCGCTGCGCGGGCGGGGCAGGGCGCCGGAGGAGTTGCCGGTGGCGCTGGAGCTGCCCTCGAACGAGGCGGTGCTGTCGGCGGTGATGGCCGGGGCGGGGGCCACCGCCCTGTCGGATCTGGTGGCGCGCGGCGCGCTGGCGGCCGGGCGTCTGCACCGCGTTCCCTTCCCGCTGCCCGAGCGCCCCTTCCGCCTGCTGCGCCACCGCGAGCGCGGGTTGAGCCACGCCGCCCGGACCTTCCGTGACGGGCTGCTGGCGGAGTAGGGCAGGGGAGGGGGGTCAGACCACCTCGTCGAACTCGACCCTGGGAATGTCGATCCAGCTCTCCGGCTCGCCGGCGTCCTTGCGCCAGAAGATCACCGGCAGGTCGGCGTTCAGCACGCGGGCGATCGAGGCGCCGCGCGCCGTCATCAGCTCCTTGTACTCCGCCGCCTCGACGATGCGCACGCCGTAGCCGGGGATGCGGTCGGCCTGGAGCACGGGGCCGAGCGCGTTCTTGAACTTGCGCAGGTCGTTGTCGGAGCCGACCCGCTTGCGCAGCGGCTCCAGCGCCATCCAGAAGGCGGTGCCGTGGCCCAGATGGGCGCGGGCGATCTCGTAGAGCCGCTTCTCGATGGGCTTCAGCGCGAAGTAATCTTCCGAATAGGTCAGCAGGTTGTTGCCAAGCGCCGCCCTGACGACCCAGTTCGACAGCACCAGGGTGAGGCCGCGCACCTGCCGCTCGCCGTCCTTCTTGCCGCGGCGGTACAGCAGCTTGTAGTCGGAAATCCAAGAGAAGGCGCCGCTCTCGCCTTCGCCCCCGGCCTCCAGGTTGGTCTTGATCTGGGTGCCCTGCAGCCGCTCCAGCGCCCCTTCGATCTTGTCGTAGGCGCTGCCCCCGGCGGTCTTGCCGACGATGCGCTGGAGGTCGCTGGTGGTGAAGTGCAGCTTGCCGACCTCCGGACCCATCTTGCCCTCGGCCATCTTCTCGCGCAGCAGCGAGACGGCGTAGATCAGCACCGACTTGTCCCAGATCGTCGCAACGCCGACGTCGCGCGGCGCGCGCACCTCGATCTTCACCTTGCCGTCGTCGTAGGTGGGAAGGCTTTCCACCTTGTCCTTCGACAGGCCGAACAGCGAATAGGCCATGAGGGCCCGGTCGTTGTTCACGTCGCCGCGCAGCGGCGAATCCAGCCGCAGCGCCAGCTGGACCGGGCGGTCCAGCAGTTCGGCGTTTTCCTTGTCGGTGTTGTGGTCGTCCAT